>NYSO01000057.1 GCA_002683015.1 Rhodobiaceae bacterium
CCAGTAACAAGCAATCCATGGCCGATAATAAGTAAACACATTAAAGCAATTAATGAGGGATTAGCAAATCCCCTCAATATGACTTCTAAAGAAACAGGAACACCTGAAACAGCTCCCAAAATAGGACTATTTTGGAATATTATTATTAAAATACTTATTATAGCTAACGATGTTATTTCAATAGGTATTCTATCTATAGAGAATAAAATTACGCTAATGAATATTAAACCAAAAATAAACCACATATATAAATCAATAGAGAACATATTATTTCTAGCTCAATAAGTTAAATTTTGTTTTAAAGATATAGTCATGAATGCATTTTCTCTCATCATTTACTAGGGGAATTATGAGAGAAATTAGCAGAACTAAACCAATAGGAGTTACTATAAAAAACAGAAAATTATAAATTAATAACTCTTTAGTGCTTAGTTCCTTATTTTTATTATTAACTAACCCTATCTTAAAAATTTTCATACCAAATGTTGAGCCATTTTCATTCCCGATTGAAAAAGAGTAATAACTTACAATTANTACTGGAATAATAAATAAAATTGCCTCGTTAAATAAGTTNAATGTAAAAAAATTAATAATTTTGAAAATGATAACCGTGATTGTTATTAACGACAAGCATATCAATAGATCGAGAACACATGCTTTTATTCTGTTAATCAGTATTTGATCATAATATGTTAATTTATAATTTTTCATTAATTTATTAAAATAAATATTGTGTATACTTTATCAGAAATATAAAAGAATCTGTATATATTAAATTTTATTATATTTATAAAATTATATGTTTTTATTATTTAAGTTTAAACTTTAAAGTACTGATTATAATGGTTAATTCTAATTTTCTTAACGATAATTTTCTTGCTTTCGCTCATAGGGGCGGAAATGATTTTGGTCCAGAAAACTCACTTAAATCATTTTTGTGCGCATATGAAATTGGATATAAATATCTTGAAACAGACGTTCATCTCTCAAAGGATGGTTATTTAGTAGCGTTTCATGACGAAAGCCTTGATAGAGTTACAAATGAGAGTGGTCTAATAAAAGACCTGAATTTAAATGAAATAAAAAAGGCTAAAATTAACAACATCGAAGAAATTCCTCTGTTGATTGACCTTTTAGAGAATTTGCCAGATTGCTTTTTTAATATAGACTGTAAATCTGATGATACAGTTTTACCTTTAATAAATTTAATTAAAAAATATTCATTACTAAAAAGAGTATGTATTGGTTCTTTTTCTCAAAAAAGAATAAATTTTATTCGGAAATCCTTAGGTCCTAATGTAAAAACATCAATGGGACCTAATGAAATTTTATTTGGTAAAATTTTATCTAATTTATCTGTTGTTAGAAATTTTAAATCAACCTATGCATCTTTACCCATGAGAAGATATGGCGTTAATTTACTTAATGAAAAATATATAAATTTTCTAAAAAGTAACAATCAAAAAGTAATTGCATGGACTATAAATGATGAAAGTGAGATGAGGCTTTTAATCAAAAGGGGTGTTGACGGAATAATGACAGATAAGATTCTCTTGTTAAAAAATATTCTTATTGAAGAAAATAAGTGGAAATAAGCATATAACTTGTGTTAAATTGCAAATAATTATACAAAATATTGTGTCATTTATATAGAAAGTTCAAATGGAAAAAAAATTAGATAATATTACTCCCGAAGGTTTTTTTGATAATAACCTTGAGAAAGCTGATAAAGATATTTTTTCAGCGATGGCTAAAGAATTACATCGTCAACAAAGCCAAATAGAGCTGATAGCTTCAGAAAATATTGTTTCTAAGGCAGTTTTAGAGGCCCAAGGTTCTATAATGACTAATAAATATGCCGAGGGATATCCATCTAGGCGATATTATGGAGGTTGTGAATATGTTGATATTGCCGAAGAATTGGCTATCGAGAGAGCTTGCAGTTTATTTGAAGTTAATTTTGCAAATGTTCAGCCTCACTCTGGTTCACAAGCAAACCAAGCGGTTTATACTGCATTATTAACGCCTGGTGATACTATTTTAGGTATGAGTTTAGCCGCGGGGGGTCATTTAACCCATGGAGCAAAACCTAACCAATCAGGTAAATGGTTTAACTCCGTTCAATATGGTGTAAGAAAAACTGATAGCTTAATTGATATTGATGAAGTAAAAGAATTGGCAATTAAACATAAGCCTAAATTGATAATCGCAGGTGGATCTGCTTATCCTAGACATATTAATTTTAAAGATTTTCGAGAAATTGCAGATTTAGTTGGAGCTTATCTTTTGGTTGATATGGCTCATTTCTCAGGTTTAGTTGCTGGTAAATCGCATCCAAATCCATTTCCCTATGCAGATGTTGCTACCACTACAACACATAAAGTACTAAGGGGGCCTAGAGGCGGTCTTATACTGACTAATAATGAAGAAATTTCAAAGAAAATAAATTCAGCAATTTTTCCTGGTATTCAAGGTGGTCCTCTTATGCATACAATTGCGGCTAAAGCAGTTTCATTTGGTGAGAGTTTGCAACCAGAATTTCATTTATACACTGAAAATGTCCTTAAAAATGCAAAAGCCCTATCATCTACTCTCATGGATGATGGGTTTGATATTGTTTCTGGTGGTACAGACACTCATATCGTTTTAGTAGATTTAAGGCCAAAAGGTATAAAAGGTAACATTGCCGAAGAGTCTCTTGGAAGGGCGGGGATAACTTGTAATAAAAATGGTGTACCATTTGATCCTGAAAAGCCAATGATTACCTCAGGAATAAGACTGGGTTCTCCAGCTTGTACAACACGAGGATTTAATGTCTCAGAATTTAATATTGTTGGTGATTTAATTTGTGAGGTTCTTAATTCTATTTCTAACAATAACAATGAACCGGTTGAAGAAGTTGAAAAGAGCGTAAAAATTAAAGTTGAAAAACTTTGTAGTAAATTTCCTATATACGAGAAATAATGATGCAATGTCCTTTTTGTAATAATCAAGAAACACAAGTACGCGACTCAAGACCTACAGAAGAAAATTCTGCAATTAGAAGAAGGCGTCAATGTCTTGCTTGCGGTGGACGTTTTACTACTTTTGAAAGAATACAAATGAGAGATTTGACTGTTGTCAAACGATCAGGAAAAAGGGCTCCTTTTGATAGAGATAAACTTATGAGATCTGTAGATATTTCAGTTAGAAAAAGAAATATTGATCCAGATGTTATTGAAAGAATGGTAACCGGTATCGTTAGACAGCTTGAGAGCACAGGTGAAACAGACATACCATCAAATTTGATTGGTAGCTTAATTATGGCAGCATTAAGAGAGGTTGATATGGTTTCTTATGTTAGATTTGCTTCTGTTTATAAAAATTTTCGTGAAGTAAAAGATTTTGAGGATTTTGTTGGAGAGTTAGGGAATCCTTCTGAGATAATTCATGAAGACTAATCTATGGTTTTTTTGTTTTAAATAATGAAAATTTCTCAAAATGATAGCTTTTTTATGGACTATGCAATTAGGCTTGCATCAAGAAATCTAGGAAATACAGGGGAAAATCCATCTGTAGGGTGTGTTATTACCAGTGAAAATAAAATTATAAGCATAGGAGTGACTGGAAGAAGTGGTTCACCTCATGCTGAATTTAATGCAATAAATAATATAAAAAACTTTCCAAAAAATACCACTGCTTATGTAACTCTAGAGCCATGCTCGCATACCGGTAAAAATCCCTCATGTGCAAAATTATTGATAGAAAAACAAGTAAAAAGGGTTGTTATAGCCCAGAAAGATCCCAATCCTATTGTTAATGGAAAAGGGGTTGAGCTTTTAAAGGCTAATGGTGTTCATGTTGATCTTGAAGATTATGATAAAAAAGCTTTAAAAAATCATTATGGCTTTATAAGTAATATAAAAAATAAATATCCAGAAATTAATGTAAAAGTTGCATCATATGAAAATGGGCTAACTATTCCTAAAAAAGGGATGAAATGGATAACAAATGATTTATCAAGATCTTATGGNCATATTTTGAGATCCAACCATGATGCAATTATGGTTGGAATAAATACCGTTTTAGCAGATAATCCCTCTTTGGATTGNAGATTAAATGGGCTAAAAGATAGATCGCCAATAAAGATTATAATCGATACTAATTTAAAAACCCCTGAAGATTCAAAGTTAGTTAAATGCTCCAAAAATGATTTAATAATTTTTACTAACATATTGAAAAGTAATAAAATTAGTCAATTTAAAAATCAAGGTATTAATGTTATTAATATAAACAAAAATGAAAAAGGTCTTCTTGAAATTAAAGAGATTTTATCTTTTCTAAACAAAATGAACATNAATAGATTGCTGATTGAAGGTGGCTCAACACTTTCAGGCTCCTTTGTAGAAAAAAAATTGGTAAATTTAATTTATTGGTTTTCCTCAAAGAAAAATGCTAGCGAAGATAAATTATTGAATAAAAGCGATAAAAAACTCAACAAGATTAGATATAGTNATAAATTTTTGTTAAAAGATTGTATTAATTTACGAGATAATAAGCTAGAGATCTTTAGCTCAAAGAAGGATTAATATTTTGTTTACAGGAATTATTACTGATGTTGGTGAAATANAGTCCATTAATTTAGATAATGGTAAAATTAAAATATCATCAAGGTTTAATCATGAGGANATTGATCTCGGCGCGTCTATTTGTTGTTCAGGGATTTGTCTAACAGTTGTTGAAAAAAATAAATTTAACGATAATTCTTATTTTTGCTTTGAAGTATCGCAAGAAACTATTTCTAGATCTTCTGTAAAGTTTTGGAAAAATCATACTAAAATTAATTTAGAAAAGAGTTTAAAGTTTGGAGATGAGGTTGGGGGACACTTAGTTACTGGTCATGTTGATTGTTTGGGTGAAATTGACTCAATTATTAAATCAAAAAATAGTAATGTTTTTAAAATAAAATATCCAAATGAGTATAAAAAGTTTGTCGCTTCAAAAGGATCTATATGCTTGGATGGCATTTCACTTACAATAAATGAAGTTTCAGATGATTTTTTTTCAGTAAATATTATACCNCATACTGAAGAAAATACTTCATGGAGTAGTGTTAGCAAGGGTGATAGAGTAAATATTGAATTTGATGTATTGGCTAGGTATGTTTCAAGACAGCTTGAGGAAAGATTATGAAGAAATATATTTCACCTATAGAAGATATTATCTCTGAAGCATCAAAGGGCAATATGTTTATTCTTGTAGATGCTGAGGATAGAGAAAATGAGGGTGACCTCGTTATACCTGCAGAAGATGCAAATGCCGATATTATTAATTTTATGGCTAAAAATGGTAGAGGTTTAATCTGCTTGGCATTAAATGAAGATAAGGTTGAAAATCTTGGATTGTCACTAATGTCTTCAAATAATAAATCAAGGCATGAGACAGCATTCACTGTTTCTATTGAGGCCAGAGAGGGTGTAACTACAGGTATTTCTGCTCATGATAGAGCTTTGACAATTGCAACTGCAATNTCAGGAAATACCAAAAGTACAGATATTGTTACACCTGGTCATGTTTTTCCTATTAAAGCCCGTCCAGGTGGTGTTTTGGTTAGAGCTGGTCATACTGAAGCAGCTGTTGATATAGCAAAACTTGCAGGTAAAAATCCATCCGGTGTCATTTGTGAAATAATGAATGATGATGGAACAATGGCAAGACTTCCAGAATTAATTGAAGTTGCAAAAAAATTTAATTTAAAAATTGGAACAATTGCCGACTTAATATCATATAGAATTAATAATGATCATATAATTACTAGAGTTCAGAGTGAAAAAATAGAGAGTGAATTTGGTGGGGAATGGAACTGCATTGTTTATAAAAATGATCTTGATAAAGCTGAGCATATCGCCCTTGTAAAAGGAAGACTTAATTCTAGTGATGTTATTCCNGTAAGAGTTCATTCTGTAAATATTTTTGAAGATTTAATATCAATAAANCCTAATCGAAAGAATTTAATTTCAAAATCAATGGACTTAATTAGTGATCTCGATTCTGGTGTAATAATACTCGTTAGAGATACAAATGATGATGCTTTATCAAACCTTCTTAAAAAATATTCAGGTAATAATTTGAAGCAAGAGAATAAATTGAAGGAGTATGGTGTTGGGGCTCAAATACTTATTGACTTGGGTGTGAAGAAAATGAGTTTAATTTCAGATACNAATGCAATGCCCATTAATCTAGAGGGTTATGATTTAGAAATTTCCGATAGACAGCCTCTCGAGGATAATAATTAAGATGTCAAAAAGTATTTGCATAGTTGTTTCAGATTATTATAAAAAAATTTCTAATGGCTTAGAGTTAGGGGCAACAAAATTTTGTGATCAAAACTCAATCATTTATGAAAAATTTTATGTTCCTGGGGCTTTAGAAATTGGACCTGCTATTAAGCTTATTTCTGAATCAAAACATAACTTTGACGGTTTTNTNGCTTTAGGTTGTGTTATTAGGGGCGAAACAAGTCATTTTGATATAGTGATTAATGAGTCTGCAAGAGCTATTACAAATTTAAGTCTAGATTATTCTCTTATTATCGGAAACGGTATTTTGACTGTTGAAAATAAACAGCAGGCAATTGAAAGAAGTAATAATGATGAAAATAATAAAGGTTATCATGCGGCATTAGCTTCCTCAAAGCTAATAGATTTAAAAGGTAATATTTAATTTGAAGTCAAATATTTATAATAAAAAATCATCAGCCCGTCTTTTTGCAGTACAAATCTTATTTGAAATGGAAATAAATGGAAAAAAAATTAATAATATTCTTGAAAGATTAACTGATGATTATTTAATAGAAATCTCAAGGTTAAATAAAACAGAAAAAGCTGATAAGAATCACTTAAGTAGAATCTTAAAAGGTGTTACAAAAAATCAAAAAGCAATTGATTCTGATATTAAGGATAATTTAATTGGTTGGTCTTTGTCGAGAATAGACTCCGTTTCTAGGGCGATATTAAGATCAGCTTTATATGAATTAAAAGAATGTAACGATATACCAGTTAAAGTTATCATTAACGAATATATAGAAATATCAAAATCATTTTTTGAAGGTGAGGAACCAAATTTTATAAATGGTATTTTAGATAAAATATCCAAGATTTATAGATCAAGTGAATTATAAAATGATTACTGAATTTGATTTCATAAAAAAACATCTCTCCTCCAAAGAAAAAAATTCGAAATATTCTTTAAACTTTAATGATGATGTTGGTTTAGTTGATGGTAAAATCTACTCTACTGATACTATTTGTGAAGATATTCACTTTTTTTCTAACGATCAGCCAAATCTTATCGCTAAAAAACTTATTCGAGTAAACGTATCTGATATAGTTTCAAAAGGAGTTAAACCAAAATATTGTTTATTTAATTTCTCTATTGGTAAAAATATTGATGAAAAATGGATTAGTAATTTTATGAGAGGTTTAAGATCTGATCTTCAGTTTTTTAAATTAAATTTAATTGGTGGTGATACTACTAAAACATTAGATAAAACAGTTTTATCCCTTACAATTTTTGGAAATTTAATAAATGACAAATTTATTAGAAGATCCTCAGCTAAAAATAGTGATTATATTTATGTTTCAGGCACAATTGGTGACTCTGCATTAGGTTTATATTGCAAAAAGAAAGAAAGAGTTAATATTTTAAAAAAACATAAAGAGTTCTTATTAAATAGATACCTAATACCAACTCCAAGAATTGATTTGTTCAATTATATAAATAGACATGCATCCGCTTCTACAGATATATCAGATGGTCTTTATAGTGATCTAAATAACATATGCCGAACTTCAAATTTAGGTGCTGATATAGATTTTAATTCAATTCCATTATCTAATTCTGCTAGAGCCATTATTTCTAAATACCCTAAATTAAATAAATTAATATTAAATGGTGGTGATGATTATGAGTTGTTATTTACAGGGAAAGATGGACTGGATAGAAATAAAAATATAACTAAAATTGGTAAAATGAAAAAAGGCTATAATATAAATATAGCTGATTTTAATGACATAACTGACTTAGATGGCTATAAGCATAAATTCTAGGAATGTTTAACTTGATATTAGAGNATTGTTTTGGCAATGTTCGTCAAAATTACAAACTAGTTATTAAATCAAACTAGTTATTTAATAATGTGGAGGAAATTATCATGGATATNATGTATCTAATTATTGGATCTGGAGTATTGGCTGTTCTATATGGAATAATTACTTCTTTATCTGTTTTATCAGCAGATACAGGTAATGAAAAAATGCAAGAAATTGCAAAAGCTATTCAGGAAGGGGCAGGAGCATATTTATCTAGACAATATAGTACNATAGCAATTGTTGGTGTNGTAATTCTTATAATTTCATATTTTTTATTAGGTCTTGAAGTAGCAGTTGGCTTTTTAATTGGATCAGTTATGTCTGGAATAGCAGGNTATATAGGTATGTTAGTATCTGTTAGAGCAAATGTNAGAACTACTCAAGCATCTTCAGTAAGTTTGGCTAGTGGTCTCGGTATTGCNTTTAAGTCAGGTGCGGTNACGGGCATGCTTGTTGCTGGTTTAGCATTATTAGCAGTGTCCGTTTATTATTATATTTTAACAAATATTTGGGTACCTGAAAATGATAGAGTCGTAATTGATGCNCTAGTTGCCTTAGGTTTCGGTTCGTCATTGATTTCAATTTTTGCCAGACTGGGTGGAGGAATTTTTACCAAAGGAGCAGATGTTGGTGGAGATCTTGTAGGAAAAGTTGAGGCTGGTATTCCTGAAGATGACCCTAGAAATCCNGCAACAATTGCAGATAATGTTGGTGATAATGTTGGTGATTGTGCAGGAATGGCTGCAGANTTATTTGAGACATATGCCGTTACTGTTGTTGCTACAATGGTTTTAGCATCTATATTTTTTACAGGTAATGTTGTTATGATGATTTACCCTATGGCAATCTGTGCAGCTTGTGTAATNACTTCTATTTTGGGTACTTATTTCGTTAAATTAGGTAAAAATAATTCAATAATGGGTGCTTTATATAGAGGATTTATTGCTACTGCTATTTTNTCATTAATAGTNTTATATTTTGTAACAGACTTGGTAGTGGGTTTTAATACAACNTTATCTATTGATGATATTTCATTTAACGGTCTTGATTTNTATATTTGTGGAGTAATTGGATTAGCTATTACNGGNCTTATTATATGGATAACTGAATATTATACTGGTGTTGACTATCGACCGGTTCAATCAATTGCAAANTCTTCAGAAACTGGACACGGNACAAATGTAATTCAAGGTCTTGCTGTTTCAATGGANTCAACAGCTCTTCCTGCTCTTGTNATAGTTTTTGGAATTATTTTAACATATAGTTTAGCTGGTTTATTTGGTATNGCAATTGCAGTTACTACAATGCTTGCCTTAGCAGGTATGGTCGTTGCTCTTGATGCTTTTGGTCCAGTCACTGATAATGCAGGTGGAATTGCTGAAATGTCTGAGTTACCNGAAGATGTGAGAAATACAACAGATGCATTAGATGCTGTTGGGAANACAACAAAAGCTGTAACAAAAGGTTATGCTATTGGATCTGCTGGATTAGGGGCTCTAGTNTTATTTGGAGCATATACTGCAGATATTGATTATTTTACGACCAATGCTGTAGAGGGAAGTTATTTTTATGGAGTGACAACAGATTTTTCATTATCTAATCCATATGTTGTAGTTGGTTTATTGGTTGGCGGTATGCTTCCTTATTTATTTGCNGCAATGGGNATGACTGCCGTTGGAAGAGCTGGNTCAGCCATTGTTGAGGAGGTAAGGCTTCAATTTAAAGAAAAACCTGGAATTATGACTGGAAAAGATAAGCCTGATTACTCAAGGGCTGTTGACCTNTTAACAAAATCTGCAATCAAAGAAATGATTNTACCATCTTTACTTCCGTTACTTTCGCCNGTCATATTATTTTATTTTATCAATTTTATAGCTACTAAAGGCGATGCNTTTTCTGCACTTGGAGCAATGCTTCTAGGCGTAATTGTAACTGGGTTATTTGTTGCGCTATCTATGACNGCTGGAGGTGGTGCATGGGATAATGCAAAAAAATATATAGAAGATGGTAATCATGGAGGTAAAGGCTCAGAAGCTCATAAAGCAGCTGTTACAGGTGATACTGTTGGTGATCCATATAAAGATACGGCAGGGCCTGCAATTAACCCAATGATTAAAATTACTAATAT
>NYSO01000058.1 GCA_002683015.1 Rhodobiaceae bacterium
TTGCTATTATTAAATCTAAAGCAAATGCAAAATTTGACGAAACTATTGAGGTTTCTATGAATCTTGGGCTTGATCCTTCTCAGTCAGATCAAACTGTTAGAGGGGTTGTTAGTTTGCCTAATGGTATTGGTAAAGATGTCAGAGTTGCTGTATTTGCTAGAGGCGATATTGCAAAACAGGCTCAGGATGCTGGTGCTGATTTAGTTGGTGCTGAAGAGTTAGTTGATGAAGTTGCTTCAGGTAAAATCGATTTTGATCGTTGTATTTCAACTCCAGATATGATGCCATTAGTAGGAAAGTTAGGTAAAGTCCTTGGACCGAGAGGTATGATGCCAAATCCAAGAACAGGAACGGTCACTAATGATGTTTCAGAGGCTGTAAAATCGTCAAAATCAGGTGCAGTTGAATTTAGAGCTGAAAAAGGTGGTGTTGTACACGCTGGAATTGGTAAAGCTAGTTTTTCAGAAGATGCCATATCAGAAAATATTAAAGAATTTATTAATGCCGTTCGAAAGGAAAAACCAAGCGGCGCTAAAGGAACATATATAAAAAAAATTTCTCTGAGTTCTACAATGGGACCTGGAGTAAGAATTGATACTGGAGGCATTTAGAGTATTTAGTATCAAATGCATATTTTAAATATGCAAACTGTCCTAGATTATGGGTGTTTTTTAACTTAATGTGTTTATCACTCCTATATGAGACAGGTAGAGAGACGACTAAGAATTTTTTTCTTAATCGGTTCAATATCAGGACAGCCGGTTATTCTACATAGTTGTTTGTAGAATTTTTTGTTGTTAGACCTAATGTGGGTTTGTATTGGAGAAAGTTTGTGGATAGAGCTAGTAAAGAAAAAATTGTTTCATCATTAAATAGAGCATTTGATGAATCTAATTTTTTAATTGTAACTCAAAATGAAGGCTTAACNGTCGAAGAAATGTCTTCTTTAAGAAACACTCTTAGAGAGGAAGCNNATACATCTTTTAGAGTTGCCAAAAATAGTTTAGCAAAGATAGCTGTTGATAATACGTCAGCTAAATCTCTTGAGNCTATGTTTAATGGTCCTACNGCTATTGCATTTTCTAATGAATTAACNTCATCACCAAAAATTATTGTCGATTTNGCAAAAGATAATNAAAAATTATCAATTGTAGGCGGCATGATGGATGGCGAATTAATAGATAGTGAAGTTATCAAAAAACTTGCAAATCTTCCTACAATGGATGAGTTAAGAGCAAAAATTATTGGTGTATTAAGTGCCCCTGCAACTAAAATTGCTGGAATTTTAACTCGACCAGGTGGTCAATTNGCTCAGGTAATTCAAGCAAAGTCTCAATTACCAGANTCTGAAAATACAACAAATGAAACCACTGCAGAAGAAACTGNATCAGAAGAAACTGCTNCGGCAGAAGAAACTGCATCAGAAGAAACTGNCACNGCAGANGAANCTGCATCAGAAGAAACTGCTNCGGCAGAAGAAACTGCATCAGAAGAAACTGCTCCAGAAAAAGAAACTGATTAAATATTATAAATACTATTATTAGGAGAATATTATGGCTGATTTAGAAAAAATTGTTGAAGAACTATCAAGTTTATCNGTTTTAGAGGCTTCTGAGCTTTCAAAATTACTTGAGGATAAATGGGGTGTTACTGCTGCAGCACCTGTTGCTGTTGCTGCTGCGCCTGCTGCAGGTGGTGGTGAAGCTGCTGCTGAAGAAAAAGATTCCTTTACTGTTGTGCTAGCTGCTGCTGGGGACAAGAAGATTAATGTCATTAAAGAGGTTAGAACTATAACAGGTCTTGGATTAAAAGAAGCTAAAGATTTAGTGGAAGGCGCTCCAAAAGACGTAAAAGAAGGTGCATCAAAGGATGAGGCTGCTGAGATTAAAGAGAAACTTGAAGCTGCTGGCGCAACAGTAGAACTTAAGTAATCAATTTAATTTTATTTATTTTACAATATAACTTTANGGTTTAATTAATATGTCGCAAACATTGCAAAATCGTAAAAGACTAAGAAAGACTTTTCAAAGAAATGACCAAATTGCTGAGATGCCAAATCTCATAGAGGTTCAGAAATTTTCGTATGAACTTTTTTTACAGAGGTTTGTTTCTAGTGAAGATAGGCTTGATAAAGGCTTAGAAAATGTTTTTCGCTCAGTTTTTCCGATTAGTGATTTTAGCGAAACTTCGACTATTGAATACATCTCTTATTCTTTTGACGAACCTAAATTCGACACTGATGAATGTATTCAAAGAGGTTTAACATATGCCGCTCCATTAAAAGTAACTCTTAGGCTTATTGTCTTTGATGTTGATGAGGAAACTCAAGCTAAATCAGTCAAGGATGTTAAAGAGCAAGATGTTTATATGAGTGATTTACCTTTAATGACAGAAAACGGAACATTTATAATAAATGGGACCGAAAGAGTTGTTGTGTCTCAGATGCATAGAAGTCCTGGTGTTTTCTTTGATCATGATAAAGGAAAAACCCATTCCTCTGGAAAGATACTCTTTGCTGCAAGAATTATTCCTTATAGAGGTTCTTGGATGGACTTTGAGTTTGATCCAAAAGATATTGTTAATGCAAGAATTGATAGAAAGAAAAAAATTCCTGCAACAACAATTTTATATAGCCTAGGTTATGATGCTGAAGAAATTCTTTCAATGTTTTATAAGAGCGAAGACTATACAAAATATAAAGATGGTTGGAAAAAAGATTTTAAAGCAGAAAATATTGTTGGCGGTAAATCTCTTTTTCCACTTGTGTCAAAAGGAAAAGTTATAGTTGAGCAAGGTAAAAAGTTCACACCAAGACTATTAAAGCAGCTTGAAGAAAAAAATATTAAAGAATTAGAAATATCTAATGAAGAGTTAATTGGAAAATTTATTTCNGAAGATATTGTTAATACCGAGACNGGCGAAATATTTGCTGAAGCCGGTGAAGAAATAACTGAAGAATTAATTGCTTTATTTGAATTAGAAAAAATTAAATCAATACCTGTTTTAGTTATTGATAATATAAATTCNAGTCCTTTTTTGCGTAATACNCTTGCTCTTGATAAATCTATAGACAAAGAAACAGCATTATTTGAAATTTATAAAATTCTTAGACCAGGTGAACCACCTACAGTTGAAAGTGCTACNGCTTTATTTGAAAGTTTATTTTTTGACTCTGACCGCTATGATTTATCTGATGTAGGTAGGGTTAAATTAAATATGAGACTTAATCTTGATACACCGGATACAGTAAGAGTNTTNACTAAAGAAGATATTGCTTCTGTCTTAAAAACTTTGGTAGATCTTAGGGATGGAAAGGGCGACATTGATGATATTGATAACCTTGGAAATAGAAGNGTAAGATCAGTTGGTGAATTACTTGAAAATCAGTTCAGAATTGGNCTTCTTAGAATGGAAAGAGCTATAAGAGAAAGAATGAGCTCTGTAGATATCGACGCNGTAATGCCTCAGGATATTATCAATGCAAAACCGATAGCTGCAACTATTAGAGAGTTTTTTGGTTCTTCGCAATTATCACAATTTATGGATCAAACAAATCCTTTATCTGAAATCACTCATAAAAGAAGAGTTTCAGCTTTAGGACCAGGTGGATTGACTAGGGAAAGAGCTGGTTTTGAGGTAAGAGACGTTCATCCAACTCATTATGGAAGAATATGTCCAATTGAAACCCCTGAGGGTCCGAATATCGGNCTTATAAACTCATTGGCAACTTATTCTAGAATTAACAAATATGGCTTNATTGAAAGTCCTTATTTAAAGGTTGTTGATGGAAAGAAAACAAATGAAATTGTTTACTTGTCAGCAGTTGAGGAAAGTAGATACAGGATTGCACAAGCTGATGAACCTGCTGATGAAAAGGGTAATTTACTCTCAGAACTTCTTAATTGTAGACATGATGGTGATTTTGATCTTGTTCCTCCGGCTTCAGTTGATTTTGTTGATGTCAGTCCTCAGCAAACTGTATCAGTTGCAGCTGCATTAATTCCTTTTCTTGAAAATGATGATGCAAATAGGGCTCTTATGGGATCAAATATGATGAGACAAGCTGTTCCATTGGTAACAAATGAAGCTCCTTTTGTTGGGACAGGTATGGAAGAAACTGTTGCAAGAGANTCAGGTTCATCTGTGGTTGCAACTAGAGATGGTATTGTTGACCAAGTTGACTCTCAAAGAATTGTTGTTACTTCTAAAGGAGATCTTGAGGCTGGTGATTTAGGTGTTGATATATATAATCTAAAAAAATTCCAAAGATCAAATCAATCTACCTGCATGAATCAAAGACCATTAGTAAGGGTAGGTGATCAAATATTTAAAGGCGATATTATTGCTGATGGCCCATCTACTGACTCTGGAGAGCTTGCTCTTGGAAAGAATGTTCTTGTAGCTTTCATGCCATGGAATGGTTATAATTTTGAAGATTCTATTTTGATATCAGAAAAAATTGTAAAAGATGATGTCTTTACATCAATTCACATTGAAGAATTTGAAGTTATGGCTAGAGATACCAAGCTTGGTTCAGAGGAAATAACCAGAGATATTCCAAATGTAGGTGAAGAGGCACTCAGAAATTTAGATGAATCAGGTATCGTGTACATTGGNGCTGAAGTAAAACCAGGTGATATTTTAGTTGGAAAAGTCACTCCAAAAGGAGAAAGTCCAATCACNCCTGAAGAAAAACTTCTTAGAGCTATTTTTGGTGAAAAAGCATCTGATGTNAGAGACTCTTCNCTCAAACTTCCTCCNGGAACAAATGGNTCNGTTGTTGATGTTAGAGTTTTTAACAGACANGGCATCGAAAAAGATGAGAGAGCTCTAGCTGTTGAAAGAGAAGAGGTGGAGAGATTATCTATTGATAGAGANGATGAATTATCAATTTTGGATAGAAATATTTTTTCAAGACTTAAAGAATCTTTAGTTGGTAAGATGGCNGCATCTGGTCCAAAAATTTCAAGCGAAAAAACAAAAATTGACGAAGAATTGCTTAACGATATTCCTAAAAATTCCTGGTGGGATTTCGTAATGCAAAATAATAGTGTTCAGAAGGAAATTGAAAGNCTTCGTGANCAATACAATGAGAACAAAAATCAGATTGAAAAAAGATTTGAGGATAAGGTTGAAAAAGTTAGCAGAGGTGATGAATTATTACCTGGTGTAATGAAGAGCATTAAAGTTTATGTTGCTATAAAAAGAAAATTACAGCCTGGTGATAAAATGGCNGGGCGTCATGGTAATAAAGGNGTTATTTCTAGAATTGTTCCTGCTGAAGATATGCCTTACTCAGCTGATGGAAGACACGTTGATGTCGTTTTAAATCCATTGGGCGTTCCAAGTAGAATGAATGTTGGTCAAATTCTTGAAACACACCTCGGTGCAGCATGTGCGGGTTTAGGTCAACAAATTAATAATGCCTTAAAATCNTATGAAGCTGGNGGAGATATTTCTAATGTTAGGTCAACTTTGGAGGGTATATACAAACCGTCAGAAATTAAAAAATATGAAGATGGTGATTTAATTGAAATGAGTCATTCTNTGAGAAANGGTGTTCCTATTGCAACTCCAGTTTTTGATGGTGCAAGAGAAAATGATATAAATGANCTTTTGGAAAAAGCTGATTTAAATACTAGNGGTCAAATTACTTTATATGANGGTAGAACNGGTGAAAAATTTGATAGACCGGTNACAGTTGGTTATATTTATATTTTGAAACTACACCANCTNGTTGATGATAAAATTCATGGTCGTTCAGTTGGNCCTTATAGTTTAGTTACNCAACANCCACTAGGGGGTAAAGCNCAATTTGGTGGTCAAAGATTTGGAGAAATGGAAGTGTGGGCTCTTGAAGCTTATGGAGCAGCTTACACTCTTCAAGAAATGCTGACNGTAAAATCTGATGATGTAGCTGGTAGAACAAAAGTTTATGAGTCAATCGTTAGAGGCGAAGAAAATTTCGAGTCTGGTGTACCAGAAAGTTTTAATGTNTTGGTCAAAGAAATGAGATCGTTNGGATTAAATGTAGAATTGCAAGATTCTTCAGATTAATAAGTTAACCTTTTTTAAGGGTTAGTTATTAATAATTTTATATGAGGATATAATGAATAAAGAAGTTTTAAATCTGTTTAACCAACCAAAATCTGGTCAAACTTTTGATCATATTCGTATTGGTATTGCTAGTCCTGAAAAAATTCTTTCTTGGTCTTTTGGNGAAATAAAAAAACCAGAAACAATTAATTATCGTACATTTAAACCAGAAAGAGATGGTCTTTTTTGNGCAAGAATTTTTGGTCCAGTAAAGGATTATGAATGTCTNTGCGGAAAGTATAAAAGAATGAAATTTAAAGGNATNGTATGTGAGAAGTGCGGTGTTGAGGTTACTCTTTCGAAAGTTAGAAGAGAGAGAATGGGGCATATTGAATTAGCCTCACCAGTTGCTCATATTTGGTTTTTAAAATCTTTGCCTAGTAGAATTGGATTAATGCTAGATATGATGCTTAAAGATCTTGAGAAAGTTTTATACTTTGANAGTTATCTTGTTTTAGANCCCGGTTTAACTCCATTAGATAATCTTCAATTGNTNACTGAAGAAGAATACTTAGATGCTCAAGATGAGTATGGNGTTGATAATTTCCGAGCTGAAATNGGTGCTGANGCTATAAGGTACTTATTAGAAAATATTGANCTAGATCAGGTAAGTGAAGACATAAGAAAAGAAATAAAAGAAACTAAAAGTGAATTAAAGCCNATAAAATTGGCTAAAAGGTTAAAGCTTATTGAGGCCTTCAGAGAGTCAGGAAATAAACCTGAGTGGATGATTATGAAAGTGATACCTGTNATTCCNCCAGAATTAAGACCTTTAGTACCTCTTGATGGCGGAAGATTTGCTACATCTGATCTTAATGATCTCTATAGAAGAGTTATAAATAGAAACAATAGGTTAGCAAGACTTCAAGAAATTTTAGCACCCGAAATTATCGTTAGAAACGAAAAAAGAATGCTTCAGG
>NYSO01000059.1 GCA_002683015.1 Rhodobiaceae bacterium
ACATTATACCATTATCTACTATTGGTGTAGCTTCCAGGCCCCTGGTAGTCCCCATATCAAGAGACCACTCAAGTTTTAAATTTTGAATTGTTTCTGTATTTATTTGATCAAGAGGAGAATATCTCTGTTCTTTATAATCTCTTCCATGTGCTAACCAATTATGAGGTTCACTATCAGCATTAATAATCCTTTGGGTATTTATATCACCTATTAAACTTACCTTTTCTTCTTTTGGCATAGGGATATTTTTCTTTATATCTGGTTTGTTTATTGATGCTGTCTTAATTAAAATCCCAAATGTAAGAATAAATATTAGAATGATGTTAATAAAAATTGCTGTTTTTTTTCCTAAGCTTGGATGACTCATAATTACNCTNAATTANCCCCAAATTCNAATTAATGCTAGATGAAATAATTTTTTAAATCNAGANTAATTTATTAATTTCTAGCAATAAAATTTGGATTTATAAAATTATTTTCCTTAAAACCATATCTAAGTTCTTCACCATTCAATAAGGTAACATTACCACCCGCCGTTTTTAAAATTGCATGGCCGGCTGCAGTATCCCATTCGCAAGTTGGCGANATACGCGGNTATATATGAGCTTCTCCAGATGCAATTAAACAAAATTTATAAGAAGATCCAACATAGTTNATCTTTTCTATATCATAATCTTTTAAAT
This sequence comes from Rhodobiaceae bacterium, assembly GCA_002683015.1. GTDB lineage: Bacteria > Pseudomonadota > Alphaproteobacteria > MED-G09 > MED-G09 > MED-G09. The sequence goes on from NYSO01000059.1 coordinate 684, forward strand.
AATTATCAATCTCTTTTCCGCTATGNGATCTNCTNATTGTAGCAATNAAGTTTTTTTGTTTTTGATCNCTTACTTTAATTTGTTTAGCTTTTTTAATAGATATTTCATCTTTAGNTTCTGTTTCAATGATATAGGATTTTTTTTCATCATTAAAAAANATCTTATTTTTTGCTGGAGCATTTATGAAACCAATTTTTGTGTATCCTTCATTTATAAATGCAATATTTACAGTAAATTCACCATTTTTNTTGATAAATTCTTTTGTTCCATCAAGAGGATCAACAAGAAAAAATCTTTTATCATAATCTGGAATAAATTTATTTGAGTAAGCTTCTTCNGAAATAATTGGAATGTCTGGAAAAATACTANTCAACTTTTTTAAAATAAATTCTTCAGCNTTTTTATCTGCGTTTGTTACAGGTGAATTATCTTTTTTATGATTNACTTCAAATTTATTATTATAAATATCCATAATTAATAACCCCGCTTCATAGGAGATTTTAATTAATTCAGATAAAATNTTTTGTTGAAACATAAAAAAATTATAATAAGTATAAGTAATAAAATAAATTAAATAATTAAAAGTAATATTTTTTAGGCNTTAATTAATTGCATTAATTGAATAATTTTTATATTTAGTTCTTATGATACCAAAAGTTGACTTAGATATAAAGAATAAGACCAAGAAAGGTCGAGTTGTTGTTGCAATGTCTGGTGGAGTTGACTCTTCTGTGGCTGCAGCCCTCGTAAAAGCTTCTGGTTATGANGCTATTGGAATAACACTCCANCTTTACGATGATAGTAATTCTCCAAAAAAGAAGGGATCTTGTTGTGCTGGTCAAGATATTCATGATGCAAAAAAGGTAGCATCTACNCTAAAGATTCCTCACTATGTTTTAGANTATGAAAAAATTTTTAAAGAAAANGTTATAAATGATTTTGCANCATCGTATGAAAAAGGTGAGACACCAATACCATGCGTTTTGTGTAACGAAAGAGTTAAGTTTGACGATTTATTNGATGTCGCAAAAGATTTAAATGCTGATGCANTAGTTACTGGACATTACATTAATTCAGTCCAAGGTAAAAATGGNCGTGAAATGTATAGAGCTAAGGACATTGAAAGAGATCAAAGTTATTTTCTTTTTAAAACTACAAGAGAACAGCTTAATTTTTTAAGATTTCCTCTAGGTAACTTTACTAAACCAGAAATTCGTAAAATAGCCNNAGATATTGGTCTTGAGGTCTCAGAAAAACCCGATAGTCAAGATATATGCTTTGTTCCAGATGGTAACTATAAAAATGTTTTAAAGAAACTTAACCCTAATGGTCATATTAAAGGTAAAATCATCTCNAAAAAAGGTGAAGTTCTTGCAGAACATAATGGAATTGTAAATTTTACTATTGGCCAAAGAAGAGGGTTAGGNTTGGCAGTTGGAGAGCCTTTATATGTTATTGATATAAACCCTGTTTCCTATGAAGTTACTGTTGGTACTAAGGANGATCTGAAAAAAGAAACTATATATATTAAGGATATTAATTGGTTAGGAGATGATCAATTTAGCAATAAAATACGTAAAGTTAAGGTAAAAGTTGGTTCAACTCTTGANCTTGAAAATGCTGATATTATTACTGAAGGAAACAATATAAGTGTAAAATTAGAATCTGGATTAAAGGAAGGTATTTCNCCAGGTCAAGCTTGCGTTTTTTACGATATTCAAAATAGCTCAAGGGTTTTAGGTGGTGGATGGATATATGATAATCGCTTACCTTGACATCTAGCAATTTACAGCATTAATGGATGAATACTTATGGCGGGGTAGCTCAGTTGGTTAGAGCAGCGGAATCATAATCCGCGTGTCGGGGGTTCAAATCCCTCCCCCGCTACCATAAGATGGAGAATAGGAGANAACATGAAGAAGTTAATATTTTTATTTTTAATAATAGCCTCGATTTCATTAAATGCTGGCCATCATAAAGTAGGTGAATTATCTAGTGAAGAAATTGTTAAAATGGCTTATTCAACTTTTGCATCAGGTGATACTGATGCATGGTCAAAATTACACACCGAAGATCTGAAATTTTCTATCTATGGTAAATTACCTCATTCAGGGACTCACATCGGTACAGAAGCTACAATAAAAAATGTTTTTGAAGTAATACCGAAATTCTGGCCTAATTTTAAATTAGAAATTCAAAATATTGACACTGTTAAAACAAAAAGTGGAAGTACAGTTTATGTTCTTCANAAAATGACTGCTGATAATCTTAATTCTTCAGCCTTNCATATGTTTACACTGAAAAATGGAAAAATTAATTCCTTTTCAGCTTTTGATGATTACGACTCTATGCGTAAAGCNATGGTTAAATAAGATTTTTTTCAGTCANTAAAAATAATGCCAGACAGANATGTAAATTTAACAGGTGCTTCAAATTTTAGAGATCTTGGTGGATATGAAACNGAAGATGGCATGAAGTTAAAGCAAGGCCTTATTTATCGTTCAGATAATTTATCTCATTTATCTGAGGAAGATTTAAAGAAAATTAATCAAATTGGNATAAAAACTGTATGTGATTTTAGAAGTGATATTGAGCTTGATGAATTTCCGTCACCGTTTTCTGAAAAAACTCTACCCGTNCTAAAACATATACCAATTAAAACATTAGGAACTAAAGATCTTAGAGAATTATCAATAAGAGATGATGTTACAAGTGAAGAGATGGCTAAAGAAATGCAGCATCACTACGTTCTGTATGTTCATCAACATAAGAAAAAATANAGGGATTTTATAAATTTAGTTGCTTTTGGAGAAATTCCTTTAGTTTTTCATTGTTTTGCAGGAAANGATAGAACTGGCTTTGGTGCTCTTTTATACCTAGGTTTATTAGGCGTTAGAAAGGAAACTATAATTGAGGATTATTTACTAACTAATAAATATTTCAAAGGCCCAATTATTAACGAGGATTGGAGAGATACTTCGTCAGAGAAATTAAAACCCTTATTTGAGGCAAGAGTTGATTATATAAATGCAGCCTTTTCAGAAATTTATTTATCGTATAATTCAATTGAAGATTTTGTAGTTAAAGAATTAGAAATTAATAATCAAACTGTGGATTTATTAAAAACTAGGATTTTAGAGTAAATTATTCTTTTACAAAAGTAACAGCATAGTACTCTTTGCCATCAAACAAGTCTTTTGCATCCTCAACGCCACTAATCATTTGGAACTTTCTTGGTACTATTGTTCCTTCCATTCTATAACCACGAGCACTCATATTTTTTCTATGAAATTCCATNGCGGCAGGGGTAAAATCTTCCGCTAGGACTGTTATTCTNTCTGCTTTTTTACTGTTTTCTTCTGTCATTTTTTCTCTCTTTAAAAAACATTATCACAATATATTATTTATTTCCGTAAAAAACAAAACCNGATGGTTTTTTTCCTTTTTTAAAATCTAATAAATTATCTAAAATCGATTTAGATCTTCTTAAATCTGACTCTAAAGTATGTGCAGAGTTATGAGGAGTCATTATTACATTATCNAGTTTATGAAAAGGAAAATCAGATGGTCTAGGNTCTTTTTCTGGTTTACCACCTTCTTTTGGTCTATCTGGGTATATCCACCACGTATCGATTGCTGCGCCAGCAATATTTTTTTTCTTTAAACTATTGTAAAGGTCCTCTTCCACACAAACATCGCCTCTTGCAACATTGATAATATAGGAGGTTTTTTTCATCTTTGATAATGTTCTTTTATTAATCAGACCTTTGGTGCTTTCATTAAGGTCGCAGGCTAAGACTAAAAAATCACTTTCTTCTAAAATAAAATCGAGCTTATCTGATGATCCATGCCAATCAAGATATTTCGGAGTATTTTTTTTCTGAGTTCTGTTTAGTCCATATGTTTTCATTCCAAGTGACTTTGCCCTTATTGCTGTTTCAATTCCAATCTGACCATATCCGATTATACCTAATGTTTTACCAAAAACTTCACCATGCATACTTTTAGGGTCTGACAGAGTACCTGTCTTTTCCCATGATCCAGATTTGAAATCATTATGATTGGTAAGGAGATCAATACTCAAACTCATTATGCAGCCAATAATATATTCAGACATTGCTATTTCATGACCAGAGGCATTCGCAACCATAAGATTTTTGGGGATTAATTTGGGATTAAGCCAATCAACTCCAGCAAAAGGTATTTGTAAAAGTTTTAGGTTTTTTGCAGATGAGATGAATTTAAAAATACCTCCATAAATTAAGGCATCAGATCCAGTTATTGCTATATCTGCTTTATTGAGAAGGTTTGATAAATGTTCTTCACTTTCACCAGGATTCCAATTAAATATTTTCCAAGATTTATCAAGATTTTCTTGAAGATCTTTTTGGATCGCCTCTCCTTTTTTTCCAAGAATTAATAAATTCATTTTTTAAGCGATTGTAACGCCCCCATCAATAACGATATTTTGACCTGTGGTAAATGATCCTGCATCACTGGCTAAAAATATAGCCGCTCCAGCAACTTCGTCTGGCACACCAATTCTTCTTAGAGGTGCTTTAGATGTAGTATTTTTTAAAATCTCTGGATTATCCCATAAAGCCTTTGCAAATCTAGTTTTTATAATACCAGGTGAGATACAATTAGCTCTGATATTGTATGGTCCTTGTTCAACGGCTATATTTCTTACCAACTGCATATCTGCTGCTTTTGAGATACTATAAGCTCCAAGCATTTCAGATCCTTTTAGACCGCCAATAGATGATACAACTATTATTGAACCCTCTTTTCTTTCAATCATTTGAGGAAGAACCATGTTAGACAACCAATGATTTGATTTTATATTAGCGCTTAAAATTTTATCAAAAGCTTCATCTGGTATATCCATTGAAGACCCAAAGAATGGATTTAAAGCAGCATTACATACTAAAATATCTATTCCACCAAAAATAGAATTTGTCTCCTTCACAAGATCCTCTAATTGTTTTTTCTCATTAATATTACATGGAATCGAGATAGCACTATCAGGAAATTTATTGTTAATTTCATCTCTTATTTTTATACACATATCCTCTTTTCTACTGGATATAACAACCTTAGCACCATGCTCAGCAAATCTTTTTGCAATAGCTTCGCCTATTCCTTTTGTTGAACCAGTTATCAACGCTCTTTTTCCTGATAAATTAAATAATTCCATTTTTTTTCCTATAATTTCTATATTTAGAATAGCAGAGCTTAAAAACTAAATGAAGCCAATAGTTGACGAATAAGACACAGTATATTAGTCAGTGATTATATGGCTCATGACATAAAAAAATCTATTAAAATTAATAATTTTTCAGAAGTTTATGAAAAATATGACTCTGTAATTTGTGATATTTGGGGTGTAATCCATAATGGGCAGGAGTTATTTGGTTCAAGCGTCGATTGTTTATATGATTTAAAAAACAAAGGATATCCTATAATTTTAGTTTCGAATGCTCCTCGTCCAGGAGAGGAGATAAAATTAATGCTTGAAAAGATGGGTTTAGAAAAAAATTGCTATGATAAAATTATTACATCTGGTGATTTAACGCAGAAAATATTAAATGATGGATCGCTTGGGCAAAATTGTTATCATATTGGTCCAGATAGGGATTTAAAGATTTTTGATGGTGTGGGGGTAAACAGAGTTAGTTTTGATGAATCTGATTTTATTTTTATTACTGGGTTATTTAATGATGAGGAAGAGGATGAAAATACCTACTTACCTCTTTTAGAGAAAAGTAAAAAAAGAAAACTTAAATTATTATGCGCAAATCCAGATATTTGGGTTCAAAGGGGTAGTGACTTGATTCCTTGTGCAGGGGCAATATCTAAAAAATATGAATCTATTGGTGGCGAAGTCATAAATATTGGGAAGCCGTTTCAACCAATTTTTGATGAGGCAATGAAAAATATANATAACCTTGGAAAAGGAAAATTTTCNTCAACTATTGTTATTGGCGATGGAATTGATACAGATATAAAAGGGGCTAATGATTATAAATTAGATAGCTTACTAACATTAGGTGGGTTATTCTCTGGTCAAAAAATAGATGAGGTCCATAAGGTAATTAATAATAAGAAGATTTTTCCAACATATCTCATTGAGGAATTAACTTATTAAATATTTTAAGTTTTTTGGTTAAGAGTATGAAAATTTTTATCGATAAAAATGATAATTTAAAGTCTGCTAGAGGCGGTGTTTATGCGCTAGGTAATTTCGATGGAGTCCATCTTGGTCATAAAGAGATTATTTCAAAAGTTATTGATATTAGTGATTCAAAAAATATACCATCTGGTGTTTTAATTTTTGATCCTCATCCCAGAAATTTTTTTAATCCCAAATTAGACGATTTTATTTTATCCGACATAAAAACAAGATCATATCTTTTAGAAAAAACTAACTTAGATTTTTTAGGTATACTAAAATTTGATGATTTTATGTCTAATCTTTCCCCAAGGGAATTTGTTGAAAAAATAATCAAAAATAGAGTTGGTGTCTCCCANCTTATTGTAGGATACAATTTTANATTCGGTAAAAATAGAGAAGGGNATGTTGAAATATTATCAAAAATTTGTTCTGAATTTAATATTGATCTTACTATAATCGAACAGGTTAAAAATATGGAATTAACTATTTCATCTTCTAAAATAAGAGAAGCTATAGAAGGATTAGATTTTAAAAAAGTAAAAGGAATTATTGGAGACTACTGGAAAATTGTAGGCGAGGTAATTGAAGGTGATAAAAGAGGAAGAGAGATAGGCTTTCCTACTGCAAATATTATGATGGATAATATTATAAAACCTAGTTTTGGAGTTTATGCAGTTAGAGTTAATTATAATAATGATATTTTTAATGGGATTGCAAATTTTGGTGTAAGACCAACCTTCGACAAAACAAAATCATTACCTATATTAGAAGTGCATTTATTTAATTTTTCAGATAATTTGTACGGAAAAGAAATTGTTATTTCTTTTGTTGACTTTATAAGAAAAGAAAAGAAATTTAATGGTCTTGAATCTTTAAAATCTCAGATTAAGCTTGATATAAATATAGCAAAAGATTTATTGGGTTTATAATTTTATAAGTTGAACTTCAAATGGAAAAGTTATGTCCTTAGAAAATGAAAATAAAGTAGATTATAGAGATACTCTGTTATTACCAAAAACAGATCTACCTATGCGAGCAAGTCTTCCAGATAAAGAACCTAATTTTTTAGAAAAATGGCATAAAGAAAAGTTATTTTCTAAAATCAGAGAAGCGTCAAAAGGTAGAGAAAAATTCATTTTGCATGATGGACCGCCATACGCAAATGGAAATTTACACATGGGAACTGCTCTAAATAAAATCTTAAAAGATGTTATTGTTCGCTCTAAGCAATTACAAGGATTTGATGCAGAGTATAGACCTGGCTGGGATTGCCATGGATTACCTATTGAGTGGAAAGTTGAAGAATTATATAGAGAAGCTAACAAAGTAAAGGAAGATGTACCTATAAATGATTTTCGAGGAGAGTGCAGGGCTTTTGCAAAAAAATGGATAAATATTCAAAAAGAACAATTTATGAGATTAGGAGTATTAGGTAATTGGGATAATCCATATACAACAATGGAGTTTTCTTCTGAGGCAGCTATTGTTGAAGAGTTCCATAAGTTTTTAATGAATGGCGACCTATATATGGGCTCAAAACCAGTGATGTGGTCAGTTGTTGAAAAAACAGCATTAGCAGAAGCTGAAGTCGAGTATNTAGAGCATGCATCCCCTACTATATGGGTAAGCTTTCCAATTTTAAATGGTGATAANGACTTAAGNGGAGCAAGTATCTTAATTTGGACCACAACTCCTTGGACTATTCCTGCTAATAGAGCGTTAGCATTTTCATCCCAATTTGAATATGGTTTATTTGAAGTTTCTTCAATTGATGAAGGAAGCATAGCATCAGTTGGTAAAAAAATTATTATTAATATAGCTATGAAGGAAAATGTTGAAAACGCAGCTAAAATTAAATTAAATTTATTAAAATCTNTGGANTCTCTTGANGGTTTAATATGTAGTCATCCATTTAGGGAAAGTGGTTATGATTTTGATGTTCCCTTATTGGAAGGGGATTTTTTAACTGAAGATGCCGGTACTGGTTTTGTCCATATAGCCCCTAGTCACGGTCAAGATGACTATGAGCTTGCGATTAAAAACGGTATTAAGCCACCTTTTATCCTAGATGATGAAGGTTATTATCTTGATGACATTAAGGTTTTTGCAGGTAAAAAAGTTTACAATGATGATGGATCTTTGGGCGATGCAACTGGTGCAGTTATTTCTGAACTAATAAAATCAGATAATCTTTTGGGAAAAGGAAAGTTAAGGCATCAATACCCGCATAGTTGGCGTTCAAAATCTCCACTAATTTTTAGAAATACCCCTCAATGGTTTATCTCAATGGAAACAAATGGATTAAGAAAAAAATCTCTTAAGGCAATTGAGGATGTTCAGTGGATTCCTGTGAAAGGAAAAAATAGAATTAAGGCAATGGTTGATTCAAGGCCTGATTGGGTTGTTTCAAGGCAAAGGGCTTGGGGTGTACCTTTATCTATTTTTGTAAATAAGAAAACTGGTGAGCCTTTAAGAGATGATGAAGTTAATAAAAGAATTGCAGACTCATTTAGAGAAAATGGCTCCGATTCTTGGTTTAGCAAAAATTCGTCAGAGTATTTAGGGGATAATTATAATCCAAATGATTGGGAAAAAGTTAATGATATTCTGGATGTTTGGTTTGATTCTGGTTCAACACATGCGTTTGTATTAGAGAATGATGAAAATTTATCATCACCAGCAAATCTTTATTTGGAGGGATCAGATCAACACCGGGGATGGTTTCAGTCATCCTTACTTGAGTCATGTGGAACAAGGGGTGTAGCCCCCTTTCAACAAGTTTTAACGCATGGATTTGTAATGGATAAGGATGGAAGAAAAATGTCAAAATCCATTGGAAATGTTATTCTTCCTGATGACCTCATTAATCAATATGGAGCAGACGTAGTAAGATTATGGGTAGTTTCATCTGATTTTACTGAAGATTTGAGAATTGGTCAGGAAATAATGAAGGCAAATGTAGAGTCATATAGAAAAATAAGAAATACATTTCGATTCTTATTGGGAAATCTTCACGATTTTAGCGATAAGGAGATTGTTCCATATGAAGATATGCCTGAATTAGAAAAGTATATTCTTCATAAGCTAAAAGTAATCGATGATAAANTTAAAAAAGGTTATAATGAGTATGACCTGAAAATNGTATTTCAAACCCTTCTTAATTTTTCAAATTTAGATCTTTCTTCATTTTATTTTGATGTTAGAAAAGACTCCCTTTATTGCAATAGTATTAATGATGTTTCAAGGATGGCTACTAGAACAGTTTTAGATATTTTATTTAATTATCTTGTTCGATGGTTTTCTCCAATATTATGTTTTACTTGTGAGGAGGTATTACAATCTCGTTTTTCTGGCTATGAAAAGAGTGTCCACGAGCTAGAGTTTTTAGAAACAAATGATGAGTGGTTAAATATTGAACTTTTTGAAAAGTGGGAAAAAATACGTTCTGTAAGAAAAGTCGTAACTGGAGCTATTGAATTAGAAAGAAAAGAAAAAAGAATAGGGTCAAGTCTAGAGGCTTTTCCAAATATTTTCATATCAAATGATGAATATTTAGAGATTTTTAAAAATATTGATTTAGCCGAAATATTTATTACATCTCAAGCAAAAATTTTAGAGGGTGAAGGACCAGAAAATGCATTTAGATTATCTGAAAATAATATAGTTTCTGTTTTATGCCATGTTGCAGAGGGAAAAAAGTGTAACAGATCATGGAAAATATTACCTGAAGTTGGAACAGATCCTGATTATCCAGATTTAAGCATTCGTGATGCAAATGTTATGAGAGAAATTAGTGATAAATAAAAAATTAAGAAATTATAGNTTTCTAATATTATCAATTTTTATTTTTCTTTTAGATTTTTTCAGTAAATATTTTTTAATTAATTTTTATGATTTAGGATCAAAAGGTAGAGTATACATAACTTCGTTTCTTGACTTCATATTAGTTTTAAATCCTGGCATAAGTTTCGGTATTTTATCAAATGGCAATGATATTCAGCGATGGACTCTTTCTTTTCTTTCTATATTAGTTATTTTTTATTTGTATTATTGGTCAACAAAATCACCTTCAAGAATTATAAAAATATCTTTATTTGTTATGATTGGTGGAGCTTTAGGAAATGTTTTTGATAGACTTATTTATGGTGAAGTAATTGATTTTATTTCACTTCATGTTTTTGATTATTACTGGTATGTATTTAACATAGCAGATATAGCTATTGTTCTAGGAGGTTTGANTATTTTAATTGATCTTACTAGAGACTCTTTTGTAAAAAAGTAGTGGGGAAATAATGTTTATAAGATTTTTTAGTTTTATTTTTGTCTTCTTTAATATTTCTTTCTTGTCCAGTTGTGGCAGTGAGTTGGCAGACGTTTTAGGAACAAATAAACTTCCACCAGATGAGTTTACAATTTTAACAAAGCCTGCGTTAATTGTGCCTCCAGAATACAATCTTAGACCTCCAGCCGAGGGAGAAATTCGTCCAGATCCTCAGCAACCAAACAGACAATTGCAATCAATTTTATTTGGGCAAAATAAAACTGACGAATTTAGTACATCAGAAATTAANTTGATGACAGGTTCAGATGTAGCTGAGGCTATTCCAAATATTCGAGAGGTAATTGACTCTGAAATGAGAGATGTTGAGGAGGTTAGCCCCAATCTTGANAGTCAAATTTTAAATTCACCATCTGAAACTTTAAGATAGTTATTACTCTTTAGAAGATAGATAATTTTCAGCCTCTAAAGCAGCCATACATCCCAAACCAGCAGCTGTTACTGCTTGTCTATACTTTTCATCTGTAACATCACCAGCAGCAAATACTCCTTCGATAGATGTTANGGTAGAGTCTGGTTCTGTAATTATGTAACCATTTTTATTAATTGCTAATTTATCTTTGAAGATTGATGATGAAGGACTGTGACCAATAGCAATAAAGATTCCATCGACCATAATTTTATCCTCGCTATTATTTTTTACATTTTTTAGTAAAACACTGTTTACGCTAGGTGGNTTATTTTCACCAATTATTTCTTTAACTTCAGAGTCCCAGATAGTAGAAATTTTTGGATGATTAAAAAGTTTATTTTGAAGAATTTTTTCAGCTCTCAACTCATCTCTTCTATGAACTAATACTACTTCAGAAGCAAAATTTGTTAGAAATAATGCTTCCTCTACAGCGGTATTTCCGCCACCAACAACCATTACTTTTTTATCTTTATAGAAGAATCCATCACAAGTAGCACATGCTGATACACCATAACCTTTAAATTTATCTTCTGACTCAAGGCCAAGCCAACGTGCTTGAGCTCCAGTTGAAATTATNAGAGCATCACATGAATATTTTTTTTCTGAATCTGATGATAAAATAAACGGTCTAACAGATAGATCTACATCAATTATTGTATCTAGAATTATTTTTGTACCCACTTTTTCAGCTTGACCTCGCATTTGCTCCATTAACCAAGGACCNTGTATTACATCTGAANAACCTGGGTAATTTTCAACATCTGTTGTAATCGTCATTTGCCCGCCAGGTTCAATTCCTGTCAATAAAACAGGTTCTAGCATTGCTCTAGAGGTGTATATTGCAGCTGTATAGCCTGCTGGTCCAGAGCCTAAGATTAGTATTTTAGAATGATTAATATTAGACATTTTTTTCCTTTCATACTTATTGATATTATAAAAGATTCTTTAGCTTAAAAAACAATATAAATTTATATTAATTTAGCTAAATGATCAGCTATTTCTTTAGTGGCATTACTCTTTTCAAAATGAAATTCGTTAATTTTTCCATTAATTTTTTTTACAAAATTTTCCTTTTCTAATTGTGTTAGAAACTTATTAATTCTTTTCGATCTGCACTCAAGATCAAAAATATAGGTTGATTGATTAGCTGTTATTGCTTCGCTTATCATATTTACAGAGTCAGGGGTTACTATAGCTATATTTGATACTCCTAGGAATGCATAGTAAGGATTATCTCCATAATTATCATAAAAATAGTGAGGACTATTCTTAACAATATTTTTTATTTCTTCTTTTAAAAACTGGGGAGTTCTTCGGGAGGTTGAAATTAAGGGTGTCCAACCTTCTTTAATTGATCTAGATATAGTTTCTAAAATTGAAAAACATTCTTTTTTATTAAAGCTAAATGCCTTTGTTTTACCCCCTATTAATATTGTTAAAAAAGGTTTCGGAAGAACTGAAAATTTATTACTCCATTTATTAAGTTCTTTTGTTAGTAAATCTTGAGATACTCTGCCAGGAGATAGAAGAGTTGAAAAAGTATTTGCCCCTTTTATTTCATCATGAAGTGGGGCCCATACAAAATCAAAATTACTTGTTTTAATTTTTGGGTTCTGAAGAAATATTGTAAAAACATCATCTCTAAGNTTAGATTTTAAATATTTCATATAGGGTATAGTTTTTCTACCTGCCCCAATNATATATTTCGGCCAGGGTTTAAAAAAGTTTTTAACCTTTCTTGGTGTACCATATGGCGCTGTAATAGATAGAATTTTNCCAGGATTAATTTTTTTTATTTCATAGTTAAAATTTAACTCTTCAGCAAGACCAATGCATTGATTTTCGCAGCCAATTAAGCCCGAAGAAATAATCCAGCAATTTATAGTTTCCTTTTCTNNCATTAATTAATTCCTTGTAATAATCTTGCGTGATTATTAGACAATGTATAACATAATTTATATGAAACGAGATAATTTAGATAATATTGATGTAAAAATTTTAAAAACACTTCAGGAAAATGGTAGGGTGACAAATGTTGAGCTTGCTGAGAAAATTGATTTATCAGCTCCTCCTTGCTTAAGAAGAGTAAGATCACTGGAAGAAAAAGGCTTTATTAAAGGATATCATGCTGATCTATCAGCAGAAAAACTTGGATTTCAAGTTACTGTTTTTGCTATGGTCGGTTTGCATAATCAAGCTGAGTCGGATTTAAAGGCTTTTGAGGATAGAGTTAACTCGCTAGACTATGTAAGAGAATGTCATATGCTTAACGGTGAAATAGACTTTATTTTAAAATGTGTTGCACCTGATTTATCTGCTTTTCAAATTTTTCTTACGCAGGAGCTTACCTCCGCACCAAATGTAGCTAGTGTTAAAACTTCGCTAACTATCAGACAATCAAAGTATTCTCCTGGTATTCCTATTAAAAATACAATTTAAATATCTATAATTTTTCCAGGATTCATAATATTTTTAGGATCAAATGATTTTTTAATTGATTTAAATACTTCAACATCTTTTTTCATGTATTTTTTTAAGTCAGCTTTTCTTGTTAAGCCAATACCATGTTCGGCGCTAATTGACCCTTTTAGATCAAGAGTAAGATTGATAATTTCTTTTCTTAGAGCTTTCTCTTTTTTTAGAAATTTATCTTTATCAGCTTTTTCTGGTTGGGATATATTAAAGTGAATATTACCGTCTCCAATATGACCAAAAACTACACACCTAGAACCAGGTATTACTTCTTTTGAAATTTTGATAGCACTTCTAATAAATTTACTTATATCTTTAATTGGAATTGATATATCGTTTTTGATGCTACCACCTTCTTTTTTTTGGGCTTCAGAAATACTTTCTCTAATATTCCACATATTTTTTGTTTGTTTAAGGGATTGTGCAATGAAAATATCTTTGGCTAGGTTTTCGCTTAATATTTTATTAAGTATATTTTCAATTTTATCTTTTTCATCCTGTGAGTCTTCAACTGAAGAAAATTCAATTAATATTAACCATTTGAATTTTTCAAATGGTATCAAAATNTCATTCATATNTTTTTTNACNAGCTCTATAGAAAAATTATTCATTAATTCAAAAGCCGTTAGAGGAATCGAAAAATTACTTTTTATATAATTTAAAATTTTAATAGATTCTTTTGGTGAATTAACTGCAATTAACGCCGTATATTTTCTCTTTGGTTTTGGAAAAACTTTCAGTGTAGCTGCTGTTATAACTCCAAGAGTTCCCTCGGAGCCAATAAATAAATCTTTTAAAGAATAGCCTGTGTTGTCCTTAATGAGTGTTTTCAGATTATTAACAACAGATCCATTAGGTAAGACTATTTCAAGACCCATAACTAATTCTCTAGTATTTCCATANTGAAGAACAGCAACACCTCCAGCATTTGTNGCAATATTACCGCCTACACTACAGCTTCCTTCGGATGCAAGCGACAATGGAAAAAGTAGATTATTTTCTTCACATATTTTTTGGAGGTTTGATAGAATTAAACCTGCTTCGACTGTNATNGATTGATTTATATTATTAATTTCTCTTATTTTAGAAAGTCTCTCTAAACTAATAACTATATGATTTTTACTAAAAGGTATTTGTCCGCCTACAAGACCTGTATTTCCACCTTGGGGGATACANGAAATATTTTTCTCATAAGAATATTTAATTATATTTGATACTTCTNTAGTTGATTTTGGCTTAACTATTGCCCCAGCAACTCCAGTNTAAATACCTCTCCACTCTTTGAGATATTTACTCATATCTTTCTCATCAGTAATAACATTTTTATTACCAACAATTTTTTTAAATTTATTTATATCTGAATTTTGCATTATTNTANTNTAGCAATTGCAATATTTTAATTAAAGAAAAAGCGTTAATAAATTTAATTAATGTATTATGATATTTAAAATGCTTACTCGAGTACAAAATATTTTTCTTGCAACTANTAATATAGAAGAAACATCTCAAAAATTTTCTATTTTTTTTGGAAGAAACCCTAATTTTATNGGTCAATCAAGAAACCTTGGTATCGATATAATAAGTTTTGGATTATATAAGACAAATATTTGTTTAATTTCTCCAAAGAGCCCTGGTATTTGGTTTGAAACCCTTAATAATTTTCTNAAGATTAAAGGNGAGGGTATTTTTGGAATAAATTTTTCTTCCGATGATTTTGATNATGATTATAATAATTTTGNAAAGAATGATTTAAAGCTAAGTAATAAAATTGANAGTTGTTTTGAAGGAAATAATGANAATCAAATAAAATTTTCTTTTTTTAATATATTAGATAAAAACATTGAAAGTTTAAATATCCTTGTAAGCCATGAAATGGATTTCCAAAATAATATANNAAATTNAAATAANAATGTGAGCAAAGTAAATCAATTAGTAATTCAAACAGAAACNCCCGATTCAATCAAAGNTATTTTTGAACGGAANCTGGGTATTAGACTGGCTTTGGATAAAANATTTAAGGAGTGGNCTGGNCGTATGCTTTTTTTTAGATTAGGNGGTGTAACATTAGAGGTAATTGAAGGAAAAGATATTGAGNAAAATCCTAAATATTTTGGTATTGGTTGGCATGCTGAAAATTATAATAAATGCTATAATAACTTAATTAACGATGGCTTTAGTCTCTCTGAAATTAGAAAAGGAAGAAAAGAAGGTACTGTGGTATCTACTATAAAAGAACCGATATTAAAAATACCGACTATTTTAATTGGTTTAGAGGAATGATTTTATGAAAAAATTTTTTTTNNTTATTTTTTTAATCTTTTTGTCTTCCTGTTCAGAAGATGAAAACAAAGAAAACAATGATGGTTTATTGCAAATTACATTTGCAACCGATTGGAAAGCNCANGCAGAACAAGGTGGTTTCTATCAAGCTCTAGCTTCTGGAAAATATTTAAAAANGGGCTTAGATGTAAAAATAATTCAAGGTAACGCAAATATAAATATTCCAAGGTTATTGGCTTCAAATTCAATTGATTTTGGAATGGGTTCAAATAGTTTTATTCCCATGAATATGGTTGCTAATAATATTCCTGGAAAGGCTGTAATGGCCGTTTTCCAAAAAGATCCTCAGATAATTATGACCCATGCGAGTAATAGTGTTGAGAATATTGAAGATATTGTGGGTCTTCCCATTATGATTGCAGATGCAAGTATTGGAGGATTTTGGCTATGGTTAAAATCAAAATATAGTTTTAACGATAGCCAAATTCGAAAAAAAACTATTAGTTTGGCACCTTTTTTGAAAGATACTTCNTCTATTCAGCAAGGTTACTTAACGTCTGAACCTTATTTNTTTGAACAGNTAACTGGNGAACAACCTAAGGTTTTTCTAATGGCTGATTATGGTTATCCAAGTTATGGAGCAATGATACTGGCATCAAATGACATGATAATNCAAGATCCAAAAATCGTTCAGGATTTTGTTGATGCAAGTATTGAGGGTTGGATTGATTATATCTATGGAGACCCTTCGTTAGGGAATAATTTGATATTAAGCGAAAATAATGAAATGACTGAAGAAGTCTTGTTACAAGCTATTAGAAAAATTAGAGAATATAATATGATNTCTAGTGAAACATCCCTTAGAGATGATATTGGTCAAATGTCAGAGGAAAAATGGAAGAATTTTTTCAATATAATGTCTGAAAATGGTGTTTATGATAAAGAGCTTGAGTGGNGAGATGCTTTTACTTTAGATTTTATTGGAAAAGGGAATTAATGCTAAAGTTTAATAAGATTTATAAGGAGTATGATGCGCCAATTCTTGGACCTTTAAATTTAGATATAAAAAAAAATAGTTTTGTTTCAATCTTAGGATCTTCAGGTGCAGGTAAATCAACTTTATTAAGGTTAGCTTCAAATATAATTAANCCCACTTCNGGATCTGTANAGTATTTAAATAATGAAAAACCAAATATTGGTTTTGTTTTTCANGATCCAACCCTTCTTCCATGGAGATCTGTAATTGATAATGTTCTTCTTCCGGCTGAGCTAACATCTGAAAATAAAAAATTATCAAAACAAAAAGCATATTTTTGGTTATCTAAAGTAGGTTTAGAGGGTAAAGAAAATTCTTTACCAAATCAGCTTTCAGGTGGCCAAAAAATGAGAGTTTCAATTGCAAGGGCAATGGTACAAGACTGTTCGTTATTATTAATGGACGAGCCTTTTGCAGCTCTTGATGAGGTTACAAGAAATAAACTTGAAGATGATTTATTGGATATATGGGAAAAGAATAAATTAACTGTTTTATTTGTTACGCATTCTGTAACAGAGGCAGTTTATTTAGCTGAAAGAGTATTAGTGATGTCATCAAGCCCTGGAAAGATTTTAGATGATGTTGTTATTACTGAAAAAAGATCAAGGGATGATAGTCAGCAAAGTAGTGAATTCTTCTCAAAGATAAATTATTTAACCGATATTCTTAAAAAGGAGAATAATGAATGATAAAACCTTATTTATCTTTTTTTGCTCCTATTATTACATTCCTTTTATTAATTTGTGCATGGGAGTTAACTGTCAGTTTTCAAAATATACCAAAATACATTCTTCCAGCACCTACTGATATTTTAGATTCCCTTTTGATAAATTATAGCGATCTACTTAGATCAACTTTTATAACATTTCGAATAACTCTTTTTGCTTTTATTATTGCATCCTTATTGGCCATTTTTATAGCTATATTATTCTCCCAATCTAAAATAATTGAGCTATCTCTTTACCCAATTGCAGTAATTTTTCAGGTTACTCCTGTGGTAGCAATTGCGCCACTAATATTAATTTGGGTAGGGCTTAATAATGCTGAATTTGCTATTTTAATTTTAGCTGTTATCGTTGCTTTTTTTCCGGTTTTAGCAAATACGAATCTTGGCATTCGATCAGTTGAAAAGAATCTAAGTGAATTATTTAGTTTATATGAAGCAAATAGATTGCAGAGATTATTTAAGCTTCAGTTACCTTACGCTTTACCATTTATTCTGACAGGTATGAAGACATCTATTGGTTTAGCTTTAATTGGATCAGTTGTAGCAGAGTTTGTTGCTGGATCGGGAACTTCCACTGGTTTAGCTTGGAGAATTATTGAGGCAGGTAATCGTCTAGATGTACCAAAATTATTTGCAGCATTAATCCTTTTGGTAATTTTAGGAGTTATTTTATTTTTAATTATGTCATTATTAGAGAAAATTTTACTTAAAAGATGGGATTTAGATAAAAGTTAATTTGGAGTTTAAAATGAGAGACATTTATAAAAAATCAAAGACTGTGAGCGAGGCTTTGGATACAAGACTAACTTGCAGAGCCTTTAAAAGTACTGAAATAAAAAAGGAAGTTATTTTTGATATACTTGATAAGGCTAGAAGAGCCCCATCAGGAGGTAATCTTCTAGCCTTATCAAGTATATCAAAAATAACTTCCTTTTTTATTTC
>NYSO01000016.1 GCA_002683015.1 Rhodobiaceae bacterium
CTAATTGCAGTCACTGTTCTGACAAGCTTAGATAACAGAGATATAAAGGAAATTGGTTATAAAGATAATAGTCAAGATCTTGTTCTTAGACTTGCTTCCTTAGCTAAAGATTCTGGATTAGATGGGGTTGTTTGTTCAGCAAAAGAAATTTCATTAATAAAAAATAAACTTGGAAAAAATTTTATTCTAGTTGTTCCTGGAATTAGACTAGAAGAAGATAATAAAAATGACCAAAAAAGAGTAATGAGTCCAAAAAAAGCTATTGATGCAGGGGCTGACCTCTTAGTTATTGGTAGACCAATAACTGATTCAAAAGATCCAGTAAAAACTATTGATAATATTCTTAAAAATATAAAACAATGACAATAAAGATCAAAATATGTGGTTTGTCGTCTCAAGAGCAAATAGAGATGGTTAGGGTCTCCGGAGCCGAGATATGTGGTTTCATATTTGCCGATCCTAGCCCTAGNAGAATTGANCCAGAATATGCTGAGAGAAATTTTTTCTCTAACGCNGCGAGTGATATTGAGAGAGTTGCGGTTTTTGTTAATGCTGATAGTAATTATATTGAACGTTGTNTTGCTTCAGTAAATGCAAATCTAATTCAATTACATGGTGATGAAACAATTGATAGATGTTTAGAAATAAAAAACTCTTTTGGGTTGCCAATCATTAAAGCTTTTGGAATATCAAGTGAGTTAGATTTGGCTTCATCTGAAAGATATTGTGATGTAGTAGATTATTTCCTCTTTGATGCAAAACCTGATATTGGTCTTAATAAACAAAGAGGCGGGCTTAATAAGANATTCGATTGGTCAATTTTAGAGAATTGGAAGGGTGGAGATTATTATTTATCAGGTGGATTAAATGAGGATAATATAAATGATGCAATTAAATTTTCTAACGCATCTGTAATTGATGTTTCTTCAGGCGTTGAAAACGAACCAGGATCAAAAGATAAAGAAAAAATTAAGAATTTTGTTAAATTAACTAGAATGGCTTATGAAAGAAAAAATGACTAAAAATACTTATAAAGATAAACCAGATGCTTCAGGGAATTTTGGCGACTTTGGAGGGCGCTATGTAGCTGAAACCCTTATGCCTTTGATTTTGGATCTTGAAAAGGCTTACAATGATGCAAAAAATGATACTTCGTTTATTGAGGAGAGGGAAAGTTTTGCAAAGGACTATATTGGAAGAGAAAGTCCTTTATATTTTGCCGAAAGACTAACTGATTATGCTAATGGTGCAAAAATTTATTTTAAACGTGATGAGTTAAACCATACAGGAAGTCATAAAATAAATAACTGCCTTGGTCAGATACTTTTAGCAAAAAAGATGGGTAAAACTCGTATAATTGCTGAAACTGGAGCCGGTCAACATGGAGTTGCGGTAGCAACAGTTTGCGCAAGATTTGGGTTACCATGTGTCATCTATATGGGTCAAACGGACATTGAAAGGCAAAAACCTAATGTTTTTAAAATAAAATTATTAGGAGGTGAAGTCGTTCCTGTATCCTCAGGTAATGGTACTCTTAAGGATGCTATGAATGAAGCATTAAGAGATTGGGTTTCTAATGTAGATGATACTTTTTATATTATTGGAACAGCAGCTGGTCCTCATCCTTATCCACAATTAGTTCGAGATTTTCAATCTGTAATTGGAGAAGAGGCAAAAAAACAAATTAAAGTTAAAGAGGGACGAAATCCAGATTTTTTAGTTGCTTGTATAGGCGGAGGTTCTAATGCATTGGGTTTATTTTATCCTTTCCTTGATGACGATGTTAAGATGTATGGCGTAGAGGCTGCAGGTAGGGGTCTTGAAACTGAGGAACACGCTGCATCTTTATCAAAGGGAAAACCAGGTGTTCTTCATGGTAATAAAACCTATTTACTTCAAAATAATGATGGTCAAATTACTGAAGGGCATTCAATTTCTGCAGGGCTTGATTACCCAGGGATAGGACCTGAGCATTCATGGCTTAAAGATATAAAGAGAGTAGAGTATGTCTCTGCAACTGATGATGAAGCACTGGATGCTTTTCAAATATGCTCTAAGCTNGAAGGAATTATTCCTGCGCTTGAACCCTCACANGCTCTATCATTTACTTTAAAATTAGCAAAAGAACATTCTAAGGATAAAATAATAATTATGAATATGTGTGGTAGAGGGGATAAAGACGTATTTGCTATTGCTGATTTNTTGGGGATAGAGATTTAATGTCTTCNCGTATATCAAAAGTTTTTAAGAATCTCAGATTAAATAAACGTTCTGCATTTATACCTTATATTACTGCTGGCGACCCTGATATAGAGCTCTCTCAGATGATACTAGAATCTCTTCCTTTGGGAGGAGCAGATATTATTGAAATCGGTATGCCATTCTCTGATCCAATGGCAGACGGTCCTTCGATACAAGAGTCTTCATTGCGTTCATTAAATAATGGTCATGATATGAATAAAACATTAATGATGATTGAGAGATTCAGAATTAGAGATAAAGAAACACCGATAGTTTTAATGGGTTATTTTAATCCAATCCTCCAATTTGGTATAAAATCATTTATNAATANATGTGAGGAAGTTGGTGTTGATGGTTTAATCGTTGTTGANCTTCCAATTGAGCATAGTGATGAAATATGTATTCCAGCTCAAAAATCTGGAATAGATTTTATAAATTTCATAACCCCCACTACAAANAAAGAGAGATTAAAACAAATATTGAATGTAAGCTCAGGCTTTCTTTACTTTGTCTCTATTGCTGGAATAACAGGAACAAAAGCACCTGATAATAAAATTATTGAAGAATTAATAAAAAATGTAAAACAAGATACTGATTTACCTATTGGAGTAGGATTTGGTATCAAAAGCTCTTCTCAAGTTGAAGAGATTTCTAATTTCTCAGATGCTATCGTCGTTGGATCAGCGATAGTAAACGAAATTGATTCCTTGAAAATTAAAAATTTTGATAATGATTTGATAGTTAAAAATATGATAGATTTTCTTTTAGAGTTATCAAATCCTCTAAAGGGTANGGGNGTNAAAAGTGAATTGGTTTAAAAATATTGTTCCACCCGGAATTAAGAAGATTTTTAAAAAAAGAGATGTACCCGATAATCTTTGGTTAAAGTGCACTGCCTGCGACTCAATGATTTTTCACACTGATGCCGAAGAGAGTCTATTTGTATGCCCCGAATGTGACTATCATTTAAAGGTATCAGCTGAAATAAGATTTTCTCAATTATTTGATGAGGGGTCAATTTCATATATTGATTGTCCTGATGTACCAACGGATCCATTAAAATTCCGAGATCAAAAAAAATATATTGATCGTATTAAAGATGCGAGGGCTAAAACTGGAAAAAAAGATTCAATTTTAATTGGCTCCGGTACGATTAATTCAACTAACGCTGTGATGGCTGTTCATGACTTTTCTTTTATGGGNGGCTCTCTTGGAATGGCTGCAGGGGANAGCATTATTTTAGCAATAGAAACNGCACTTAATAAAAAATGNCCTTTTATTTTGTGTGCATCATCTGGTGGTGCAAGAATGCAAGAAGGAATTCTTTCGTTGATGCAAATGCCAAGAACTACNGTAATGCTNCAATCNCTTAGAGAGNNGAGATTGCCTTATATTGTTGTATTAACCAACCCTACTACNGGAGGAGTTACTGCATCTTATGCTATGTTAGGTGATATTCATATTGCTGAACCAAAAGCTCTAATTGGATTTGCTGGGCCAAGGGTTATTGGTAATACAATTAATGAAAGTTTACCTGAAGGNTTTCAGAAGTCTGAATACCTTCTNGAACATGGAATGGTNGATATGGTTGTTCATAGGAAGGATTTAAAATCAACAATCTCAAAAATAATTAATATATTGATAAATGAAAGCACTTAATTAAAGCTTTACTAAAAATGATTATTGAAGATTATTTTTATGAAAAATTTATAAAGAACCCTGAAAAAGGGACAGATAGAATTTTTAATTTTCTTTCAAAGATAAATCATCCTCAAAAAAAATTAAAAAATATTATTCATGTTGCAGGTACAAATGGTAAAGGCTCAACAATCGAGTTTTTAAGATCATGCTTAACTTTTAATCAAATAACATCAAATGTTTTTACCTCTCCACATTTGTTAAAAATTAATGAGAGGTTTATTATTAATGATAAAATAATTGATGATAATTTATTATCTTCAGTCATAGAAAATTGTTCGGATTTTTGCTCTGATCAAGAATTATCCTTCTTTGAATTTATTACTGCATGTGCTTTTGAGCTATTTTCTAAAAATATTTCTGATTTTAATATTATTGAGGTTGGGATTGGTGGATTACATGATCCTACGAATATTATACCTGAGAAAGAGTTAAGTATTATAACAACAATTTCTTATGATCATGAGGACCTTCTTGGAGGTGATTTAGAAATGATTGCAAAGGAAAAGTTAGGGATTATTCCTAATAATGGTTATGTAATTTTTGGACCTCAATGCAATTCTCTGAAAAAAATTATTCATAAAAATTTAGCTGAAAAAAATGCTAAGGGATTTTTTTATGAAAAGGATTGGTTTGTTNAGAAAAANGATGACTTGATAATTTACAAAGATAAATTTGGAAGATTAGAATTTAATTNATTAGGGCTAAATGGTGATTACCAGATTTTAAATGCAGGTCTATGTATTGCAGCTCTTAGGTTATTANAACAGAAGAATAAAATTAGTATTAATGATGAGAGTATTATTAATGGTTTAAAAAATGCTCAATTACANGGAAGACTGACCGAGTTAACTGGAAATACAAAAAGTTGGGTTAATAAGGGTTCTGAAATTTTGATCGATGGATGTCACAANCCCTCTGCTGCAAAAGTTATTAGCAATGAAATGATAAAAAAAAATAATAAAGACTGTAAGGATTTATTAATTATTTTGGGGATTAAAAAAAACAAAAATTTAGATGATTTTATAATAAAATTTAATGAAATAGCTAAAGAAATAACTTTTGTCCCGATTGAAGGAAANGTTTCTTCTTCTCTTATAGACCTANGAAATAAAAATNTATTTANGAATACTATTTTAAAAGAAGCATCTTCTCTNAAAGAGGCAATAATGAGTTATTCAAAGTATGAAAANTCTAGAATATTAATCTGTGGTTCTTTGTATTTAGTATCTGAGGCTTTAAGAATTGATTAGCTGTTTTCTTTTATCCAATCCTTNAGTTCTTGCCTTGGTAAGGCTCCNACCTTTGTATCCTTTAACTCTCCATTTGAGAANAACATAAGTGTTGGAATACTTCTGACTCCNTAGTTTGTTGGTGTTCTAGGATTCTCGTCAATATTTACTTTTGCTATGGTTATTTTGAAATCAGAATCTGAAGCTATTTCCTCAAGAATAGGGCTTACCTGTTTGCATGGACCACACCACTCTGCCCAAAAATCGACTAGACACAATCCCTCATTTTCAATAATGGTATTTTGAAATTCTTCATCTGTAACATTTATTAAACTCATTATAATCTCCAAGAATCAATATTATTAAGCTAAGAAAGTCNCTTCATTGATGCAAGTATTTTTTATTTTAATTGTTCATTTANATCTAATAGATATTCTTTGTATCCATTTAAACAATNTATATCTAATTCAGAATTCTCTTCTAAATTATCTTCCATCTCACATTTTCTAATATTCTCAAGTGCGGTAGGAATGGTAACCCATGTTTTTCCTGAATCATAATTTTTCATTGGTCTTTGATCGGGTCCAATACTTTTCCACCTTTCTTTTATAAATTCCTCAATAATTTTATAAGCATTATCATCAAGAACTTCAGGTGCATTATCAAAAATGATTCTTTTTGCTATCCTTTTTGATCTAGCATCCTTAAATCTTATTTGTACCTTTTCATCCCAGGTTTCAGCTTTATGAAAAGAATCCCATGACCCTAAGTCCTCTCTCGGCGGGAAACCGAATCTTGATTTCTCTAAATATTTTTCATCTTTTTCAGGCCAAATCTGTAGATCTGATAAATGCTCACCTATTAAATTTTTAATTTCTAATAAATCTGAATTCTCAGGTAAATCATANTTTATTNGTAGNTTAAACCAACTAGCATCTAGAATAATTCCTCCAGTTTTTATGTAAGATGAATGTANCCAGTCGGGTAGGGTCTTGGATTTACCAGAACCAACTTTTATTATTTGATTTTTATGTTTTTCTTGAAANCCACCTTCTTTNTNATACTTTTCAAGATCTATTGAAAAATAATTATCTCTGTCTCTTTCATATATNGGCAACATAGGAAACATTTGTTTTTTATCTTGATAATACCTTATCCAAACNGCTCTTTTGCTAAAAATATCCTCTCTTGCGAATTTACTAAACATTCTAGTTCTAAAACTCCAAAAATCAGGAGCTTCTAATTTAATTTTCTGTAATAACCTTGATGTTGCAATAATATCACTTTCAGCAACATGCCAGGTTAATTCATCATCATCTGTGAAATTTTCTTTATATACATTTTCAAGTTTATGGCTGTTATAAATACCTTTTTTGCCTCTTCTTTCACCCTCTATCATGGGTATTTTAATAACTTCAGGATAAAGTATTGATGCAATCGATATGAATGGCATGGCATCACAAACAATTTTATCTTTATAAAGATATGGACTTCTTCCTGTGTTAAAAAGGCTTTCTTCAAGAACACCTTTGTCATAACTATAATTATATGCCCATATAATATCATAGCTAAGNAGATCATCGAGGATAGAGGGCATAATTTCATAAAGTGATGGATGGTTCTCTTTTGTTTTTTTCCAATTTGTATTCGTTTTATAAAGAGCTATAGGACCAGGTAACTCATAATGAGGTAATCTCATATTATATGTATTACAAATACTCTCATTATCATTATCAATGATTGCTATTTGATGTGGATATCTAAATCCATCATTTAATCCATTTGCTTCCCAATCAAAGACGCATTCTTTTTCATCCATTTTTGTTACTCTCTAATATCTTTAATCTCGTTTCCCAGCCTTTGATATTTTTCAGTTCTATTGATTTTCTTCCATTAATATCTTTAAATTTAATTTCTAAGGTATTATTTTCATAAAGTTCTTTTATTTTTTCTGGCCATTCCACTAATAGGCAGCCTTGTTCTAAAATATCTTCTATACCCAAAGCATCTAATTCATTTTTATTTTTTATACGGTATAAGTCAGCATGGCCTAAAACAAAATTTTTACATTTATACTCTTGGATTAAGGTAAATGTCGGAGAAGGAATTTCCATTCCTTTAAATTTCTCTTCGAGTAGATTGGAAATTATGGATCGAGCTAAAAAAGTTTTTCCTGATCCCATTTCTCCATCTAAAAGAATNATATCACCTTCTTTAATCAACTCCGATATGATTATACCAAAGTCATTAGTTTTTTTTTCATTATCAAGGTTTACTATTAATTCAGGCATTTTTTTTACTAACATTTATATAGAAAACATATTAAAACAATAAAAGTATTATAATCCTTTTTGATGATTCTAAAAATGAACGATAAAAAAATAATTATTATTGGTGGAGGGCAAGCATCTTGCCAGGTTGCAACTTCTTTAAGGCAAAAAAAGTTTGCAGGTGATATTAGTATTTTGTCTTCAGAGTCATANCTTCCATATCAAAGACCCCCATTATCAAAAAAATATTTATCAGGAGAGCTTGCTGCTGAAAGATTGTATTTAAAGCCAGAAAAATTTTATGAAGAGCAAAATATTGAAATAATTTTGGACTCATATGTTGAAGAAATAGACAGAAAAAAATCACAACTAACATTTTCAAAAGATAAGGGTCATAAAAATATTGAGTATGATAATCTTGTAATTGCAACTGGTACCAAGGCAAGGCTTATGCCTACAGAGAATACTAATTTACAAGGTATCCATTATCTTAGATCTATTGATGATGTTGAAATGATTAAATCTTCATTAAAAGGTTCAAAAAATATGGTTATTATTGGCGGAGGTTATATAGGGCTTGAGGTGGCAGCTGTTGCAAATACTTTAGGTTTAAACGTTACAGTAGTGGAAATGGCCTCAAGAATTTTAGAAAGAGTAACTAGCCCAACTATTTCGTCATTTTATAATTCGTTTCATGAGTCTAGAGGAGTAAAAATATTAACTAATACCATGGTACAAGGTATAAATGGAGATAATCGAGTTTCTTCTGTAGAGACATCCTCAGGAAGTATCGATGCTGATATAGTTATAGTGGGTATAGGAGTCTTGCCTTGTCAGGCTTTAGCAGAAGATGCGGGGATCAAAGTAGATAATGGTATTGTTGTTGATGAATTTTGCAAAACATCCGATGATTACATTTTTTCTGCTGGAGATTGTACTCTTCATCCAAGTCATTTCTATAATAAAAATATACGACTAGAGTCTGTTCATAATGCGATAGAGCAAGGAAAAACAGTTGCATCATCAATTATTGGTGAAAAAGTTTCTTATAATCAAATACCTTGGTTTTGGTCAGACCAGTACGAGCTAAAACTTCAAATTGCAGGCCTCAATAATGATTATGATGAATATGTAATTAGAGGAAATTTAGATGAAAATAGTTTTTCAGTATTTTATTTTAAATCTGGATATATGATTGCTTCTGATTGTATAAATTCAGCTCAAGAGCATATGATGTCTAGAAAGTTTATTTCAGAAAAAACAAAAATTGATCTTCATAAGTTGCAAAATAAAGAAATTTCAATAAAAGAAGTTATATCTTAAAAAATTGGAGATTCATTTTGGTCAAAATAACTTATGTAGAGAGTAATGGTACTGAACATACCGTAGATGTTGACGAAGGTTTGTCAATTATGGAAGGTGCGGTAACAAATTCTATACCAGGTATCGATGCTGACTGTGGGGGAGGTTGCGCTTGCGCAACATGCATGGTTTTCATAGACATTGAGTGGAAAGAAAAAATCAATTCTATGAGCGAGGAGGAGGAATCAATGATTGATTTCCATGAGCATAAGAATGATGACTCAAGGCTTTCATGTCAAATATCTGTNACAGCAGATATGGATGGTATGATTTTAAAATTACCAGAGTCTCAACAGTAATTTTTAAATTAATATCGATAGTGATCGGGTTTAAATGGTCCTTGAGGACTTAAGCCTAAGTAATCGCCTTGATCTTCTGTGAGCTTAGTTAGTTTTACTCCTAGTTTTTCTAAATGAAGAGAGGCAACTTTTTCATCTAAATTCTTTGGTAGTACATAAACTTTTTTCTCATAATTTTTGCTATTATTCCATAATTCAATTTGCGCTAAAACTTGATTTGAAAATGATGCACTCATCACAAAGCTAGGATGACCAGTAGCACAGCCTAGATTTACTAAACGGCCTTCAGCTAATAGAATAATTTTCTTGCCATCAGGAAATTCAACTTCATCAACTTGGGGTTTAACATTATGCCATTTGAGATTTTTTAAGGCATTAACTTGTATCTCGCTATCAAAATGCCCAATGTTACAAACAATAGCCCTATCTTTCATTTCTCTCATATGATCAATTGTTATTATATCTTTATTGCCAGTTGCTGTTACAAAAACATCAGCTTTTGAAGCCATCTCATCCATTGTGGTCACTTCATAACCTTCCATGCTTGCTTGAAGTGCACAAATTGGATCTATTTCAGTTACTGTTACACGAGCTCCTTGAGATCTTAAAGATTCTGCTGAACCCTTACCCACGTCTCCATACCCACACACAACAACGCTTTTTCCTGCAAGCATAACATCTGTTGCTCTTTTTATTCCATCAACTAAACTTTCCCTTGTTCCATANAGATTATCAAACTTTGATTTTGTTACAGAGTCATTAACATTTATAGCAGGNACNCCCAATGAACCATCCTTTTCCATTTCATATAGCCTTAAAACACCTGTTGTAGTTTCTTCAGATAAACCAACAATATTTTCTAAAAGCTCTGGATATTTCTTATGAATTAGCTGAGTTAAATCTCCTCCATCATCAAGAATCATATTTGGTTTCCATCCATCAGGCCCTTTNATAGTTTGTTCNAGGCACCAGTCATATTCCTCTTCAGTCTCTCCTTGCCAAGCAAATACTGGAATATTACTTGCAGCCATTGCTGCGGCTGCATGATCTTGTGTTGAAAATATATTACAAGAAGACCATCTAATAGTAGCACCTAATTCAATAAGAGTTTCAATTAGAACAGCGGTTTGTACTGTCATATGGAGGCACCCAACAATATTCGCACCTTTTAAAGGAAGTATATCTCTGTATTCTTCTCTTAAAGCTATTAGGCCGGGCATTTCGGTTTCTGCAATTGATATTTCTTTTCTTCCAAAATCCGCTAAATTAATATCTGCAACTTTGTAATCAGAAAAACTCATAATCCTATATCTCCAAATTTTATTTAATAACTATATATATTGAAAAATATAATTTTACATCTAAATTAAATATTTCAATTAATGATTATTTTACTAAGAGCTGTTATTANTTTCTGATAAAATTTCACTGGCTATGGAAATATACTTTTGAGCAGCAATTTTTCCTTCTTGAATAACCTCTAAAATATTACCATCACTTCTTGATTGTCCAATTTTTACTAGCATTGGAAGATTTACACCAGATATTATTTCTATAATTCCTGGNTCTAAAAAATTTAGAGCTAAGTTTGAAGGTGTACCCCCAAACATATCTGTTAAAATAATAACACCATTTCCTTGATTTANTTCTTTAATAGTTTTTTGAATATTNTTTTTCTGAATATCAATATCATCATCGGGAGTGATGCAAAAAATCGCAACGTTGGTTTGAGTACCAATTATATGCTCCATTGCTGATTTAAGTTCTAAAGCAAGATTTCCATTAGTTATAATTATTAAACCAATCATTAATAAAAGCCTTTTATTGTGTTATTTATAAAAAATCAATTTTGTAAAGGAAGCATTATCGTAAATGAAGCTCCACCTTCCGCTCTATTAGTAGCAATAATTGTTCCATTTAGTGATTTTATTATTTGTTTGCATATCGATAGCCCTAACCCTGAATTATTTCCAAAGCTTTTTTCTTCAGGACGATATGTGTAAAACCTCTCAAAAATTCTTCCTAAATTTTCTTTTGGTATTCCAGGTCCCTGATCTTTAACCTCTATAATTGCCTCTTTTTTTGTTGTCCATGCATTAATTTCAATTGAAGACCCTGACTTAGAAAATGACAATGCATTATCAACTAAGTTATAAAAAACCTGCGCAATACGATCACCGATGCCCAAGATATTAATTTCATTTTTTGGAATATTTAGCCTTACATCAATATCAAGTTTTTTTGAAATATTTGTTCTTGTTACTTCTACAACAGATTCTAGTACATCTCTTATATCTATCTTTTCAAACTCCCCTTTAGCCAGCTCTACCTCCAATCTTGATGATGATGCAATATCTGAAATTAACCTATCAAGTCTTTTTAAATCTTTGAAAGCAATTTTTGTAAGCTGTTTTCTCTCTTCCTCTTCATCGGAAATCTGTAGGGTCTCTATTGCGCTTTGAAGTGATGTTAGTGGATTTTTAAGTTCATGAGCGACATCAGCAGCAAATGCTTCCACAGATTTAACCCTTTCTTGAAGAGCGCCGGTCATTCTTCTTACAGACTTTGCTAAGCCACCTATTTCATCTTTCCTATTATCCATTGANGGTATCTCACCAACTCCAGCATCTGAAACACCCTCTGCCGCTTTTGCAAGTCTGTTTAAGGGTCTCGCTATTGTTCCAGATAAAGATATTGATAAAAAAAGACTTACTGATAAAGCTATAAGAAAAGCTCTTAGAAATCTCTGTCTTTCTTCTATTATTATCCTGCCAATATCACCTTCATTTGTAGATAATAATAGCACTTCTTTTTTAAGATTATTTCTTTCAAGAGGTATACTAACATGAACAGTTATACCACCATTATCTAATTTATATTCTTTAGCAGTTGTAATGCCTGTGAATGATTTTTTTATATCATCAATTGAATAACCTTCTTTAGGTATAACAGGAGCATCTCTATCAAATAAAGTTTGAAAATTCTTTATAAGGCCTGAAAAAAAACTTTCTTCATTGTTTTCATTTAATGTTTTTTCTTCAAAGTTCCTGGAGTCAAAAATTTCTTGAAGATTTTCATTAAATATTTGAGTTCTTGCTATTTTTGTTGAAGTCCAGTTCTGTGTTAAAAATAGATTGTCAATATTATTTANCTCTTNATTTANTGATTGTGCATTAAGGGTAAAGGAGAAAGCGATAAGATTAGCTTGTAATATTAAGGCTTCTTTCCTAGCNTCAATTAGATTATTTTGAGACTTATCAACAAATAGAAATCCTGTACCAAGAAGAATAAGGCCAATTAAATTTATTGCAATAATTCTAGAGCCAAGTGATTCTATTTTTAGAAAATTCAGCATCATTCTTTAATATATCGATATCCAACACCATACAGTGTTTCAATGGACTTAAAGTCTTTATCGATATCTTTAAATTTTTTTCTTAATCTTTTTATATGACTATCTATTGTTCTATCATCTACATAAATATTATCATCATAAGCAGACGACATTAGTTGATCTCTGCTTTTAACATGTCCNGGTCTAGAAGCTAAACACTCTAACAAAAGAAACTCTGTAACAGTAAGNCTTAGAGGTATTTCTCCCCAAAAACACTCATATCTATCCATATTAAGTGATAATTTACCCCTCTTTAATACATCCTTACTATTGTTTTCGTTTGAATTATTTACACGTGACCTTCTTAGGATTGNTTTTACTCTCTCCATGAGTAATTTCTGCGAGAATGGCTTTGTTATATAATCATCAGCACCCATTTTAAGTCCAAGNAATTGATCAATTTCCTCATCTTTCGATGTAAGAAAGATTACTGGAAGGTTTGAAGTTTGTCTCAGCTCTTGCAGCACTTCAAGACCGTCCAATCTAGGCATCTTTATATCCAAAATTGCAATATCGTAATCTTCTTCCTGTAANGAAGTTAGCCCCGATAAACCGTCAGAAAAAGTTTTTATATTATAGCCNTCTGACTTTAATGTAAGGCTAAGTGATGCAAGAATATTTTGATCATCATCTATTAAACAAATATTAGTCATNTTTCCCCTTTTTTAAGTTAACTAATTAACTTATTTAAACTATATAATACCTTGAATTACTTGTTGACAATATTCTGATATAAGTGTGAATTAATTTTTTGATATTAAGAGGTAAATTGTGAAAGAATTAGGCGAAAATTTTTCAACATCTGGCCCCGAAGCTCACGGATTTTCATCACTAGATAATGTTTTTTGGAATTTAAACCANGAAGAGATATATAAAATTATTCTTGATAGGGGTGAAGGAAANATNTCGAAAGATGGAGCAATGGTTGTAAAAACTGGTATTCATACTGGTAGATCTGCTCAAGATAAATTTGTTGTAAAAGAATCAAAGAATAAAGACTCAATATGGTGGGATAATGCCAAGGAGATGTCTGAAGAAAATTTTGATCTTCTTTATAAGGATATGATTGAATTTTCAGAGAATAANGATTTATTTGTNCAGGATCTTTTTGGTGGAGCAGATCTNGAATATAGANTACCNACAAGAGTTTATACAGAATATGCATGGCANTCACTTTTCATTCAAAATCTTCTTATCACAGTCAAAGATGAAGAAAAAANTAATTTTGATCCTGAGTTTGTAATNATAGATATGCCAAGTTTCAAAGCAAACCCTGAAAGACATGGNTCAAGGTCNGAAACAATTATTGCTGTAAATTTTNAGAAAAAAATTGTTCTTATTGCNGGCACTTCTTATGCAGGCGAAATTAAAAAATCAGTCTTTACAATGTTGAATTTTCTATTACCCCCGAAAAATGTCATGCCAATGCANTGTTCAATTAATGTTGGTTCTGATGATGACTCAGCTATTTTCTTTGGCTTGTCAGGTACAGGTAAGACAACACTTTCCGCTGATCCAAATAGAACATTAATTGGAGATGATGAACATGGGTGGTCAGAAAANGGTGTTTTTAATTTCGAGGGNGGCTGTTATGCTAAAATGATTAGATTNTCGAAAGANGCTGAACCAGAAATTTATGAAACTACAAAAAAAACAGGAACAATTCTNGAAAATGTNGTTATGGATGATCAGACGGGNGAACTAGATTTAGATGATGATACGTTGGCAGAAAATACTCGAGGTGCTTATCCGCTTTCATTTATACCTAATTCAAGTGAGACTGGAAGGGGTCCTATTCCTAAAAATATAATTCTTCTAACTTGCGATGCATTTGGGGTTTTACCTCCAATCGCAAGGTTATCAGCCTCTCAAACAATGTATCATTTTTTGTCAGGTTATACTGCAAAAGTTGCCGGTACTGAAAAAGGAGTTGATGAGCCTGAAGCAACTTTCTCAGCCTGTTTTGGTGCTCCTTTTATGCCAAGACACCCGTCCGAATATGGTAATCTATTAAAAGACCTTATTCATAAATATAAAGTAAACTGTTGGTTGGTAAATACTGGTTGGTCAGGAGGACCAGTTGGAGAAGGCAACAGAATGCCTATTAAGGATACAAGAGCTTTACTTACAGCAGCTTTAGATGGCACCCTAAATGAAGCAGAAATGCGGGTTGATAATTTTTTTGGATTTGAGGTACCGCTATCTGTAAAGAATGTTGACGAAAATATATTAGTTCCAAGAAATACATGGAGTGATAAGGAGGGTTACGACCTTCAAGCTAAAAAGCTTGTTGAAATGTTTTCAGAAAATTTTGCAATTTATGAATCTCATGTAGATTCAGATATTATAGAAGCTGCTCCAAAAATTTCATAAATAAATTTAATGAGCTTGTTCCCAGTTCTTTCCTGATGCAGCCTCGACCTTTAAATCAACTGATAGATTTATAACAGGTTTGTGTGCTTCAGACATTTCTCTGGTTACTATAGTCATAGTTTCTTCTATTTCGTTATCTTTTGTTTCAAAAATAAGCTCATCATGAACCTGCATAATCATTTTTGTTCCAAGATTTTCTTTTTCAAAATATTTAGGAATTTTTATCATAGCTCTTTTAATAATATCAGCTGCTGTACCTTGAATGGGGGCATTAATTGCAGCTCTTTCCATAAAGGCTTTACCCCCAGGTCCTCTATTTATTGATTCATCTATGAAGCATTTTCTTCCAAAAAGAGTTTTTACAAAGCCATTGTCTTTTGCAAATTCTTTTGTGGTTTCCATGTAATCTCTAATTGATGGAAACTTTTCAAAATAAGAACGAATATAGTCAGAAGCTTCAGACCTTGAAATGTCTAGTTGATTTGATA
>NYSO01000017.1 GCA_002683015.1 Rhodobiaceae bacterium
ACTAACATTATTCTCTAAATCATATTGAAGGCGAATATTTTTATTTAATCTAACCAATTCAATAATATCTTCGAAACTTTTAGGATCAAATTCCCTATTTTCTTCTATCATTTTTTCTTGTTGAACTGGTTTTACAGAAACAGCAGGAACAACTTTCATTGTACTATTTGCTTCGGAATTAGTGCTATTTAATTCGGAATTAGGACTTTTTTTTTCCGATAATTCTGTTTTATTCCCTTCAATTTTTTTTATGATCTCATCTGGCGTTGGAAGATCAGAGATATATGACATCCTTATTATCGCCATTTCAAGTGCAGCAAGAGGTTTTGAAAAATTTTTAATCTCTGATGATGCCTTTAAGATCATTTGCCAATATCGCGACAAATGCTTAACACTTATTTTATCCTTTAATGATTTTATTCTACTAAAACCGTCGGGTCCCAAAGATAAATTATCATCATTGCTATCGGTTACCTTAAGTCTAGTTAATTCGTGGATGAGATCGCCTAAACTCTCAATNAAATTTANTGGATCANTACCAATATCAACTTGATCCTTAACTTCTAATAATGCTTTTTCAATCTCNGTATTAGATATAAATTCATATAAATCTATTATCCGACTCTGATCAGATAATCCTAACATTTGACGAATCTTTTCTTCAGAAATATTACCATCATTTGATAATGCCATTGCCTGATCAAGTAAAGATAAACTATCTCTAGCCGATCCTCCAGAAGCCTTTGCAATTAAATCAATTATCGGATCCTCAATAGAAACCATTTCTTTTTCACAAACTTTATTAATGAGTAATTTTATCATGTCATGATCAAATCTTTTTAAATCAAATCTTTGACATCTGGAGAGTATCGTTAGTGGTATTTTTTGTACCTCAGTAGTAGCGAAGATAAATTTTACGTGTGGTGGAGGTTCCTCAAGGGTTTTTAATAAACCATTAAAGGCAGCTTTAGAAAGCATATGAACTTCATCAATAATGTAGATTTTATAACGTGCTGACGAAGGAGAGTAGTTAACTGAGTCTATTATTTCTCTTATATCCGCAATGCCAGTTCGTGATGCAGCATCCATTTCAATAACATCAATATGACGTGACTCCATTATCTCCAGACAATGCTTTCCAAGTTCTAACATATCTATATTAGGTTCATTTATTGTCTCAGTTTCGTAATTAAGTGACCTTGCCAATAATCTAGCAGTTGTTGTTTTTCCTATACCCCTAACCCCTGTAAGAATATAAGCGTGTGCAATTCTATTTGTTTTGAATGCATTTTTAAGGGTTTGAACCATAATTTCTTGACCCATAAGATCTTCAAAATTCTGAGGGCGATATTTCCGAGCAAGCACTTTATAGCTATTTTTAGAAGAAGATTTTTCCTTATTTTCTTCAACTTCAGATAAGAAGTTATCTTGATTTTCATCGGTCATGGTTGGAGAAGAGTCTAAAACTGTATCGTTTGTTTCTTCTATATTGTCTGATGTATCCAAAATATCCTCTTGTGAAATTATATAGTATTATTAAATCAGTTTATACTTTTATAGAAAAAACCCAATACCTTATTAGACTAATAAGATTAATTATCATAGAATGTNGAGAGGTTTTCATGAATGTTTATCCAAACATATTTAGCAATAATCCATTGGACAGGGTTTCTTATTTAAGATCTAACCCAGATTGGATTAAAAAGACTATTGCAAAAGATGATTCAGTCTTTACTCCATTTTGGAGAGGTAAGCCATTTGTTTCAACTATTTCTGGTTTGATTTCGGGAAATTCTTTACCTGATCAACAAAGTCCTGCTTGGTTCCCATTGAGTTTTTTTGAAGAGAAAATAATCAGTAGCTCTATGGTGGTTTTTTTGGGTCTCATGAATAAAAAAGCATATTTTAGTATTGATATATCAAAAATTTCTGATCCAGAAAATGAAGCAGGATTGAAAGATTTAGGTATTTTTGAAGATTTAATGGTTTTATCTTCACAAGCTATAGATCCAGGTGAACTTGCAATATTAGGTCAAGCTAAAGCAATTTTTGAATGGCACAATAGTCATAAATTTTGTTCTAGATGTGGTTCAGAAAGTTCATTATCGGAGGCTGGATATAAGAGAATTTGCGGTGCATGTAATTCAGAACACTTCCCCAGAACAGACCCGGTTGTAATAATGCTTGCAACATATAATNATGGCGCTTTCTTGGGCAGACAAAAAAGATTTCCACCCGGGATGTATTCTGCGTTAGCAGGTTTCATAGAGCATGGTGAATCAATTGAGGAAGCGGTTGCAAGAGAATTAAATGAGGAAGCTGGNATTTCTACAAAGAAGGTTTCTTATCACTCAAGCCAACCNTGGGCTTTCCCATTTTCATTAATGATTGGATGTATAGCAGAGGCAAATTCAGAAAATTTTAAATTGGACGAAATTGAGATTGATGAAGGAAGATGGTTTTCTCGTTCAGAGCTAAAAAAAGCAATAGAAGGTAATAATTCTAATTTTTTTGTTCCGCCAAGCATGGCAATAGCTCATCATTTAATTAAAAACTTTGTATATAGTAAATAGAATTGCGATGAAAAAAAAATTTTATAAAATATTATTAAATTTCATTTTTTTAATAATCCTCACAAATCAAGCAGTCTCAGAAACAATAAAACCTGGACCCCAATCATATGAAGAAATTCAATCCGCTTTAATTTTTGCAAAACCTGGCGATATTATTGACCTCGATGAAGGGATATTTTATTTTGAGGATGGACTATCCTTAAATGTCGATGATGTTACAATTCAAGGCAAAGGAATGAATAAAACTATTCTTTCATTTAAAAATCAAAAATCTGGTGCCGAAGGATTAATGATTACGTCAAATAAAGTAGTTTTAAAGGACTTTGCTATAGAGGATACTATTGGTGATGCAATTGTTGTAAAAGGTGCAGAGGGNATATCTTTTATAAGAATTCGAACTGAGTGGACCAACGGACCCAAGGAAACTAACGGAGCCTATGGCTTGTATCCAGTCCAAAGTAAAGATGTATTAATTAAAGAATGCATAGCAATCGGTGCTTCGGATGCTGGAATATATGTTGGCCAATCCGAGAGAATAAAGGTACTTGATAGCATCGCAAAATTTAATGTAGCAGGAATAGAAATTGAAAATAGTTACTACGCTGAAGTAATTGGAAATCATGCAGAACATAATACAGGAGGAATCTTAGTCTTTGATTTACCTGACCTTCCTCAACAAGGAGGTCACAGTGTTTTAATTGCTAAAAACAAAGTCATAAATAATGATACTAAAAATTTTGCGCCTGAGGGTAATATAGTCGGTAAAACCCCTAATGGGACTGGAATAATGATTATGGCCAATGAAAATATTGAAGTTAGAGATAATGATATAAGAAATAATGCAACAGCAGGTATACTTATAGTTAGTTATCAAGAAGAAACTGAGGATAAAAATTACAATCCAATCCCAAATAAAATATATATTCATAATAATTTCCTTTCCAACAACGGTTATGACGTTGATAAAAAAAGAGCTGGACCAATTTCAGATGTGATACCTGGAAAAGCACCTGAAATTATTTGGGATGGAGTAACACCTATAATTGAATGGNTTGGTTTTACTTCATCGNANAGAATAGTATTGGGTAAAAATTTCTCAGAAGAAGGTGAGGCTGATTTTGTAAACCTTAATCTGATGACTAAATATTTATTACCNAGATTTCACAAGATTGATAAAAATAATCAGAATTATTTTGGATCAATTCAATCNNTNAAATCAGTAAATTTNTCTGAGGGAATTAATTGATAAAGNTNTTTAACTTTTTATTTTTATTAATATCTATTTTTGCAGCAATTTCTTTAAATGCTTCACCAAAAAAATTNCTATCTGATTACAATTTTTTTGAAAACATAGAAAAACAAATACCAAAAGAAAATACCATACCCTATCATATAGCGAGCCCATTATTTTCTGATTATACATATAAATTTCGTTTCATATCTATGCCAGATGGTAAATTAGCTCAATANAATCATGATAAAGTTTTTAATTTTCCTATAGGAACAAAAATNATAAAAACATTTGCTTACCCAATTGATGATCGTGATTTATCTAGAGGCTTTCAGTTTTTAGAAACAAGGCTATTAATCAAAAATNNGAGTGGTTGGTTTCCCCTCTCATACATATGGAACGAAAATCAAAATGATGCTGAGCTCAAATATATTGGTAAAACTATTAATGCAAAATGGATAGATAAGAACGGAATTGAACAATCTAATAGATATAGAGTACCAAATATTAATCAATGTGGTAGCTGTCATAATTTAAATAAAGTAATTATGCCAATTGGACCAAAGGGAAGAAATTTTGATATTACCTTTTTTTATCCACACGGAGANGNTAATCAAATAGATTATTGGAAGGAAAAAAAGAAATTAGAAAATATTCCAGCTAATAGAAAAAATCCAACTGNTGTTTGGGATGATGTTTCAGAAACAATTGGAAANAGAGCNAGGGCATATNTAGATATTAATTGTGCTCATTGTCATCGAGANGGAGGTTCAGCGGGAAACTCTGGTTTTTATTTATCACTTGAGGAAACAAATAACACTAACCT
The DNA here is from genome assembly GCA_002683015.1 of Rhodobiaceae bacterium. GTDB lineage: Bacteria > Pseudomonadota > Alphaproteobacteria > MED-G09 > MED-G09 > MED-G09. The sequence continues at coordinate 4,631 of NYSO01000017.1, forward strand.
AGGATTCATGAAAAAACCTGTGGCTGCTGGTCGTGGAAGTGGAGGATTAAAATATGTTATTAAGCCAGGAANATCANAAGAATCAATTTTATTATACAGGATGGCTTCCACTGATCCAGGCGNAATGATGCCTGAATTGAGCAGAAATATGAAACATAAGGAAGCTATTCCATTAATTAGAGAGTGGATTGATTCAATCAATTAGGAGTACAAAATGAATGAAAATACTATAGAAACNGGAGGCTGTTTATGCGGAAATATTAGGTATGAATTCAAAAGAAAAGATGTTGTCTCCGCAGGTCATTGTCATTGTAAAGATTGCCAAAGGATTACTGGGTCTGGAAAAGCNACAATTGTTTTTATTCGAACTAACGATTTAAAAATAAATGACGATTATAAAGTTTTTTCAGTTATTGGGAACGACGGAACAAATGTTAACAGAGGATTTTGCCCTAACTGCGGTTCTCCAATAATTAGTTTTGTTACAGAGCAACCAAATTTAAGATTTATTAAAGCTGGAAGCCTAGACAACTCAGATTGGTTGAAGATTGAGTCTAGTTTTTGGTCAGTTTCTGCTTGCAAATGGGATCCGATAAATGAGTCATTACCCAGTTATCCAAAAAATCCAAATTAAGTATTATATTTTATTTAGGCGGTTTGCCGTTTAAGTAATCATGAAGAGTCTCATGAAAAAATCTAACACGTGACTCTTGAGCTGCCAAATAAGGCTCCTGATAACCCCTAGACCTTACTCCACGCCGTAAGCCATCGGTAAGTTGCCAATCTTGATAAACCACATGATCCCAAAGATCCTCAACTCCCTTTCCACCATCATAGTCACGTATATCTAATTCAACCTCTTGAAGCTTAACTGGATTTACTTTTGTACGACTAACAAATTCTTGTTCATATGTATCTTGTTTACCTATGCCAGCTGAAGTTGATGTAAATTCCTGACCATCATCTCTTCCTGTCTTACCTATGCCTTTTGCTAAACCACCAATTGGGTAACCCATATCCCAAAGATCAAAAAAACATTTCTCAGGATCGGTAGGATGAGGAAACCAATTTAATAGGATGCACCCATCAGCTTGAACTCCCATTGCAATATTTGGAAAGATAAATTGAAAAGGACTCTCTGTTAATTCCTCATCTGATAAATTTTCATAGTGATGGTAACCCTTTTCTTTATAGTTTTTTCTTTTAGCCTCTTTTAGGTCTAACCATCCTTGCTCAGATAAATTCTCATAATCATCGTATTTGGTTATATCAACACCCCAGTCCTCTAATATCATTTTAAAAGGATGATCTTCATCTTCAGATACTCTATCCCTAAGAGANGGACGACCCATTTGAATAATTCTCGCATGTCCTTTTGGAAACATTTCATATCTTGATGTAAAATGATCTTGATCTATTACAGAAGGAACCTGAGGGTGAACAAATCGAGTATGATATGACTCATTAAAATTATCACAAAAAAACTTCCAATTAACATCAAGCTCAACTCTGACCCATTGAGCCCTAATTTGATCTTTAAAATTATGATTTTTATATATCTCTGGAAGAGGGTCGAGATATTCCATTAGTTCCGGGGCTTCTTGATCCATAGTATAAAAAACAAAACCATCCCAGGTATCAACTCTAACCTCAACAAGCTTTCTTTTTCCTACAGGGCTTCCTTGGGGATAGTCATCTTCATCNGGGCAACTAATTACGTTNCCATCTAACCCAAATTCCCAATCATGGTATGGACAACGAAACGAGCTTTGAAAACTATCGCATTCAACAAGTCTTTGACCTCTATGCGCACAACTGTTGTAAAACCCTTTTAAAGATCCATCGTCCTGTCTGACTATTATTACAGATTCAGTAACAAGGTCATGAACAATATAGTCTCCGGCCTCTTTTAGTTGAACCTCTCTACCGGCAATAAGCCAGACTTTTGTCCACATATGCTCCCATTCTTTAGCCATAAACTCTTTACTAAAATATCTATCATTAGTAATTGGATCGCCCCTTAGATTACTGGGCTCTTTTCCATCAATAGCTAATTTATGTGTATCAACTTTCCCCACTTAACACCCCTATTAAATAATAAAAAATATTATAATGAGATATATTTAATTGTAAATTATTTTACTGTCTGTAATTAGTCTCGCCATGTGAAGAAATATCTAAACCTTCTTCCTCGTAAGAGTCTTCTACCCTTAACCCTGTGAGGGCTTTTACAATAACAATAATGATTAAAGATGCGATAATGGACCACGCAAAGACGGATCCAATACCAATTAACTGAACATTAAGTTGACTTGAGGCGCTCATGCCTTCGGAATAACCTGCTCCACCAATGTTTGAATCTATTAAAAATGATACCAATAAAATACCTAATACTCCTCCAGCACCGTGTACTGCAAAAACATCCAAGGAGTCATCAACTCTCAAAGTATTTTTAACAAAAGAGACAAGAACATAACAAATTATACCTGCTGAACCACCGATAATTAATGCGCCCAGAGGACCTACGAAACCTGAAGCAGGAGTAATTGAAGCTAGCCCAGCTATTGTTCCTGTAACTAGTCCAACTAATGTTGGTTTTCCAAATTTCAACCAATCAATAAACATCCAAACTAGAGATGCAGTTGCCGCAGAAACATGTGTTACTAGCATTGCCATTCCAGCATCTTGATTTGCAGCTAAAGCGCTTCCGGCGTTAAAACCAAACCAGCCAACCCACAACATTGATGCACCAATCATAACTAATGCAGGACTGTGGGGAGGATCAACTTGATCAGGAAAACCTTTTCTTGGTCCAAGAGCTGCAGCTAATACAAGGGCAGAAATACCTGCAGTTAAGTGAACAACTAATCCACCAGCATAATCTAAAATACCCATCTCAGCAAGCCAGCCACCGCCCCAAATCCAATGAGTTACTGGTGCATAAACGATAACAAGCCATAAACCGCTAAACAATAATACAGCACTAAATTTAATTCTTTCTACATATGCTCCAACCATTAACGCTGGGGTTATAATTGCAAATGTCATTTGAAACATAAAGAATACTGATTCTGGTATATCACCAGATAGCGAACTTCTATCAATACCAGAAAAGAAAGATTTTTGTAAACCTCCTACCCATTGACTGCCATCAGCAAATGCAAGACTATAGCCAACTGCAAGCCAAATTAAGGATGCTAAACAAGCAACAGCAATACATTGCATTAAAACAGATAAGATATTTTTTGATTTAACCAAGCCACCATAAAATAGCGCCAATCCTGGCAAAGTCATAAAAAGAACTAGAGCAGTGGAGGTTAAAATCCAAGCAGTGTTTCCTGTGTCTAACATTATTTTCCCCTTGATTTAAGAATTAATTATAAATTATTCATGTTTCAACTATACATAATTAAAAAAAAAATAATATATGTTTTTATTCTTTTTTTGAGGGAATACATATACTTTGAGGCTTAATTAACACAAGTTACACACCTTAACTATCTATCTCTTTTTGAAGAATATACGCCTAAAATTTTAACTTCTTCGGAATAGTGAGAGAGNTCTTCAAGTGCTAACTTTATTGAATCTTCTTTATAATGACCTTCAATATCAACATAGAATTGAGTGGCTAAAAAACTGCCATCGACTTGATAACTTTCTAACTNAAGCATATTTACTCCATTGGTNGCAAAACCTCCCAAGGCCTTATATAATGCTGATGGGACATTTCTAACCTTAAAAACCAATGTAGTAATCATTGGACCTACTAATTTTTTTAATTCAATATCTTCACGGCTTAATATTAAAAATCTTGTAGTATTAAATCCTTTGTCTTCCATATTCTCCNTAAGGACTTTTAAATTATAAATTTCTGCCGCAAGAGGTGATGCTATTGCACCAATTGANATATCATTAATCTCTGAAATTTCTCTAGCAGAACCAGCTGTATCTGCTGAAGATTTAGGATCTAAACCGAGTTCTTTAATCGAATTACGACATTGGCTTAAAGCCATCTCATGACTTTTTACACTAGAAAGTGTTTCTAAACTTGACCCTTCAACACCCATTAAAGCATGATGTATCTCAAGAAAAAAC
>NYSO01000060.1 GCA_002683015.1 Rhodobiaceae bacterium
TTAATTGGGGAGGCATTCTGAAATGCCGCTCCGTATAAGCCTGGGCCACAAGACATAAAGAAAATCATTCCTGCTAAACCAATTTGAGAGTAAAAGGATGAAGTTGAGAGGGTGAAAAGTAAAAGTGAAACCCATATAAGAACTACAAAAATACCTGCAACTCTTAGGTGAGCATTAATGATGCCTCTTTCAATCATTTTACTAGCTATAATACCAGCACCAATACTTCCCCCAATACCAAGAAAAATATTAAAGATACCAAAATTTTGCCCAGCTATTGTTTTAGGAATATCGTGAACCCTTACTAGCATTTCTATTCCCCATGCTAAAACTGAATATCCCACTAAACCAGTTATAGTAACCCCAACAAACATTAGAAGAAAAAATTTCCAGGCTTTTTTAAAAAAAGGCATAAATTCCACTTTTTCTTTTTTTTCAACAGCAATTTGAGGGAATGGTAAAAATTTTAAAAGCAGCGCAAATATTAAACCTGGAATAGCAAAAAAGAAAAAAGTTAATCTCCAATCAGAAAATTCTGAGAAAAAACCCAAATATGGTTTGATTTTATCCATATTAGTTATCATTGCAGCTCCGCCCCAGCCAGCAAGCGCAGATCCTAAAAATGGTCCAGCCCCCCAAATACCAAGGGCTAAAGGAAGTTTTTCTCTTGTAAAATATGCTGATAATACAACCAAGGCAATTGGTCCTAATGCCGCTTCTCCAACACCAACTCCAATTCTAAAAATTATTAAATCCCAAAATTGTTGAGCTATCCCGCAGAGACCTGTTAAAAGACTCCACATCAATATTGCAAAAATAAGAACATTTTTTCGATATGGTGTATCNGCTAATCTTCCAAAAATNAAAGTTGCTATTCCAAAAAATATTGCAAAAACTGTTCCAAAGAGAAATCCTATTTGTGCATCNGTTAATAATAGCTCAGCTTTTAATTCNGGTATCATTATGGAAGGAAGNTGCCTNTCAGCAAATGAATAAGTATTAATTGCTGTAAGTAAAAAAGCTGCGGTCCATGCTAAGGTTGATGATAATTTCTGTAATGGCATTATTGCTACTTTTAGTGCTTATAAATTGAATTTTTTGGTTTACTNAGAACTCTATGAACCATTGGTTCAAAATCATCTAATGACATTGANTCATAGTTTGGATCAAANGCACATTGATCATATAAATGGCAGAATTGAGCTGTATATTCAAAGTAATCATGNCCTTTAAATTGATCGCGCATATTCTTATCNAACCCTAGGTGATCAAAAAANTAATAGCCTTGAAAAATTCCATGATGATTTAGCATCCAATGATTTTTCTCAGATACAAAAGGCTTTAAAATCGCTGCGCCTATTTCAGCATGGTTATGNGATCCAAGCATATCTCCAATATCATGCATTANGGCGCATATAACATATTCATCATCCCTATTATCTTTATAAGCGCGAGTAGCGGTTTGTAAACTATGCTCAAGTCTGTCGACTGAAAAGCCACCATGATCATCTTTGAGTAATCTAAGGTGGTCAAGAATTCTGTATGAAAGGTTTTGATTGAATTCTCTTGCGTATCCAGAGATTATACTCCANTCCTCCTGTGTTGATGAGGCCATATCTTTNTAAGTAGCTCTATCTTTTTTAATATTTTCAGTCATGATTATCCCCTAATTCAACAATCTTAAATTATTTTATTATTAATTCAAACATTTATAAAAATTAAAATGTTTTTTATTCTTTTTTTTTATAGTAGATATTTCAAATGAAAAAAATAATAACAAAATTTTATATTATTCTTTTATTAGTAACTATTTCAGGTTGTGAAACATCNAAATCANTTAATTATGATTTAAATGTAAATAAAGCATCAACTGAAACTTATAGAGTTACAAATAATGCTGAAATTATAGGCTCAATTGATTCTTCAGGAATATACAAGTGGTTAGGAATTCCCTATGCTGAAAAACCAATTAATGATCTTAGGTGGAGAGCGCCCCGTGAAATAGAAAATTACAGCAAAAAATATGAAGCTATTTCTTTTAAAAAACCTTGTGTTCAGTTTCAGTCTTCTCTTACCAATAATGGTTTAGTGAAACCTGGAGCGGTTGTTGGTTCAGAAGATTGTTTATATTTAAATATTTACTCTCCAGCCTTATCCAAAGATCAAATATCTAAAGATAATATTAATTTGCCTGTAATGGTTTGGATACATGGGGGTGGTAATACAACCGGGATGCCTTCGGAGTATAACCCTGAAATATTTGTTAAATCAGAAAATATAATTTTTGTAAGTATTGCCTATAGATTAGGAATTTTTGGCTGGTTATCTCATCCTGAATTAAGGGAGCAAAATGGTATAGACTCTTCTTCTAATTTTGGACTGTTGGATCAAATAATGGCCTTAAAATGGATAAAAGAAAATATCCAATTTTTTGGAGGTAATCCAAACAATATAACTATTTTTGGTGAAAGTGCCGGTGGTCAAAATGTGATAGCCCTTTATTCATCACCTTTAGCAAAAGGTTTGTTCGATAGAGCAATTTCTCAATCTGGCGGAACATCAGTAACATCAATTAAAGATGCTGAAANAATTAATCGCTCTGATCCTAGGTATATAAGTAGTTATAAGAATAGGCATGTAACAACAGAAGAATGGGTAAATATTTTAAATAAAAAAGGCTTANTNCCNTCAAAATTTGGNGAGAAAAATAATTTATTTGATCTGAGGTCTCTTGACTCTTTATCTCTTATGAGTGGAATTGATAAAGGAGAATTTTGGAGTTCGCAAAGAGATTTAGCCAGAATAATCAGCGATAATGTTGTAATTCCAGAAGAAGGCATTTTAGAAACACTAAAGGATGCAAGTAAGCACGCAAATGTCCCAATTATTCTTGGAATTAATAAAGACGAAAATAAGTTATTTAATTTTTTTAATAAAGATTTNGTTAGAAATTTATTTAACAGATTTTTTTTAGTAAAGGATCCTTTTTACTATGATATTTTATCTGATTATCAAAGTCTTGCTTGGCGATCTAATGGTTTAGATACACCTGCTGATATAATNCATCAGAGCGGACAAAACAATATTTATACATACAGATTTGATTGGGATGAAGAACCAAAAATTTTAGGAATGGATTTCTCTCTGTTATTAGGTGCNGCCCATGCCTTTGAGATACCATTTATAATGGGAGATTTTGACTTAGGTGGCCAAACATCATTTATTTACNATAAAGATAAGATAAAAGAACGAAATATTTTATCTGCTAGCATGATGCAGTATTGGTCAGAGTTTGCAAAAAATGGTAATCCAGATAGAGGCAGTAATAAAAATTTNGCACGTTGGGAAAAATGGAAAACATTTGAAGGAGACTCCAAAATAATGATTTTGGATACAATCTCTTCTGGAGGAAGTAGAATTATAAATAGTCATGTTCCAATTGATGCTCTTGTTGAGACTTTTAATAACGATCCAAGATCAAAAAAAATAGAGGATAAATGTGCCTTCCTAGAGGTAGTTTTTTCATGGGTTGACAATTGGAAAGAAAAGAATAATTCGTGTATCAATTATGAAAGTTAATAAAAAATATAATTGTTTGTTTATTGGAAATGCAATTATCGATGTTGTTTCTGAAGTTTCATTCAATTTTTTAGAAGAACAAAAAATTGATNTTGGGTCTTGGAGACCAGTTTCAGTTAANGAAATTAATGAATTACAAGAAAAAATGAATAATACTATTATTGCTTCAGGNGGATCAGCTGCCAATTCTGCAGTTGGCTTTTCATTATTGGGGGGTAGCAGTGCTTTTATAGGAAGAGTTAAGAACGATGATTTTGGTTCTCTTTATATTAATGATCTTAAAGAGGCTAACGTTGACTTTATATCCAATCCTGTAGATTTAGGTGACGAAACAGGAAGATGTCTTGTTTATGTATCACCTGATGCACAAAGATCTATGAGAACATATTTAGGTGCAGCATCAAACTTATCCCCGGAAAATCTTAATATTGATGCATTCGAAAACTCAGAAATAGTATATATGGAAGGTTATCTATGGGATGAGCCGGTCGCAAAAGAGGCTTATAAAAAAGCTTTTGCAATATCCAAAGATTTAGAGATTAAATCTGCTTTAAGTTTATCTGATAAATTCTGTGTTGAAAAATGGAGAGAAGAATTTAGGGGTCTTACCGAAAATACAGATATTGTATTTGGTAATGAAGAAGAAATAATGACTTTGTACGATACTAATATTTTATCCAATGCTATTTCTGCAGCATCAAATGAATTAAATTTATGTATAATTACTCGAGGGGAAAAGGGATCNATCATTATTTCATCAGATGGTGTTGAGGAAATTCCATCATATCCATGTGAAAATGTAATTGATACAACTGGAGCTGGAGATTTATTTGCCGCAGGTTTTTTATATGGATTAAGTATTAACTTAAGACTTTACGAATGCGCAAAACTTGGATCTTTTTGTGCATCTAATGTGATTAATATTTTTGGACCTAGACCAAACAACAATTTACTTCAGCTCGTTAAAAATGAAGGCTTGTTGACATAGGTTCTTTTGCTATTATGAGGTTATTATGAATATAAAATCACTTTTAATAGATAAAGATAGATCTCTTCCAGGAAGAGAAGAAGTAATCAAAATTTCTCCAAATCATTTTGTGAATGATAATAGGATTTTAGAGCCATTTCCAGATGGTATTATCTTTGCAGACTTTGGCTTGGGATGTTTTTGGGGAGCAGAGAGAATTTTTTGGACTCAAGACGGTATTTATTCAACTGCTGTTGGTTATATGGGCGGTTATACAAAGAATCCGACCTATGAGGAGGTTTGTTCTGGGTTAACAGCCCACACTGAAGTTGTAAGAGTTTTTTTCAATCCCTCAACTATTTCGTATAAGGCTTTATTAGAAGTCTTTTGGGAGTCTCATAATCCTACACAAGGGATGCGCCAAGGTAATGATATGGGAACACAATATCGCTCTGCTATATATACTCACAACGATTTACAGAGAGAGTTGGCATTAGAGAGTAAAGAAATCTTTCAAAAAAGTCTTTTAGACAATTCTTATGGTGCGATAACAACTGAAATTAGAAATGAAGAAAATTTCTATTATGCTGAAGAATATCATCAACAGTACTTAGCAAAAAATCCAAATGGTTACTGTGGAATTGGTGGATTAGGCATATCATGTAAAATTTAGTCTTTATGATGATGTGATTTAAGATCCTTTTCAATATCTTCGTGGTCTCCAATTACGACGTGATATTTACTTTTAACAACTACTTTCTCTAAAAAAGGCACCAGAAGAAGCGGCAAAAGTCCTCCAATAACAATTCCTAATGTGGCTGGTCGCATACTTGGATCTATTAGGGCTGCAATTAGGTCAGCTAAGACATGGGCAATTCCAGCTCCTATAATCCCAGCAATATAACCATTTGAGAGGATTTTAAGTAATCTATTTATGCTAAATCCAGAATAGTAACCAAGCAACATAATGCTTACATGGACAATACCGAAAACAAATCCTCTGGATATTTGATTATCCACTCCAAAGAAACTAATAATTATATCATCCATATTTATTCCTATTGAGNAGTCTTAGAATTCTCTCTCTAAAGAAAAATAAAACTCTCTCTCATTACCTACAAAATACCTGTAACTTCCAAATGCATAATCTGCTCTTGTAGCATAACGCTCATCTGTTAGATTTCTTACAGTTAATCCAATTGAAGTCTTACTCACAAGATCTCTTTTTAATCTTAAATTAAAAATATCATGACCTTCATAATTGTGGGCATTGCTTTCATTAATTGGGTAGTCTCCAACTCTAATCCACTCTAGTTCAAATTTTCCACCCATACTTGGAAGATAGGTAAATCTTGTATTAGCCAGTTCTTTGGGTGCTGAGTCAATTGTATTACCTTTCACTATTTTATTAGGAGTATGATTAAAATCATATTCGTGATCCGCAAAACTTAATGAACCAGAAATTTCAAAATTATCGCCAAAGGTTTTAAAATAATTAAATTCAATTCCGTTATGTTTTGTTACTCCATTTTCGACATTAAAACCTTGTGAGTCTCTAAAGAAATANTCNTCTTTTTTCATTGTATAACNAACAATTTCATATTCNAATCCACCAATTGNTATACCTCTGAAACCAATTTCAAAACTTTCCAATTTNTCAGAGTCGGCTCCACCAGGGACTTGTTTGCTCTGAATTCTATATAGATCAGTAACCTGAGGCGCTCTGTTTCCAATTGATANGTTGGTGAATAAAAAATTATTCTCTTTAAGCATATAAGAAAAAGAAGTTTTTAACGAAATATCAGTAAAATCATCACTTCTATTTGGGCTAACTTGAATTCTTCCTTTTGTACCGCTTGGAATATTTGTTTTGTAATCATATTCTACATTCTCTGCCCTAACACCTGCTGTAAAGACAGCNCTATCGTTTAATAACCATTCAGTATTAAAATACAGTGAAAGTATTTTACTATCGATAGAGAAATCATAATGTGGTCCTTGTGGATAAGCTAATCTTGGACCAAAAGATACGTCTTTTGAATCCTGAAATTCTGATAATTTACCNTCAGTAAATTCTATATCACTCCCAATAAACCATGTAAGATTTTGAATTTTTTTACTNTAAATACTNTGAATTCCAATACTTTTATGTGAGTTAGTTTCTAATGGTTTGCCTGGTAAGAAATGCATTTTAAAATCCATCTCATTATAACGGATGTAAGGTGTAATCGATAATTTAGAGTTCAAATAGTTTTTAATAATCTTAAAGGANGATCTAATACTATAGGTATCTCTAAATGCCTCAGGGTCAGGATTAATTTTANTTANATTTTTATTATTATAAATTTTATACCCTTTTACATATCCCTTTGTTTCTTGATTAAGATTTGTTCCTGTTAAGGTAAAAATATAATCATTAATTCCTTCAGAGTTATCCCATCTNANTAGAAATTTNTGTTGACCATAATGTGGTTGATCAATTGATTCATTGTGACTGTAGCCATTATCCTCTCTCCAAAAAAGATTAAGAACAACACCACCTTTTTGAGTAGGCCCAGAGTAACTNCCATCAATTGTAAATTCTTGATCTGAAAATTGAGTTCTTATAATTTGTTTTTTTTCTTCGCTGGGGGTGGGNGTAATAACATTTATTAATCCATGAACAGCATTTGAACCATAAAGAGCAGAACCTGGTCCTCGAACAACTTCAGTTCTGTCTCCAATTTCTATAATAGACTCCATTAATCCATTTACATTTCCAAAGCCAGGTGATCTCAGNGGAATACCATCTTCTAGATATAAAAAACTTCCAGCACCAGCACCCCCTGATAATACTGGAGATCTAATAGAGGTTAAATGTTCTTGGCCGNTNCCTTGGCTGATATAGACAGCTGGAAGTCTATTCAAAATTTCACTTGGATTTATTGCATTAATGAATTTTATTTCATCGGTATTAATTGAGGAAATATTACCTCCAACTTTTAAAATTTGAGTATCTTCTTTTGAAGCTGTTACAACAATTTCATCAACAAGGCTTGCGCTAGCTTTTTGGTTAAATTGCATAAATGGAATTAAAAATAAAATTAAGAAGTATATTGCTATCTTAGTCATTTTCTCGCTTTCTATATTGGTAGTTTTAAAATTGATTAGTCTTTTAGCACTTTAATTAGATCATGGAAATGGACAAAACCTATTGGTGTTTGATTTTTGTTAGTGATAAATAACCCTTGAACACTTTGATTATTTATAAGTTTTAATGCCTCTGATACTAAAAGTTCCTCAGATATGCTTAATGGGTCTTTAGTCATAATTTCTTCAACATTCTTTTCTAACATCTCAGGCCCCATATGCCTTCTTAAATCTCCGTCAGTGATAATTCCTATGAGTTTATCATCAGAAGTTATACCTATACATCCAAAACCCTTTTCTGATATCTTAATTATAGCTTCTGACATTTTGCACCCCTTTTTTAGTATAGGAATTTCCTCTCCAACATGCATTATATCTCTTACTTTAGCTAGTATTGCCCCTAATCTTCCTCCTGGATGAAGTGAACGAAAATTATCTTTATCAAAGTCTCTCATATTTAGGAGAGAAATTGCAATGGCATCGCCAACAATAAGTTGCATTGTAGTTGAAGTAGTCGGTGCAAGACCATTTGGACAAGCCTCTTTTGCATTTGGAAGATTGAGAGCAATATTTGATGACTTTGCCAAATGACTGTTTTTATTTGAGGATAGTCCTATTAATTTATTATTATTTTCATGAGCAAATCTTACAATATCACCTAACTCAGTTGTTTCTCCTGACCATGAGATAGCAAAAATTACATCATTTTTTTCAATCATTCCCATATCACCATGACTTGCTTCTGTTGGATGAATAAAAAAAGATGGTGTGCCAGTAGAAGATAATGTTGCAGAAATTTTTCTTCCTATATGGCCAGATTTTCCAACACCGGTAACAATAACTTTACCTTTTGACTTAAAAATTATATTTACAGCCTCTTCAAAATTTGAATCAAAGAATTCTTTTAGTAGATTTATTCCATCAATTTCATCATTTAATACTTGAAGGGCTGTTTCAATAATTTTCATTTTGTTTCCTTGTTGAAATTTACGGCCTCTCTACCTATGGAATGATATTCAATTTTAAGTTTTTCCATTTCATCAAGAGAAAAAAGATTCCTAAAATCTATTATAATTGGTTTATTCATAATATCGCTAATTTTTTTTAAATCCATACTTTTAAACTCAGTCCATTCTGTAAGTATAACCAAACAATCTGAATTTTTTGCAACTGAATAAATATCATTTTCCCAATTA
>NYSO01000061.1 GCA_002683015.1 Rhodobiaceae bacterium
ATAATGATTTGATGATGATGGACAATGCAAAGAAAAAGGAACAATCACAATCAGAGACAATAAAAATAAAATGACACAAGTCGAATGATTAAAAATGATTTCTTGGAATTTCAAACTCCGATCATGACTGCCTCAAGTCCAGAGGGAGCTAGAGATTTTTTAATCCCTTCAAGAATTCATCAAGGTAGCTTCTATGCGCTTCCCCAGGCGCCTCAACAATTTAAGCAAATTTTAATGGCCTCTGGTTTTGATAAGTATTTTCAAATAGCTCCATGTTTTAGAGATGAAGACGCAAGAGCGGACAGATCACCTGGTGAGTTTTATCAACTTGATATTGAAATGAGTTTTGTCACACAAGATGATGTGCTGAATACTGTTGAACCAATCTTAAGAGATCTTTTTGAAGAGTTTTCTTCCAATAAGAGAATAACAAAATCTTTTCCTCGTATTCCTTACCTAGAATCTATATCAAAATATGCTACAGATAAACCTGACTTAAGAAACCCTATAGAAATGTCAGATGTTACTGATGTATTTGAAGACTCTGGGTTTAAAATTTTCTCTGAATCAATAAAGAAAGACGATAATGTAAGGGTCTGGGGAATTCCTGCAAAAGATGGTGGTTCTAGAGCCTTTTGCGATAAAATGAACTCATGGGCTATTAAAGAGGGACAGCCAGGGCTTGGTTATATATTTTTTAAAGACGGTTCAGGATCTGGTCCAATAGCTAAGAATATAGGGGAAGAAAAAACCTCTGCTATAAAAAATAAATTTAATTTAAGCGATAATGATGCTGTATTTTTTATATGTGGAATTCCTAAAACATTTTTAACATTTGCTTCAAGTGCCAGAGATAAGATTGGCAATGACCTTGGCTTAATTAATGAAGACAGTTTTGAGTTTTGTTGGATTGTTGATTTTCCTATGTATGAATTTGATGAAATTAACAAAAAAATAGATTTTTCTCACAACCCCTTTTCAATGCCTCAGGGTGGTATGGACGCACTTGAGAGTTTAAATCCTCTTGAAATAAAAGCTTTTCAATATGACATTGTTTGCAATGGCGTAGAACTATCTTCTGGCGCTATAAGAAACCATAAACCAGAAATTTTGTTAAAAGCTTTTGAGATAGCTGGTTATGACCAAGGAGAAGTAGAAAAAAGATTTGGTGCTATGAATAATGCCTTTAAATACGGTACACCTCCTCATGGAGGAATCGCACCAGGCATAGACAGAATAGTCATGCTTTTATCTGGTTCGGATAATATAAGAGAAGTTATTGCGTTTCCCATGAATCAACAGGCTCAAGATATTCTTATGGGCGCTCCCTCAAAAGTATCTAACGAACAATTAAATGAGCTGGGCATTAGTATAAACGAAGATGACGATTAATAAGAAAATTATAAAATGAAAAACTTTTTTTTAGAGATTTTTACATGGTGGAGCAGCCAAACGCTTGGTACAAGAATATATACATTATTAAATGGTAAACTTGTTGGAACTGATGCGGATGGAAATAAATATTATCTAAATAAGAAAAATGGTCTAAATCGTTGGGTTATTTATAACGGTCAAATTGATGCTTCGAAAATTAATGCTGATTGGCATGACTGGATACATTCTAGAACAAATGAAATTCCTAAAGATGAAATAAAGAAAAAATCGTGGTATAAAGATCATGAAATGAATAATACTGGAACTGAAAATTTTTATACGCCTAAAAACTCAGCTAGTAAAAAAAATAATAAAAGTTATGAATCTTGGTCACCGGAGAGCAAGCAATGAAATCAAATACATTCGAAGCATTAATTGGGGCAGTAGTAATTATTTTTACACTAATATTTTTATTTTTTGGATTTCAATCGATGAGATTAAATAATGAGGGAAACTATAATGTTTCAGCGGTTTTTAATAGGATCGATGGTATAAAATTAGGTTCAGATATAAGAATGTCTGGAATTAAAATCGGAACTGTCTCAAGTCAAGAACTGGATAACATAACTTTTCAGGCTAGAGTATTAATGTCCATTGATTCTGATATTCGAATACCAGATGACAGTTCTGCAAAAATAACAACTGATGGTTTGTTAGGAGGAAACTATATTTCTATTGAACCAGGAGGAAATGATATTTATTTAGAAAGTGGGGATGAGATTTTATTTACTCAAGGATCAGTTGATTTGATAGGTCTTGTTGGAGAAGCATTGTTTTCTGTCGAGGATAATAAATAAAAAATTACTTTTTATTTTCCATGTAATTTTCTACCCAATGAATATCATAATTACCATTTAAAAATTCTTCTTCTTTAAGTATTTCTTGATAGAAAGGGATGGTAGTTTTAATTCCTTCAACAACAAACTCTCCAAGAGCTCTTTTTAATCTTGCTATACAGGTATCTCTATCTTCTCCATAAATTATTAATTTTGCTATCATGCTATCGTAGTAAGGTGGAATTGTTATTCCACTGTAACAACCTGAGTCTACTCTTACACCAGGACCACCAGGTGCGTGAAAATTAATAATTTTACCAGGACTTGGCATGAATGAAACAGGATCTTCAGCATTTACTCTACACTCAATTGAATGACCGCTAAACTTAATTTCATTCTGATTTTTTGATAGTTTTGAGTTATATGCTACTCTTATTTGTTCTTTTACAAGATCAAATTTTGTTATTTCTTCGGTAACAGGATGCTCAACTTGAAGTCTTGTATTCATCTCCATGAAATAAAATTCATTATTTTCATATAAATATTCAACAGTTCCAGCACCACTATATTGAATTTTTTTNAGAGCTTCTACGGTTAAATTNCCAATGTAATCCCTTGTTTTTTGATCAATTATTTTNGATGGTGTTTCTTCTAATAATTTCTGATTTCTTCTTTGCATTGAGCAATCGCGTTCACCCAAATGGATCATATTCCCAAAGTTATCTCCAATTATTTGTATTTCAATATGTTTAGGNTTTTTAAGATATTTTTCTATATAAACAGTATCGTTATCAAATGACTTATCTGCTTCAGTTTTTGCTTTTTTTATTGAGTCCTNAAGTTCTTTTTCATTATAAACAACAACCATTCCTCTTCCACCACCTCCGGCAGAGGCTTTTATAATAATTGGATAGCCAATACTTTTTGCTATAGATTTTGCATCTTCATAATTCTTAACTTCACCATTTGATCCTGGAATTACGGGTAATCCATATTTTTCAGCTGTTTTTTTAGCAAGTATTTTATCGCCCATGGTCTTGATATGATCAGCTTTTGGGCCAATGAAATCAATATTATGTGCACTTAATTTTTCAACAAAGCTGGCATTTTCTGATAAAAAACCATANCCTGGATGTACTGCTTCTGCACCTGAAACTTCGCATGCGGCGATTATGGNTGGTATATTAAGATAAGATTCTTTTGATTGAGGTGGTCCAATACAAACACTCTCATCAGCCATTTTTACATGCATAGCATCTTTATCTGCAGTAGAATAAACTGATACTGTTTGAATTCCAAGATCTTTGCATGCTCTGAGAATTCTTACAGCAATTTCACCTCTATTAGCGATTAATATTTTTTCAAACATGTTATTCAATAATCACTAGAGGATCTCCAAATTGAATTGGTTGTTCATTCTCAACCAAAACTTTTTTTATCACNCCATCTTTATCGGCAGGAATATTATTCATAGTTTTCATTGCTTCAATTATTAACAAAGTATCNCCTTTTTTTACTTTATCGCCNTCATTTACAAAAGGCTTAGATTCTGGATCAGGTTTTAAATAGATTGTTCCTACCATAGGTGAACTAATTGCATTAGATAAGTCTTTTTGTTCACTGCTATCTTCTTTTTCAGCTACTAAATTATCATTTGTGTTATTTGGAGAGGCAGTTAAAATATTTGAGTTAAACAAATTTTTAGCAACNTTTATTCTTCCTACATCTTTATTTTCAATTTCTATTTCACTTAGGCCTGTTTCTTCCAATAACTTAGATAATGAAATAATTAAATCTTTATCAAAATCAGTCATATTCACCTCTCTTTAAATATTTAATTTTTAATATTTTTTAACATACTTTCTAATGCAAAAATATAACCATCTATACCAAAACCGCTAATAACGCTATTTGCTGCCATTGAAACGTAAGAAGANTGTCTAAATTTCTCTCGTTTATAAATATTTGATATATGGACTTCAATTATAGGTATATCCANAGATAATAATGCATCATATATAGCAACAGATGTATGGGTATAACCAGCTGGATTTATAATGAGCCCATCTGATTTTTTTCTTGCATCATGAATCATTTCAATAAGCTCACCTTCATGATTTGTTTGTTTAAAAATAATGTCTGNATTTTTTGNTTTAGCATACTGCTCNGTAAGTTTTTGAATATCATCAATAGACTCAGAGCCATAAATTTCAGGCTCTCTTTCACCNAGTAAATTAAGGTTTGGACCATTTAGTATATATATAATTTTCTTCATCTATTTAAAAATCTCAACATTTCATTTTTTCCNACTGCCCCNGGTATCAAATTATTATTAATTATAAATGCTGGGGTTCCTCTTACCCCAATAAGGTCGGCTAGTCTGTAGCTTTCATTAATTAATAATATAGTCTCATCACTATTCATATCTTTTTGAAGTTGTTCGTAGTTAATTCCAAGTTCTTTTGAAATTTTTTTAATATCTNATAGAGATATTAAACCAGAAAAATTNATTAATTCCTGATGAAATTCAAAGTATTTATCTTGTTTTTGTGACGCAATAGANGCNTTTGATGCTAAAATTGAGCTTTCTCCTAAAACNGGAAGCTCTTTNAATATAACTTTGATATCTTTATTTTCTGAAACTAGTTNCATAATTTCAGGAAAACTTCTTTTACAATAACCGCAGTTATAATCGAAAAATTCAATNATTATATCTTTACCATTTTTATTTCCTAAGAAAAGATAATCATTTCTGATTAAATCTTCATAATAAAGAGAGATATTTCTTTTATTATTTTGTTCTTCAATTACTTCAAGTTTATCTAAAATTCTTGGCAAAATACTTTTATTTTCTGAGAGAATTTTTACAATTCTATCTTCATCAAATGTATTTTGTTGATTAGTTGAGAAGAAAAAAAATAAATTTAGAATAATNAAGATTATTGCCAAATAGGGTAGACTTTTTTTTGTTTTGTTAATTAAACTGGACATCTTCTCTTCCATTTTGCTTTATTTTCTGCATCGATTAAAATATCTTGTGCTCTCAGTTTAAAAATATCAGAATTATTAAAATATTTTAAAGATTTTTTTGCATGAAATGATGCCATTTTTGTATTACCNGTAANAAAATGTCTTTCNGCAGATGATANNTCTGCCATTCCTATATTNTTNANATCAGANTAAGAAATAGCTAATTGATACCAAGTTTGCGAGTTTTTTTTGTCATATTTTAAGGATTCTTTTAAAAGATTAATTGCTTTTTTTGCATCACCTTTGTTTCCTCGAGCGTTTAATGCTGTTGCTAATCCAACCATCAAAAGAGGTTCTTTTTCTTTAAGTCCTAAAGCTATTGTATATGGTTTTATCGAGTCTTCAATTTTTCCAGACTCATATAATATTTGGCCCTTTAATTCATAATACCAAGCGTTTTTTGGATATTTTAAAATCAATTCATCAAGAACGGATAAGGAGTCATTTAATAATGCTTGTCTATAAAGACCAACTGCTAAGGCATATTTGGAATGATCAGAATTATCTTTTCCTTTTTTTACAATATCACTAGCATTATTTAAGAAACCATCTAATTTTGCCTGAATCATTTTGTATTTAAATATTAATTCATCTTCATCTTTATTATTAATAAATTCAGATTTTTTAACTTTTTCTTCCAAAGATCTAATTCTATCTCTAGAAACAGGGTGACTTCTAACCCTTATTTTTTGTTGACGTGGACTGAGAGCTTCTTGATTAGCAAAGCTATAGAGAACTTCCAACATTCCTGTGGAAGATTTTTCAATTTTTTCTAAATAATGAAATGCAGCTTGATCAGCTGCTGACTCTTGACCTCTTGAGTACTTAGCTACCATTCCCTTTGCTATTTGTTGGCTACCAAGAAGTAATGCCTGTGCTGCATCGCTTTCTCCAGCAATTGCAGCACCAATTCCAAGCAAAAGTCCAACAATCATTGGCGTTTGGGCTTTTTCCATAGCTTTATCGGAACGAGCTAAATGCCCACCAGCTATATGTCCAGTTTCATGAGCTAAAACACCTCTAAGCATAGACGGATCTTCAAATGATTGGATTAAGCCTGTGTTTATAAATACTTTTTGACCGCATGCTACAAAT
>NYSO01000062.1 GCA_002683015.1 Rhodobiaceae bacterium
TAGAAAATAAAAGCTTGATTATGAAAAAAGTAAAAAAAAATAATATAAATAATGGTGGGATCTATACAAGGAAAAAAGCTATAGAGGTTCTAGTAGAGATCCTAAATAATAAAAAACCTTTAGATAGCGCATATGAAATTTCAACAAAAAAAAGTTCACATTTTTCCAAGCTCGCAAATGAAGATAAATCTTTCTGTAGGCTTCTTGTTTCAACGACACTCAGAAATTTAACGTCTATTGATTATCTATTAACTAAATTCTTATCAAAACCAATAGATAAGACACCTTTAAAAGTTTTAATGATTTTAAGAATTAGTATAGCCCAGAGTTTTTTTTTAAAAACGCCAGATCATGCTGTTGTAAATACTTCGGTAGAGTTATGTGGAAAAAATTGGAAAGGCCTTATCAACGGTGTAAGTAGGGAGATATTAAGAAACAAAGAGAAAGCAGAAAAATATTTAAATGAAAGTGATAAGGTTCCCTATTGGTTATTAAATAAATGGAGGAGAGATTGGGCTAAAAATTATAACGAGATTATTAGTGCACATCTTTTTTTAAATCCACCTATAGATATTTATGTAAAAAATAATACAGACCAATGGGCCAAAAAATTAAATGGTAAAAAAATAACGGATAACTCGATAAGACTCCATGGACCAGGATTAATATCACAATTAGAAGGATATGAAGAGGGTGAGTGGTGGGTACAAGACTATTCCTCACAAATTCCTGTAACTTTATTAAACATTAAACCTNAGGATGAAGTCCTCGATTTATGTGCAGCTCCAGGNGGAAAAACTGCACAATTAATTTCTCTGGGNGCAAAGGTTACTTCGATAGATGATAATAAAAAAAGAATTTTGAGAATGGANCAAAATNTAAAAAGACTCAATTACAAATCCAATATTANAAATGAGAANATTAAAAAGTTTTCTNCCGAAAAAANTTGGTCAAAGATTATCTTAGATGCCCCATGTTCATCAACAGGGACACTAAGAAAAAATCCTGAAATAATTCATCAAAAAAAAGAATCAGACATATTTTCTCTAGCAAAACTTCAATCAGATCTACTTGATGCTTCTTGGGGGCTACTAAAAGAAAATGGTATATTGATTTATTGTACGTGTTCTCTGGAAAAAGAGGAAGGTGAATATCAAATTGAAAGTTTTTTAAAAAGAAAAAAAGACTCAGTATTGGATAAAATAAATACCCAGGAGATTGATAAAAAATTANAGATATTAGACAAAAATAAGTGGTTAAGAATCTTTCCAAATAGCTTTGATTTTAACGGAGGAAATGATGGCTTTTTTATTGCAAGGATAAAGAAAATTGCTTGAGAACTTGCTTCAGAATAAAAGCTCTGTTAATGAATCTAAATGACCAATNAAATAAAAATTTCTCCTTCAATTTTATCAGCTGACTTTTCTTGCCTTGGGAAAGAAATTGAAGCAATNACAAATGCAGGTGCAGATTATATCCATGTAGATGTNATGGATGGCCACTATGTACCTAATCTAACAATTGGTCCCGAAGTCATAAAAGATATAAGAAAATCGTCATCAAAAATTTTTGATGTTCATTTGATGATTAAACCAGTTNANCCTCTACTTGAGAGTTTTGCAAATGCTGGNTCAGATATAATTACCTTCCACCCTGAGGCTGAAAATAATCCAAAAGAAACGATTAAAAAAATTAAAAACTTAGGATGTAAAAGTGGTCTTTCNTTAAATCCATCAACAAATGAAAATGTTCTTAAAGATCTAATTATGGATTTAGATTTAATTTTGGTTATGACAGTAGTNCCAGGTTTCGGAGGACAAAGTTTTATGGAAGACCAGCTTATTAAAATAAAAAAGATAAGNGAAATGATTAATGAAACAGGAAAAGACATAGACCTGGAGGTTGATGGNGGAATTAANTTTGAAACTGCCCCAAAAGTAATTGATGCAGGTGCTAATGTCTTAGTTGCGGGTACAGCAACATTTAGCGGCGGGCCGGNTATGTATGAAAAAAACATTAAAACNTTAAGGGGCTTATAAATGACAGCTATAANAAGGGCACTTATCTCNGTTTCTGATAAAAAAGGAATAGTTAAATTTGCAAGCGCCCTTAATAATNCTGGGATTGAAATTATATCAACGGGCGGAACATTTTCTGAACTCAAAAGCGCTAATATTGACGTTAAAGATGTATCATCAGTCACAAGCTTTCCAGANATATTAGATGGTAGAGTTAAAACCTTACATCCAAAAATACATGGCGGACTTTTAAATATACGAAACAATAAAGAACACCAGAAGACAATNAATGAGCAAAAAATTGAAAATATTGATTTATTGGTTGTTAACTTATACCCCTTTGAAAATACGATTAAAAATAAATCTGATTATGAAACTTGTATTGAAAATATAGATATAGGNGGCCCTGCTATGATAAGAGCTGCGGCTAAAAATCACGAAAGTGTAGGCGTTATTGTTGATCCAGATGATTATGATGAAATCATTAATGAAATAGAGAACAATGATTTATCATTAACAAAAGAAACTTTAAAAAGATTGGCTCTTAAGGCATTTGCAAGGACTGCCGCTTATGACTCAACGATATCAAACTGGTTATCAAATGAACTAGATATACCATTAGGTAAATATAAGTCTATTGGAGGGATTGAACAACAAAACCTTAGATATGGAGAAAATCCCCATCAAAAAGCAAAATTCTATAACGACGGATCAAATGTTTGTGGATTAATAACAGCCAATCAAATTCAAGGAAAGGAACTTAGCTATAATAACATTAATGATACTAATGCAGCATTTGAATTAGTTTCAGAATTTGATCCCAACTTAAAACCTGCAGTTGCAATAATCAAACATGCAAATCCATGTGGTGTAGCTATAGGAGATAACTTAAATTCAGCATATCAAAAAGCATTAAGATGCGACTCCGTATCGGCTTTTGGAGGTATTATTGCATTAAACCAAAAATTAGATGGTGAAACAGCAAAGGAAATTTCTGAAATATTTACAGAAGTAATCATCGCTCCATCAATAAGCGATGAAGCAAAAAATATTCTTTCTAGTAAGAAAAATCTTAGGATTTTAATCACAGGTGGATTAGCTGATCCAAAAAAATCTGGTGTAATGATCAAGTCTGTTGCAGGTGGATTTCTGGCACAAACAAAAGACAATATTATAATTGATAAAGAAAATTTAAAAGTAGTTACTAAACGACAACCCTCGGAACAAGAGCTAGATGACTTATTGTTTGCTTTTAAAGTTGCTAAGCATGTTAAATCAAATGCAATTGTTTATGCAAAAAATGGATCAACTGTAGGAATTGGCGCTGGGCAAATGAACAGGCTTGATTCTTCAAGAATAGCTGCTCGAAAATCTGATGATGCAGCAAAGATGATAAATTTAAAAGAACCATTGGCTGTTAATTCAGTTGTTGCCTCAGATGCATTTTTTCCTTTTGCTGATGGACTTATGGCGGCGGCAGATGCTGGTGTTACAGCCATAATTCAACCTGGTGGATCAATTAGAGATGATGAAGTTATAGAAGCAGCAAACAATGCCAACCTTGCGATGTTGTTTACTGGGATCAGACACTTTAACCACTAAAAATTCTTTTAAGATCTATTTTATAAATNACAACTAATCATACTTGTAAAATCAGGTCTAAAATAATGGAAGAATAAATATAACAGATAAAACACCTATAACAGATAGAACAACTGTGTAAGGAAGAGCCATTAAAACCATCCTCATATAAGAAAGACCTAGTAAAGGTGCAACAGATGATGTTAGCAAGAATAAGAATGCTGCTTGCCCATTTGGTGTTGCTACGCTAGGAAGATTTGTTCCACTATTAATTGCAATAGCCAATAAATCAAACTGCTCTCTGCCAATAGCGCCACTATCTAATGCGGCTTTAACCTCACTTATATAAATTGTTGCGACAAAAACATTGTCACTTATCATTGATAATATTCCATTGACCATAAAAAACATTGGTATCTGTGTCTCTTGCTTGAGACTCAAAACATAAGTTATTACAAAAGAGAATAAATGCTGATCATGAATTACTGCAACAATTGCAAAGAAAACAACTAATAGCGCTGTAAAAGGTAATGCTTCCTCGAAAGCTTTACCTAATTGGTGCTCCTCTATTACACCATTAAAAGCTGTTAAGAGAACAATTATCATCAAACCAATTAAACCTACTGCAGCTAGACCAAAAGCAAGAGAGAAAACTAAAATAACTGCAACTAAAGCTTGCGTTAAAATTTTCATATTTTGAGCTTGAGTTCTTTTTGAAGACTCACTTTTATCAAAGTCAGAGAGAATCTGCCTTATATGATCTGGTAATTGAATNCCGTATGAAAACAATGAAAATCTCTCNATTAAATAACAAGTTANTAAACCACAAATAAATACTGGGANAGAGATAGGCAGCATCTTTAAAAAGAATTCAACAAATGACCAATCTGCTACACTAGCTATNAAAAGATTCTGAGGTTCNCCAACTGTTGTNGAAACTCCCCCTAAAGCCGTTCCAACTGCACCATGCATNAAAAGATTTCTAAGAAAACCTTTAAATATAATAAAATCACCTGAGTCNTCAGAAAAACCATCTTCTTTTTCTGCNACATTTTTATAAACATGATAAAAACCTACAGCTACAGCAATCAAAACTGCCATAACAGTTAAAGCATCCAAAAAAGCAGACAGAAAAGCCGCAGAAAAGACAAATAATAATGACAATGTTCTTTTATTTTTTATGCTTATTAATAATTTGGTAAAGATAAACAGAAGAAAATCTTTCATAAAATAGATACCCGCAACCATAAAAACCAAAAGTAGAATTACTTTNAGATTGGCGTCTACTTCATAATAAATCTGTTTTGTGTCTGTTAATCCCATAATAACAGACTCGATTGCTATCAAACCTCCAGGTTGAAGTGGGTANCATTTAAGCGCCATAGCAAGAGTAAAAATAAACTGGATTAAGATAATCCACCCAAGGATAAATCCAGCTGGAAGCCCCATTGCTTTCAAGACGATTAAAATAATTGGGTTAGCGATTAGAAAAGAAATAATTGTATTCTTATACCAATTTGGTGCTGCNCCTAGAAAATTACCNTAAATAGAATTAATCATACNTATCTCCCAACTCATAANTAATTTAAAAAAANCAAGTATTGAATTAACATAATTCCATAAAAAAAAACAAGCTAAACAGAAAAGGTTACATTAAAAGGTTACTTTAATTCCAACCAAGCCAGATCTATCAGGGGTTCCATAACCAAAAACTTGTTGATAATCTTCATCAAATAAATTCTCTACCCTAAAATATACTTCACTAAAATTATTTAATTTATAAAACAAATTAATATCAACCCTTGACCAAGAATTAAGGTTACCATAGGTACTAATTTCTGAACCATTATACTTAAGCGCCATAGATCCTGATAATTTTGAAGAGGGCGCATATGTTAAAACCAGTTCACCGGAATCCTTTGGAATATTAATTAACCTCAATCCATTNCCATCTATGGAATCTATATAAGAATAGTTTATAAATAAATTTACTGTTTCTGAAACTTTTGAGTTACTAGAAATTTCAAACCCATCAGACTCCACAAAGTCAATATTCTCATAGCCCCCTAAACTAAATGAAAAATTAATTTGATTATTCACATCTTGTTTAAAGTAAATGAGACTGAATGAAAATTTATCCTTTAAGCTAAAATCAAAACCTAAATCATATGAAGTTGATACTTCAGGCCTAATATTGGTATTTGCACTATTAGCGCCGCAACAAAAGAAGGTTGTTTGAAAAATAGTTGGAACCTTAAAACCCTCACCCCAACTAGACTTTATTGAGATATTCTCAGATATTTTATAGGCGGCGGCAATCTTTCTTGTTGTTTTNGAACTAAAGCCTTTATTATCATCATTTCTAATTCCAGCCGAAACAACTAAATCCTTAATTGGCTGAAATTGGTAAAGAAGAAAAAGACTATCAATTGATAATTTATCTAAACTTACACTGCTTTCTTCTTTTTCAAAACCAAAAGCAATTTTATTATATTTACCGAATCCTGTATTTCCCTGATAACGATATAACTTCCTATCCCCATCAGCTCCAAATGTTAAATTATTATCTGTAAAATAGTCTCGGCTTATATCAGATTGATTAAAAGAAAATGTATTTTCTAATTTTTCACCAAACAAGTTAAATTTTATTGTAAGATTTCCTGTAAATTCTTCAGTAATGCTTCTTTCATCGCCATCTTGAACGCCTGTAACAAAACCAAAACTATCGTACTCAACATC
Source organism: Rhodobiaceae bacterium (assembly GCA_002683015.1). Classification (GTDB taxonomy): domain Bacteria; phylum Pseudomonadota; class Alphaproteobacteria; order MED-G09; family MED-G09; genus MED-G09. The sequence continues at coordinate 6,339 of NYSO01000062.1, forward strand.
TGATTTAATGTAAGATAATAAACCTTTTATCTCGATGTTATTAACTTCCGTATTTCCTTTAAAAGAATAAGAATTTGTCTCAAATCCATCTTTCTCAATATTCCCATCTTTTCTATCAGCTTTACTAATCCCATCCAATGAAGTGTCATCAACTAAAAATAAAAATTTACCAAAATTACTAACTAAACCAAATTCAGAATTAATTTTTCTTAATCCAAAACTACCAGTTTCAGAGAGTATATTTACAGAATTATCTTCTGCTGACTTTGTAAAAATATTTACAACACCTCCAATTGCATCCGAGCCCCATAGAGTAGACTGAGAACCTCTTAAAACTTCTATCCTCTCTATATTGTATGTATCTAAATATTCGAAATTGTAACCGCCACCTGGTGAGGATGCATCGTTTACAGGAACCCCATCAACAAGGACTAAAGTTTGTGAACTAGATGCTCCTCTAATTCTTACAGAACCAACACCCCCAAAACTTCCATTCTTTTTTGTAGTAACACCAGGAGAAGAGGATATTGCATCAATCGCACTTCTAATTCCCCTTAGTCTTATGTCTTCACTATTAAGAATAAATATACTTGAGCCAAAATTACTGGCAGGTGTCTCTATTCTGGCACCTTTGACAATGATTTCATCAACTTCGTTAGCAGAGAGATCGTTAATTAGAGAAATATTTATAGAAAATAANATAATTATAAATAAAGAAAATACATTTAAAGAATTTTTCATTTAAACCTCACAAAAAACTATTCAAACAACAAACTTCTTCCAANAAGAAAGTTATTAAGTTGCAACTATTTTGTCGCTTCAAAGAAAAAAATCTTGCCCAAAAGACTATTCCCGGCCTCGGACGAACGACTTAATGGCAGGTTTCCTGGCTTATAGATCATTGCTTGAAATCGCCTTACCAGAATAAACCAGTGGCATAATGATTTCTTGCTCCCTAAATACAGTTACGGGTATAGCACAGGATTTTAACCTGTTTCCCTCTTAGCATTGAGCACCATTGGCAAAACTTTTAGCACTATTTACTCTAAAAACAATGAAAAATTTATTTTAATTGTTGACAAACTTGTGTAGTATGTGTAACTTATACATTATATGTAATTAACTTTTTTATTTTTGTGGAGTAATTTTATGAAAAATCAATATAGAGGTAGCCAAAATATAATTTCAGAAAAAAAAGCAATTTTAAGTAAGGGATTTTATAGAGGTACAAGCCATAATGGCTTTAAATACGAGAAATCAAATAATGATCAAAACTATAAAAAAATATACAGAGGGCAGGTACAGTAAATGAATAAACAGTTAATTTCCCTTGATGAAAAAAAAAGAAGAGAACATTTATTACAAGTCAAATACCAAACAATAATTTTGGATCACCTTGCTAAATCTAAGCTTAATGATGAAGAATATAAAGCTCTAACCGATCAGCTAGAAGCAAATAAAAAATTATTTGAAGATATTGATTTATTTGTTGATTTTACAACTTGGAACTAAATAAATAATCAATAGTTTTGCATAAGATTAAGAGCCATCTTGGTTAAGATGGAGCGGGCGAAGAGATTCGAACTCTCGACCCTCACGTTGGCAACGTGATGCTCTACCACTGAGCTACACCCGCAATAATTTATGTGTGACATTATTTGAAAGTTTTATAGATGTAAATAAGAATGGTTAAGATTTATACATATTTTATAAAGCTATTTTATTATTCTTTATAATTATGTATTATAAAAAAAGGTAATATGAAAAAACAAGATCAAAGAATACAACTGGTAGCCTCTACTGAGTTTCGAAACGATGTTGATAAATGGCGTAGAGAGCAAACAGATCTCCCTTCTCATTCTGAAGCAATAAGAAGGCTTGTTAAAATAGCTTTACGCTCTGGGGATAGTGAAACAATGAAAATGATTACAGCAATTATAAGACCTCACAAATATGAAGATGTAAGGAACGCATTAATTGATATTGGCATAGAAGGTCTATCTGCAACTGAGATAAGAGGGTTTGGGAGACAAAGAGGACAAACAGAGATATACAGAGGTGCTGAATATAAGACTACAGAAGTTCCAAAAATAAAAATTGAAATTGTTGTTCCTGCGACCAAATTAGACCAGGTTGTAAATATTATAAGTAAAAGTTCTGAAACCGGTAAAGTTGGTGATGGAAAAATATTTGTAAGCAATATTGATCAAGCTATAAGAATTAGAACCGGTGAAACACAAGACGACGCTCTCTAAAGATGGAAATAGAAAGTTTTAATAATAATTCAGAAGATCATTCTCTAAATAAAGATTCTGTAATAATAGAAGTTATAACAGAAAATTTCATGTCAGATGTAATTGAGAGATCGAAAGAAACACCTGTTATTGTTGATTTCTGGGCTCCTTGGTGTGAGCCATGTAAACAGCTAACACCAGTAATAGAAAAAATTGTAAAAGAAAAAAATGGCAATGTTATTTTAGCCAAAATGAATATAGATGAATCCCCAGAGGTGGCTCAACAATTAAAAATTCAATCTATACCTGCAGTAATGGCTTTTAATGATGGTCAGCCTGTAGATGGATTTATTGGCGTACAGCCAGAAAAAAATATCATAGAGTTTATTAACAAAATTAGCTCCTTAAAAAATTCCTCATCTATAGAAGAAAATATTATTGCTGGTAAGAAATATATTGATGATGGTGATATAGAAACAGCTGCTTTAGTTTTCTCTGAAATTCTTAAAATTGAGCCCGAAAATATCTCAGCAAAATCCATGTTGGCAAGGTGTCTCCTAAGAAGCGATCAAATAGATGAAGCTGAAGATATTATTAACAACCTTCCGCCTAATTCTGAAAGTAATCAAGATTTTGTCTCAGTTAGATCTGAAGTTGAGGTCTTTAAAAATGCAAAAAATAATCCAATATCTAATGAGCAAGAAGATGAACTTAGAAGAGATATTGATAAAAATCCAAAGAATCATCAAANAAGACTAGACCTTGCTAAGCTACTGTTGGCAAAGGGTGAAAATGAAAATGCAATTAGTGAATTATTAAAGATTATCGAATTTGACCCAAANTGGAACGACGGTGAGGCAAGAAAACAACTTATTGAGATTTTTAATATACTGGGAAATGAAGATATTCTGGTTATAGAAGGTAGGAAAAAGCTGTCATCAATGCTATTTAGTTAAAATGAAATCATTTAAAGAGTTTAAAAATATTAGTGAGCTGCCACCTAAGATTTCAGTCTTTCCTTTAGCAGGAGCTCTATTACTTCCAAGGACACAACTACCTCTTAATATTTTCGAAAATAGATATTTAGAAATGGTTGATGATGCAATGTCAAATAACAGACTAATAGCAATGATTCAATCAAACAAAGATGAAGGTGATGAACTCTATAAAACCGGATGCTTAGGAAAAATTACTTCATACAGTGAAGTTGCTAATAGCAGAATGTTAATTACATTATCTGGTGTGTGCAGATTTAATATTGGTCAAGAACTTGAAGTGGTTACACCTTATAGACAATTCCAAGTAAATTATGAGAAATTTTCTTCTGATCTTATTAAAGGGTCCGGAGAAGAGGAAGTTGATAGAGAAAAGCTTGTTGAATCTCTTAAAAAATACTTAGAGCATAATAATCTTACGATTGATTGGGATGCTATTAATAATTCATCAACAGAATTACTTGTGAATTCATTATGCATACTAAGTCCCTATAAACCTCGAGAAAAACAAGCACTGCTTGAGGCAGAAACATTATCTAAAAGAAGTGAAATGTTGATCGCGATGACGGAAATGTCGATGACATCTGGTCCAAGCACGGAACAAATACAGTGAGATATTATGAGCAAAGAAATTGATCCAAAATTATTAGAAATTCTTGTTTGTCCCTTAACAAAAGAAACATTATCTTGGGACAAAGAAAAAAATGAATTAGTGAGCAAAAAAGCTGGCTTAGCCTACCAAGTCAAAGACGGGATCCCGATAATGCTACCAGATGAAGCTAGAAAACTTGATTAAATGATATTTGATCCAGGCTTTAATCCATTTAATAAATTAGGTCTTGCTAAAGCTCCCCCAGAAGCTTCGTTTAGTAAAAATAATTTAAGTGGTTTATAATTATCAGCTAACTTCATAATATTTCTTCTAAGCCCTTTTGCTATTGAAGTATCGGCATGATAAATCGAGTTTAAGAATCCAATACTATTAATTAAGGCCTCTGATTCAATTTTTCTTTTTTTATCAAATAATGAAATTGATGGGCACTGAAATAACTCCAAACCTAACTTCTGAGACTCTGCAATAGCATCAGCAATATATGCTATGTCTCTTAAGCTTTGATTCCAAGCTTGCCCAGCCATAGGGTGCATTGCTCTAAGAGCATCGCCAACAAATATTGCACTATTCGAAATTGATTTTATGCCGGTTAATTTTTTCAAAATAAAAGAGCTTGGTCCTTTCGAAATAGAGATTTCTCCTAAATAATCAGAACAGAGGTTATTGAGGCTTTCTTCAAGACTTTTTTTTGATAATAAAAGTGAAGAAATATTATCTGTTTTTTCAGTCCAAACTAGAGAGCTATAATTATTCCCTCTTTTATTATTCATTGGCAATAATGCAAGTGGTCCATTTTTCTGAAAAAATTGAAAAGCGTAGCCTTTATGGCTTTTTGAATGCCTAAGTGTTGCGGATATAGCTGTTTGACCGTACTCAAAAAAATTATACTTAACGTTATATATTTTTTGCAATTCAGAATTTAAAACCTCTGTAAAAATTACTGCCCCGCACAAAAAAGATTTCTTATTTTTAAAGTTTATTTTTGTATGGTTGCTCTCCTTATGAATATCTATTACTTCATCACTTGTATATTCAATATCTTTTAGCTTAAGAGCTTTGTCTAAGGATTTTTCTATTACAGAGTACTCTGCAATATAAGCAATATCTTCATCAACAAGATCTCTGTCAAAAGTTAGTCGTGATTTTATTTTCTCATCNCCTAATCCGCCTTCAATAACTATCATTTTTTTTACAGCTTCAGTTTTTATGTCAGCACCAAGTACTTGAAGCATTTTTTTGGACGCAACTGAAAGAGCAAGACTCCTAGTATCATCATTAGTTATATTGCTAAAATTTTTATCGGTAATAATTTTAAAGGATAGGCCAGCATTGCGCGCAACAAGTGACATTGCTTTTGCTGATAGACCACTGCCAAAAATAACTAAATCATAAAAATTTTTTTTCATAACAAAGTTATTAATATAATTAATAGAAAAATGAAATTGATTTTCAATTTTAATCAGAAAGTTCTTGCAGATTATTGTATTAACAAGTGATTATGTAGCTGATTCGCAATTTTTAATAATTTTGTTAAATGGGTAACAAATGAATGTTATAAAAAGATTAACTAATTATTTATCAAATCTTTTAGCTAGCTTTAAAAATACGTTATATAAAATTTTTTTTGGTTTCATAAATATACTAATTGGCTTTTTTACTATTGGTGTAGGTTTAATATTTTTAATTGCTATTGGCTCATATAATAGTCTTGATCAAAGCCTAAATACAATATCTGATAGGCAAACACAAAATTATCTTGGCGACCCTGGGGCTTATATAGCTGATATTTTTGTACAACTTTTTGGAACAGTATCAATATTAATACCAGTAATAGTTATTCTATTTGGTTTCTATAAAATTATTAAAAAAATAAATAAATTTTGGCTTAAAATTTTCTCTTTAATTTTAGGAACATTTCTCCTAGCTGCCTCTTTTAGTAAGGGTTTTGGAAATGGTGGAATAATTGGCTCTTTAATAGCAGATGAAATAGAGGCAGTAATATATAAACTTAGTATTTCTTTTAACACTGACCTTTCACAAGTTAAGTCATTTATTGCTTCTGTATATATATTTTTAGGTTCATTGGGTGCTCTTTTAATAACTTTTGGAATTTTGCCCACAAAGGGCGGGAAAATTAAAAAAGAAGTTTATAATGAAGACATTTCAAATGATGATGAAATCATTACTGAAGTTATGCCAACAAAGCAAAAGAAAATGCTTTTTGCAGCTAGACCAAAAATTAAAAGAAAGAAAACTGTCCAAAAAAGCAATAATAATAAAAACAATTTAGCGGATAGTAAAACTGGCTATGAACTCCCTTCGTTAGATTTATTAAATGAAATCCCTGATGAGAGAAATAAAAAGAGAATTTCTGAAAAACAAATTGAACAAAATAAAGATCTACTCGAGAGGACGCTAACTGATTTTGGAATTAATGGAAAAATAATAAGTGTTAATCCAGGTCCATTTGTTACACTTTATGAACTTGAACCAGCTCCTGGCGTAAAATCATCACGCGTTATTTCTCTTGCAGATGATATATCAAGATCAATGAGCTCTACATCTGCAAGAATAGCTGTCATTCCAGGAAAAAACTCCATTGGTATTGAACTACCAAATGATGATAAAGANACTGTTTATCTTAGAGAGATTCTTGAAAGCAATACTTTTGAGAATAAAGAAGACGGCATTGCTCTAAGTTTAGGTAAAAATATTGGAGGTGAATCTACTATTGCCGATTTATCGAGAATGCCTCATCTTATGATAGCTGGAACAACAGGGTCTGGTAAATCAGTTGGCATAAATGGGATGATTTTATCCATACTTTATAAATTTAAACCTGAAGATTGTCGTTTAATTATGGTAGATCCAAAAATGATTGAGCTATCAGTTTATGATGGAATACCTCATCTTTTAACACCAGTGATCACAAANCCTAAAAAAGCCGTTGTTGGATTAAAATGGGTCGTAAGAGAGATGGATGANAGATATAATAGGATGTCTAAACTATCAGTTCGAACAATGGATGCATTCAATAAGAAAGCGGAAGAATATAAAAGAAAAGGTAAAAAATTTAAGAGAAAGATTCATACTGGTTANGATAATGAGTCTGGACAACCTCTTTATTCTGAAGAGGAGATAGAACCGGAAAAAATGCCTTTCATAGTTGTGGTGATTGATGAGATGGCTGACCTTATGTTAGTTGCAAGAAGCGACATTGAACATTTAGTTCAAAGTCTTGCTCAAAAAGCAAGGGCNGCAGGTATACACCTNATAATGGCTACTCAGAGACCTTCTGTGGATGTCGTCACAGGCACAATAAAAGCTAATTTTCCTACAAGGATAGCTTTTCAAGTTGCATCAAAGATTGACAGCAGAACAATCCTTAACGAAATGGGAGCTGAACAGTTACTTGGAAGAGGTGACATGCTTTATATGTCGGATGGAGGTAAAGTTGTTAGAGTCCACGGACCTTTTGTATCAGATAATGAGGTTGAAGACGTGGTTCGATTTATTAAAAATCAAGAAACGCCAGAATATATAGAGTCATTAACAAAAGAGGAGAATGAAATAAATTCTGGAATTCAGCAAAATGATTCAAATGATGAATTATTCAATCAAGCAGTTGAGGTTATAATGAAAGATAAAAGAGTTTCAACTAGCTACATTCAAAGAAAGTTACAAATAGGCTATAATAGAGCTGCACGAATTATCGAAGAAATGGAGGACCAAGGAATTATTTCAGAACCTAATAACCAGGGCAAAAGAGAAATTTTAGGAAAATGAATATAATAAAAACCTGTTTTGTAACATTAATAATATTAATTTCATTAACTACGAATTCTCAATCAAAAGAGCTCAATTCTATTTCAGATAATGATTGGCTGGTTTCTCTGGAAGAATATTTTTTTAGTCTGGGCAATGTAAAAGGTGAATTTACTCAAATAGACCAAATTGGCAATATTGCAAAAGGTATCTTTTATTCAAACGGCAGGGGCTCNATAAGATTTGAATATTCTACTCCATCTGAAATGTTGATTATAATAAATAAAGGTATTTTTGCGATAAAAGAGAGAAAGGATAGTAAAGTAAACTACTATTCTCTTGANGATAGTCCTCTCGCAAATCTTCTTTCAAANGATTTGGCATTGGATAATTTCCATATTAATACTCTGGAGATAGAGGGTAGAGTTGCAACTATAGAATTAAGAACGAAAAAAAATTCACTGAGAAATTCAATATTTATAACTGCNGACTATCCTCAGCCTATTCTTAGACAATGGAAAATTATTGATACTCAAAAAAAAGAAACAACAGTCTTTTTCTCAAAAATAAAGTCGATAAATTCAATNATGGACAGCTTTTTTGAAATAAAATAAAACTTTTAAATAAAAATATAGAAACTCTTACTTATTATTGGTAAGAATGTACATCATTAAAAGGGTGGATANAGATGATTAAGAAAATGAAAAAAGCAGAAACTACAAGAAGAAGATTTATTTCTGGATTTAGCTTACTATCGGCAGGAATAATTTTACGTCCATTATCTTTATTCTCGCAGGAAGAAAATCAAATTTTAAATATTGGTTCACCTGCCAATTTTTTATCTGATNAATTAATTTCAAATTTNCAAAAAGNTATTAGCTCATCAATTANNTCTATAACCTACGACTCTAATTCTAATATTAATTTTAATAGCAATAATTATGATGTGCTCATTGGAAGAGGTTCTTATTTAGAAGGCTTAATTGATGATGGTAAAATTGCAGAACTAAACAAAGATCTTATACCAAACAACTCTTTTATTGATCCAAAATTCAACAATTCTGCTTTTGATAAAGATAGAAAACATACAATACCGCTTTCATATGGGGCAATAGGTATTGCTTATAGAAAAAGTAAGTTCTCTGAACCACCTTCCACATGGAGGTGGCTGTTAGACTCAGATAAATATGCTGGAAAAATTGCCTTATTAGGTGATGGAAGAACTTTGATACAAATAGCACTAAAATATATGGGAGTAAGCCTAAATACAAATGATCCCATGTGGATTAATCAAGCAGAAAAGCTTTTAAAGCGACAGAAAGTAAATATTAAAGATTTCGGTAAAAAAAATGGAAAAGAGCTTTTAATTAACGGTGAAGTCGATTTAGCAATTATTAGTAATGAAGAATTTAAAAAAATTGATAATAATGATATTGGGTTTACGTTCCCAAGGGAGGGTAGTTTAATTTGGCAGGATTGTGCTTGCATTTCAAAAGCATCACTTAAAATTGAGGAAAGCCACTCAGTAATAAATTCTATGCTGAATCCAAAAAATTCAAGATCAATTGTTGAAAATCTTCAAACAGCAACTCCTAATATTATGGCTCTGGACATATCAAAGAAAAGTTACAAAGAAGACCCAACAATCTTTCCCAATGAACAAATTATGGAACGATACGAGGATACCTCAACCATATTAGACTTCGATTATGAGATGATGATTGAAGAAATGTGGGATAATATTTTAGATTCATAATCTTTAATTCAAATGAACGTACGCTTATTAAGTTGGAATATTAACTCTGTAAGGTTGAGAATTAGCGCCTTAAAAAAGGTCGTAAAGAAATTTAAACCAAATATAGTTTGCTTGCAGGAAACTAAGTGTCCCAATGAACTTTTTCCCTTCAATGATTTAGAAAAATTAGGGCTTTCAAATATTCATGTGAATGGTATCAAGGGTTATCACGGTGTTTGTATTGCTACAGACCTGCCTGTTAAAAAAGTTGAACAAAAGGATTTTTGCGGCAAACATGATGGAAGGCATATATCTCTTCAGTTAAAAGTAAAAAATAATTTATTTAATATTCATAATTTTTATGTGCCAGCAGGTGGTGATGAGCCAGATCCAAAGATAAATGACAAATTTAAACACAAATTAGATTTCTTGGATGAAGCGACAACATACATGAAAACAAAAGAAAAAAATGCTTACACTGCGCTTGTTGGCGATCTTAATATTGCCCCACATGAAAATGATGTCTGGTCACACAAGCAGCTATTAAAAATAGTCAGCCATACGCCTGTAGAAGTAGAAAAATTAAATAAATTCCAAAGTTCAATTAATTTTATTGATTCATTGAGAGAGTTTCATCCACTTTCTGAAAAGCTTTACAGCTGGTGGAGTTATAGATCAAAAAACTGGGAGGAATCTGACAGAGGAAGAAGACTTGACCATATTTGGATTACTCAAAAATTAAATAAAATCATTACAAAGGCCTCGATTGAAAAAGATGTAAGGAGATGGGACAGGCCTTCCGATCATTCGCCTTTGATAGCAGATTTTAAATTTTAACTAACCTATATAATAACCATTTTCAGAACTTTCTATGGAAAGAACTTTTTTAAATGGAATAATTTTTTTTCGAATTGTATAAATATGTGTAGTTAGTGTTTTTGTTTCAATATCTTTATTATAGCCCCAAACTTTATTTAATAAATAATCTTGGCTTATAGTATCACCCTTTGCCTCAATTAAGTGCCACATAATCCTGGCCTCTTTATCAGTAAGCTTTACTGAATTATTAAGCCCTTTTATTACTTTACCGGTCATATCTAAAATTATTTTCCCAAATTTTAGATTAGAGTAATCAATTAATTCTCTTTGAAGGGTAATATTTTCTATTATTTTCAATAATTCGTTGAAATAAAAAGGGGTTTTTAAAAAAATAAATGAATTTTTTTCCAAGGTTAAAATATCTTCAGATGAACCAATAATAATTGCCGGGAAAAAATAAGAAACCTCAGATAATAATTTTTTAATTTTTGTTACTTGCTCCTGCTTGACGGAATAAAAGATGGCTACATCATTTTTTTCAAATTGATCAATATTAGTTATATCAGAAAAGTTATCACTTGCGATTAAACTGCAATATGACAACGATGAAAATTGTTCCTCAAAGACTAGATTAAAGAAAATATCATCAGAAAACAGAAAAACTTTACTTTTCAATTTTTATCCCTTGGTCCCATTATTGCCTCTCCAACTCTTATATGAGTTGCGCCTAGTGCTATAGCTGTTTCAAAATCATTGCTCATGCCCATGCTTAAATATTTTAACATGTTTTTTTTTGATAGTTTGTTTAATAAAGCAAAATATAGTGATGGCTCTTCATCTGGGGGTGGGAGGGTCATTAATCCATTTATACTAATCTTTGAATAATTTTTTGCCTCGGTAAAAAATTTATCCATATCTTCAATATAAATTCC
>NYSO01000063.1 GCA_002683015.1 Rhodobiaceae bacterium
TTCAAGCAACACCTCTTTTAGTTGATGATACATTATTTTATTGCACATCATATAATAGAGTTTTTGCTCTTAACCCTGAAACTGGAGAAGAAAAGTGGGTTTTTGATCCTAAGCTTAAAAAAGATGGTAGGGCAATTTTAGCTTGCAGAGGTTTAAGTAGTTGGAAAGACAAAACAAAGCTACCCTCTGATAGCTGTTATCATAGAATAATGGGCGTTACCATTGATGCAGAACTTTTCTCAATAGACGGCAAGAATGGAAAACCTTGCGAGGGTTTTGGAAATAGTGGAAGAGTAAATTTAAGAGAAGGGCTCGGTGAACATCCTGCTTTATATTATTGGAGCACTTCTCCACCAGCAATCATTAATGAAAAAATTGTAGTAGGTGGAAGTGTTATTGATAATTTATCGATAGATATTCCTGGGGGTGTAGTAAGAGCTTTTGACATAAGATCAGGAAAATTAGTTTGGTATTGGGATCCAATTCCTCCTAATGAGGCAACTATTTTAGATGATAATGGTAATCCATTATACAGGAGAGGAACGGCAAATGTTTGGTCAATAATATCAGCTGATCCAGATTTAAATATGGTTTACCTCCCAACTGGCAATGCATCTCCTGACTACTATGGTGGTCACAGAGAAGGTCTTGAAGAATATTCAAGTTCTGTTGTCGCTTTAAATGCTGATACAGGGAAATTAGTTTGGAGTTTTCAAACAGTTCATCATGATATTTGGGATTACGATGTTCCATCTCAACCAACTTTTTATGAATTTCAAAGGGATGAAAAAATCATAAAAGCGCTTGCGCAAACAACAAAAACTGGGCTTACTTTTCTACTGAACAGGGAAACAGGTGAACCCATTTTTCCAATTGAGGAACGAGAAGTTCCTCAAGGAGCTATCGAAGGGGATTATGTAAGCAAAACTCAACCTTTTCCAACTAAACCGGCACCTTTAAATCCTACATATTTTGATCCCGATAAAGCTTTTGGTTTTACTTTTTGGGACCGAGGTCATTGTAGAAGGACAGCGAAGAAATTAAGGAATGAAGGCTTATTTACCCCTCCCTCTCTTCAAGGAAGCATTCATTATCCTAGTGGTGTTGGAGGAAATAATTGGGGAGGACCAGCGGTTGATTCAAAAAGAAATATCATGGTTGTTAATACAAATAACATGGCTAGTTTGATAGTTATGATTCCTAGGGAGGATTGTACTAAGCCTCTTGAAGAGCTCTCAATTAATAAAAATCAAGTTAGATTTACTAATATTGAGTCAAATGAAGGTGCTCCATATTGTAATCTTCGTTCAATGGGTTTCTTTTCTCCTTTAGGTGTACCATGTACTGAGCCTCCTTGGGGAACATTAACTGCAGTTGATCTTAATACTGGTGAACATTTATGGAATGTTCCACTTGGAACTTCTAAAGATTTAGCACCTTTCCCTTTTTGGTGGATTAAAGGAGCTCCAAATATGGGCGGTCCTACCGTGACTTCATCCGGAGTAACATTTATAGGTGCTACAAGTGACCATTACTTAAGAGCTTTCAATACTGAAACAGGTGAAGAAATTGCAAAGTTCAGACTTCCTACAGGTGCACACGCAACACCCATGACTTATACAAATAAAGAAGGTAAACAGTTTGTTGTAATTGCTGCTGGAGGACACTGGGCTATTGGAACGCCAGCCTCAGATCATTTGATTGCCTTTGCGCTTCCCAAAAACAAATAGGATATTTTATGCTTAGAATACTTTTTATATTAATCTTCGTTATCTCATACCAATCACTTAATGCAAAAAATGATGATTGGTCTTCATATGGGAAAGACTCTGGTGGCGGGCATTATTCTGAGGCTGATGAAATTACACCTGAAAATGTAAAAAATTTAAAAAAAATTTGGACACATAGGTCAGGTGACTTTCATGCTGGTCTAAACTGGACTGAAGATGTTACACCAAATAGCAGTCAGCAAACATCATTCCAAGCAACCCCAATTTTAGTCAATGATACTTTATTTTATTGTACACCTTACAACAGAGTTTTTGCATTAGACCCTGAAACTGGAAAAGAGAAATGGGTATTTGACCCCAAAGTAGAAATTGAGCAAAAAGCACTTCTTCATTGCAGAGGAGTTGGCAGTTGGATAGATATAAATAAATCTGAAAATGAAGAATGCTATCATCGGATTATTACTGGAACAATTGACGCTGAACTCTTTGCTATAGACGGAAAGACTGGAAAACTTTGTTCTGATTTTGGAGAGTATGGAAAAGTTAATTTAAGAGATGGTCTGGGTCAACATAATCCTGCTTATTATTATAGTGTTTCTCCTCCAGCAATTATCGGTGATGTAGTCGTTGTTGGTGGAGGTATTGCTGATAATGTAAGCACCTCTGTTCCCGGTGGAGTTGTTCGCGCTTATAATATTAGAACAGGTGATTTAATGTGGTATTGGGATCCAATACCTCCAGGCCAAGAACCTGTAATTGATGAAGAAGGACAACAATTATATCAAAGAGGGACAACTAATGTATGGTCGATCATATCGACTGACCCTGAATTAAATTTAGTTTATCTTCCAACAGGAAATACTGCTGCAGATAATTATGGTGGTCATAGAAATGGTTCAGATTATTATTCCAGCTCTGTGGTTGCGTTAAATGCATCAACAGGAGAAGTAGTTTGGCATTTTCAAACTGTTTATCATGATATTTGGGATTATGATGTTCCTTCTCAACCAACTTTTTATGATTTTGAAAAAGATGGAAAGGTTATAAAAGCATTAGCACAAACAACTAAAATGGGTTTTGTTTTTCTATTAAATAGAGAGACAGGTGAACCTATTTTTCCAATAGAAGAGCGAGAGGTTCCTCAAGGTGCCGTTGAGGGTGATTATGTTACTAAAACTCAGCCTTTCCCATCAAAACCAGCTCCTTTGACGCCAACTTATTTAGATCCTGAAGAAGTTTTTGGTTTTACTCCCTGGGACAAAGGTTATTGTAAAAAAGCTGCTGAAGATTTGAGAAATGAGGGTCTTTATACTCCTCCGTCTTTAGAAGGAAGTGTTCACTATCCTAGTGCAATAGGGGGTGCAAATTGGGGAGGTCCTGCAGTTGATGCTTCTAGAAATATTCTTATTGCCAACACAATGAATTTATCAAGCACAATAGTAATGGTTCCAAGAAAAGACTGTGATAAAGCTCTTAAAGAGTTAGCAAGAGATAGTGTGCAGTCAAGATTTTCAGCATTACAACAAAATGAGGGGACACCATACTGTACTATAAGAGCTTATGGATTTATGTCTCCTTTAGGGGTTCCGTGTACTAAACCCCCCTGGGGAAATCTTACTGCAATTGACTTAAATACTGGTGATCATTTATGGCAAATTCCATTGGGAACATCTAAAGATTTAGCACCTTTCCCTTTTTGGTGGATTAAAGGAGCTCCAAATATAGGTGGGCCAACAGTTACTGCTTCAGGTTTGACTTTTATAGCTGCAACTAGTGATTATTATTTAAGAGCATTTAAGACTGAAACAGGCGAAGAGTTAGCAAAATTCAGACTACCAACAGCTGGTCATGCAACTCCAATGACTTACACAAATAAGAATGGGAAACAATTTGTAGTAATTGCAGCAGGGGGGCATTGGGCTGTTGGTTCTCCAGCCTCGGATCACTTAATTGCATTCGCTTTAGAAGATGGATAATGATGAAAGAAAAAAAAATTAAATTATCTGATATCAATTTTTTAGACCCTGATCTGCAAGAGAATCCTTATGANGCTTATGAAGTCTTAAGAGAAGAGGCTCCTATTTATCTAAGTCCTGATACCGGTTTNTTTGTTGTNTCTAAATATAACGATTTAAAAAGGGTCTTAACCGANTATGAGTTNTTTTCTAGAGATTTATCAGGATATTGGGATAAAGATATTAAAGAGGAAAATAAAAAGAATGGTTATTGGAAGAATGGAGAAAAGGTTAAAAAAGTTTTCATAGAAAAAGGTTGGAGGCAAATAGCAACCTTTGATTCAGAGCCACCACATCATACAAAATTTCGAAAAGCATCAAACCCTAGCTTTACAGCTAGTAAGATTAGAAAAATGGAACCTTATATTGAAGATTTAATTAATGAACTAATTGATGATTTTATTGATGATGGTGAAGTTGAGTTTATTTCACAATTTTGTATCCCTCTACCAATGAATATNATTCAAGATAGATTAGGTTTTCCAAAAAAAGATTTATCAAAGTTAAAGGCTTGGTCTTTTGATACATCAGAGGGTTTAAGTCAAAGATTAACAGAGGATGAAGAAATTGCATGCGCAGAGAGATTAGTTAAATTTCAGCACTATATGAATAANACCTTTGAAGAAAAAAGAAAAAACCCAAAAGAAGATATTATCTCAGACTTAGTCAATTTTAAATTTGAAGATGGAAGCCAATTAATTACTGAAGAGCTTTTATCGATGGTAAGTGCATTAAATATTGGGGGTAATGAAACTACTACTAACTCAATAGCCGGCGGAATGTTAATTTTGATGCAACAAAAAGATAAACTTAATGATTTAATTAGTGGAAAATCAAAGCTTAAAAATTTTGTAGAGGAAATTATTAGGCTTGAAACACCAGTTCAAAGTCTTTTTAGAAGAGTTCGAAAAGATNTAACAATAGGCGATGTAACAATTCCTGAGGGTTCAATAATTGATATGAGATTTGGTTCTGCAAATCGAGATGAGGATATGTTTANTTGNCCTATGCANATGGACTTAGAAAGGAAAAATCCAGGAAAACACCTTGCTTACGGTATATCCCATCATCATTGNATTGGTGCACCGCTGGCTAGACAGGAAATGAGAATGGCCTTTGACANATTACTAAAGCGTTTAAAAAATATTAATCTAGCAGAGAACAAGAATGATTTTCTTCACCACCCTCACTTTGCCTTAAGAGGTCTAAAAGAGCTTCATTTAACTTTTGAAAAACGTTAATAAAGGATTCTTATGAATAAAACTGTACTTATAACAGGCGCTTCTTCTGGACTTGGAAAAGATTTTGCAANTTTATTTGCCGAAAAAGGATATGATTTAGTTCTTACTGCTAGNAGAAAAAAAAATTTAGAAGAAATTAAAAATAATTTAACNAATCAATTTNGAGTAANAGCNTTTATCATTTCCTGTGATCTTAGTGATCTAAAATCGACTGAAGAAATTTATAATTTTTGTGAAGATAATAAAATTCAAATCAATGTTTTAGTAAATAATGCTGGTTATGGATTAACTGATAGTTTTGAAGAGGTTCCTTTAAAGGGTCACATAGATTTTATAAATGTTTTGTCGACGTCAGCAATCGCACTGACAAGATTATTTTTACCTGGAATGATAAAAAGAAAATTTGGAAGAATTATAAATATATCATCTGTAGCCGCTTTTGCTCCTTTTACAAATTCTGGTGGTATGTATATTGCTACTAAACTAATGCTCTTAAAATTTTCAGAAATGATACATAATGATTATAAGAATAAGAATATTTTTTCTTGTTCTGTATGTCCTGGTTTTACGCACACTGAATTTCATAAAGAGATGAANGANTTTAAAAGTTCTATTCCTTCATTTATGTGGATGGACTCAAGAACNGTGGTTGAGCAAGCATATGAAGCCTCAATGTCNGGCAANGAAATAATTATAAATGGTTGGCNNTATAAAATTTTAGTTTTTTTAATGAAAATNACGCCAAAATGGCTTGTTAAANTNCTATCANGTCGATAGGTTATTATATAAANAAGTTAAACTAANTAAGNGGATTTCTATGANATTAGTAACNGTTTTTGGTGCTTCAGGNAGAATGGGGCAGGCACAAGTTCGTCAATTANTANTAGCNGGCTATNAAGTAANAGCTNTCACCAGAAAAAAAGGTGTTTTTAAAGATNAAAATGTNACGGAAGTTTCAGCNGATTANAATGACCCTGAAAGCCTNGATAATGCTATAAAAGGATCTGATGCCGCTTTTTATAATAAACCTTCCTTTGAACAAGTTACGAAAATGATTGATTTTTGTGCTGCTGTTGGGGCAGCTGCTGCTAGGGCAGATATAAGACTTATATATCAAACAGCTGCATATGCACCTGATGATGAAATTGGTCAGTATAATTATGATAGAGTTTTAGCTACTGAAAGAGCTTTAAAGCAAGGCGGTGCAAGAACAACTATTTTTAGACCAGTATTATTTATGGACAATACTTTAACTAAGTGGGCTAGAAACGATATTATTGAAAATGATGAATTTGCTTATCCTCACAAAGAGGGGCTTCAAGCTAATTGGATTTGCTTAGATGATGTTGCTAAATTCATGATTGCCTCTCTTGAAAGAGATGATCTTATAGGTAGGGCAATGGTAATAGGTGGACCAGAAGTTTTAACTCCTCAAAGAATTGCTGATACATTATCAGGACATCTTGGAAGATCTATAAAACCCAAAACATTAACACCAAAGGAGTTTGCAATTCGTATGGCAGATATTTTTGAGGGTGTAAGTGATATTGGTAGAGAAGATTATATAGCCGCAATGCAGGGTTTTTATGAGTATAACAATGAAAATACGGATAATTTAAACCCATTTAAAGTTGATATGGAAGATGTTTTAGAGGAAATTCCAATTAAATTAACTACTTTCAGTGAGTGGGTAAAACAACAAGACTGGGTTCCTATTGATGATGATGACATAACTACTCCATCAGGTGGGTAATTATAAAATTTTCGGAATTATTGCTTTTCGATCTTTTGGAT
>NYSO01000064.1 GCA_002683015.1 Rhodobiaceae bacterium
ACCCATTTGTAAAAAACGAAGATGGTGAAGAATTAATGATGTTTTCTTTTAGACCGTGTAAAAATTAATTAGGAGAATTATTTATGTCAGATGTAGCTATTATAGGTATTGGAATTCATCCCTTTGGAAGAACAGAGGGTATGACTGGTTTGCAACAAGGTGTCCATGCAGCTCGTGAAGCTTTATCCGATGCAGAGATGGAATGGAGTGATATCCAGTTTGCATTTGGAGGATCTGCTGCTGCTGGAAGCGCTGATGCAATGGTTAATGATTTAGGCTTAACGGGCAT
The DNA here is from genome assembly GCA_002683015.1 of Rhodobiaceae bacterium. GTDB lineage: Bacteria > Pseudomonadota > Alphaproteobacteria > MED-G09 > MED-G09 > MED-G09. The sequence continues at coordinate 290 of NYSO01000064.1, forward strand.
CCCTTTTATGAATGTATCTAATGGTTGTGCCACAGGAGGATCTTCTCTTCTTTCCGCATATACAACTATTAAGTCTGGTCAATTTGATATTGGTATGGCAGTTGGTTTTGATAAACATCCTAGAGGGGCATTTAATGCTGACCCTGAAGCATCAGGTTTACCAAGGTGGTATGGCGAAACTGGTTTAATGTTAACAACACANTTTTTTGGAATGAAAATTCAACGTTATATGAATGATTATGGTATNACNTCAGANTCACTAGCNTTGGTNGCTGAAAAAGCATTCAATAATGCCTCCTTAAATCCAAATGCGTGGAGAAGAGAACCAGTATCAAAAGATACAATTTTAAATGCTATGATGGTTTCTGATCCTCTTACAAAATATATGTTTTGTTCACCTGCTGAAGGAGCGGTGGCTTTAATTTTGTGTAAAGCTGAATTAGCTCATAAATATACAAGTAAGCCATTATTCTTAAAAGGTGCTGCTTTTAGATCTCGTCCATTAGGTTCTTTTGAGGTTTTCAGTCCATCCCTTGAGGTTGAAAGAGGCCCTAGCCCAACAGTTGGAGCATCAGATGCAACTTTTGAAATGGCTGGTATGACAAGAGATGATATCGATTTAGCTCAATTGCAGGATACAGAGTCTGGTGCTGAGATTATGCACATGTCTGAAAATGGTTTTTGTAAGGATGGTGAACAAGAGAAATTACTTCAAGATGGCGATACTAAGTTAAATGGAAAGTTTCCAGTTAACACTGATGGTGGGTGTATTGCTAATGGTGAGCCAGTAGGAGCTTCAGGTTTGAGACAGGTTTATGAAAATTGTGTTCAATTAAGAGGTGCAGCAGGTAAAAGACAAGTTCAAGGTAATCCCAAAACAGCTTATACACATGTATATGGTGCTCCAGGTATATCCGCCTGTACTATTATAACAACCTAAGAGAATTGAAATGCTAAATAAAAAATTTACTCTCGCAGGGAGACCGATTGGTCGTCCTATTTCNGATGATGATTTTGATTATAAAGAAGAAGAATTGAGAGATCTNAATGATCGTGAATTACTTNTAGAAAATATGGTTATTGAATTTCAACCTGCTCAAAAGGGCTGGATGGAGCAAATATCAAATTATGTGGCNCCATTAGAAATTGGTGATGTNATGCGTTGCAGCGGTATTGCAAGAGTTTTAGAAACCAAATCNGAAAAATTTAAAAAAGGNGATATTGTAATTGGTGAAACATGCTGGCAAACACATCCAATTTTAAGTCAAGATAAGGTTGANAAAGTTGAAGATGANAGCATGGCTACAAAATATCTTGGAGCGCTTGGNGGAACAGGGTTAACAGCCTATTTTGGTGTTACTAAAATTAGTAANCCTAAACCTGGAGATACTGTTTTAATAACAGGAGCTGCAGGTGGAGTTGGTTCAATAGCAGGTCAAATTTTTAAAATCGCTGGATGTAAGGTCATTGGCATTGCTGGTGGTAANGAAAAGTGTGAAATTTTAATTGATGAATTTGGATTTGACGGCGCAATAGATTATAGATCTGATGATCTAAACGACTCAATAAAAAAGTTATGCCCAGAAGGTGTAAATGTTCTTTATGATAATGTTGGTGGAAGAATTCTTAATGACTGCCTTAATCATCTAGCAATGAACGCAAGAGTGGCAATTTGTGGAATAATTTCTCGTCATAAAACTGATAATTCAAATTTTGGTCCAGAAAATTATTCAAACTTAATTTTTAAAAGAGCNACGATGCANGGTTTTATTGTTATTGATTATATGGCTGAAGCTGAAACAGCAAGGAAGCAAATTAAAAGCTGGATATTGGAAGGAAAAATTAATTGTAAGGAAGATATGCAGGAAGGTTTTGAAAATGCACCTAGCACTNTAAGAAGGCTTTTTGAGAGTAAAAATAAAGGAAAACAACTTTTAAAGATTNCTGATTANATTAATTAAATTTGATCATTATTTTGTCGCATAGTAAANATTAGCTTTATAGTTTANTTCTAAATTATANTGTAAAAATAAATTAAGTTTGGAGACTAAAATGAATACACCTTTTAATTTTCGTTTAACTAAATTCCCTAATGAAGCGGAAATACTAAGACTTGAAGTCAGAGAATTCTTATCGGAAGCTTTAAAAGANATTCCAAAGGAAACTCGTGCNGAAACTTGGTATGGTGCTGATGAAAATTTTAGTAGAAAAGTTGGTCAAAAAGGTTGGATTGGATTGAATTGGCCTAAAGAGCATGGTGGTGCAGGAAGATCATCNATGGAGCGTTATGTAATTTTAGAAGAAATGCTAACTGCTGGAGCACCTGTAGGGGCGCATTGGATTTCTGATAGACAATCAGGACCTCTTATTATTAGGTATGGTACTGAAAAACATCAAAAAGAACTTCTCCCAGGTATTTTAAAAGGAGAGTCTTATTTTTGTATTGGAATGTCAGAGCCTGACTCCGGTTCTGACCTTGCAGCTTTGAGAACAAAGGCTGAAAAGAAAGGTGACATTTATCTTGTAAANGGTACTAAGTTATGGACATCTGGTGCCCANAGATGTCAGTATATGATTGCTCTTTTCAAAACATCTCAAGAAGAAGATAGGCATGGTGGGTTCAGTCAATTTATTGTNGATCTATCTTTACCTGGTGTNACAATNAGACCAATTATTGATTTAGCAGGAAGACANCACTTTAATGAAGTTATTTTTGAGGACGTTGAGGTTCCTGAAGATATGCTAATTGGTACTGAAGGAAATGGTTGGAATCAAGTAACTGCTGAGTTAGCTCTTGAAAGATCTGGTCCAGAAAGATATTTATCAAGTTATATGTTACTTCAAGAACTTGTAAGTGAATTTTCAAATAAAAATGATGATGAAGGTGTTACTGAGATTGGTAGACAGATGTCACATCTAACAACACTTAGACAAATGTCTGTATCAGTTGCTGGTATGTTAGATCAGGGAGAAAATCCTGCATTAGAGGCTTCAGTTGTTAAGGATTTAGGTGCAGTTTTTGAACAAGAACTTCCTAATATAGCTCACAGACTAATGGGACTTGAGCCTGACGCAAAAGGTACGGATTTCCAGAGATACTTAGCAATTTTAACGCAAATATCTCCCTCTTTTTCTCTTAGAGGTGGAACTAGAGAGATATTGAGAGGAATAATTGCAAGAGGCTTAGGGNTAAGGTAATGACTAGTGAAACCTCACAGTTACTATCTGATAGTGTAGAAAAAATTTTTTCTGATCATGTTACAAAAGAGTGCATTATCTCTGCTGAAAAAGGTGAGTGGCCAGAAAATTTATGGAATGAAGTTGTAGACAATGGTCTTAATCTTGTTCTCGTTCCTGAAAATCTAGGGGGTGTAGGAGGCTCTTGGTTTGATGCCGGAATCCTCTTTAAGGCTATAGGAAGATATCAGGCNCCAATCCCGCTTGCAGAGAATATAGTTGCTGGGTATCTTCTAGGGTTAGGCGATATTCCTTGTCCTGAAAATTCTATTATNACTATTTTGGATGGTGAATTAGATTTAAATGATAGTAAGCTTTCAGGAATTTCTCATAGAACACCTTTTGGTGACCATTCAACTCATGGTGTAGCAATTATAAATGACAATAATAAATCAAAATTAGTGTTAGTNCCTATCAAAAATAGTTCTGGCAGTGATGATAAAAATATTGCACTGGAGAGTAGAAGTAGTATTGAATTTAAAGATGTCGAAGCTATTAATATTGCGGAGATTGATTTTAAGTCAGACCTTATTTTGAAAATTGGTGCTTTAATGCGTTCATGTCAAATTGCAGGTGGACTAGAATCTTTGTTAAATCAATCTGTAAGATATGCAAATGAAAGAATTCAATTTGGAAGACCTATAGCAAAATTTCAAGCAATTCAGCAAGAACTGGCTGTACTTGCCACGCATGTTGCTGCTTCAGGTGTTGCAGCTGATTATGCTAGTTCATCAATGGATAATGGTGGAGATGAATTAGCAATTGCATCGGCTAAGAGTAGAGTTGATGATGCTATTTCTGTATGTGCAAGTATTGCNCATCAAGTTCATGGCGCTATTGGTTTCACTTATGAGCATGGATTGCATTTTTCAACAAGAAGACTTTGGTCTTGGAGGGCTGAGTTCGGGGCTGGAAGTTATTGGGCTAAGATACTCGGAGAAAAAGCAGTTTCAAATGGTGCTAATAATTTTTGGCCATCAATAACGTCCGGAAAAATATAAAATTGGTAAGTTCTGAAAAAGAATGGAGATATTACGAGGATGTCATTGTTGGCGAGAAGAGAAAATCAGAGAATTATTTTGTTACTGAAAAAGAAATTGTAGATTTTGCTTCAAATTATGATCCACAATGGTTTCATACCGACATAGATGAGGCAAAAAATTCAAAATTTCAAAGTATAATTGCTAGCGGTATTCATGTTGCCGCACTATGGCGTCAGCTTGATCATAAAATAAATGGTGATATTAATTTTGTTTGTGGAATAGGTTGGGATGAAGTTCGTTGGAAAAACCCTTTATATCCAAATAACGAAATATATGTAACATCAGAATGTCTCTCAAAACATGATACAACATCAAATGAAAAAGGAGTTGCTATATTTGATCATGCTTTAAAGTCTGCAGATGGAAAAGATATTTTGGTTTTTAATGGAACTTGTTTAATTTATAAAAGAAATTAAAAAATTGTAAAAAATATCAAAATAAATTAGTGTTACTTATTAATTTTGAGTTGTATTCAATGAATTATGAAGAAGATACAAAAAAAGTTTTAAAAGGCTTTGAAGAAGAAAAAGAGAGAACTGGTCCTCCTGAGGGTTTCCCTGGTTTTCCCCTTATTCCTGGAAAACGTTATACCGATCCTGAATTTCAAAAACTTGAATTTAAATATCTTTGGCAAAAGACATGGGTTTATGCTTGCCATTTAGACGAAATTCCTGAAAAAGGTTCCTATTTAGTATGGGATAAATTGAAAGCTCCTATTCTCATAGTTAATTCAGGCGAAGATAAAATTAAAGCTTTTTATAACACCTGTAGGCATAGAGGCGCTCCTGTTACAAAAGACAAAAAAGGAAGAGCAAGGCTTCTTGTCTGTACTTATCATGGTTGGAGTTATGATCTTGACGGGAATTTGATTAATTTAAGAGAACCACGAGACTTTGTAGATTTAGATAAAAGTTGTCAAAATTTAATAGAGGTTTCCTGTGATAGATTAGGAAAATGGATTTTTGTTAATTTAGATCCAGAGGCAGAAAATCTTCGTGATTATCTTGGTGTTGTTGCTGATCATATGGAACAGTTTCAACCAGAGAATCTTAGACATGTTCATTCAAAAACATATCCAGTTGATAGTAATGTAAAAGTACTTTTAGATGCCTTTCTTGAGGTTTATCATGTTCCGTCAATTCATCAAAAAACTGTAAATAGATTTATAGATATAGAGGGGACTACAATTAACTTATGGCCTAATGGTCATTCTAGAATGGTAACGCCCCATAGAAGAGATGATTGGAAAGATCCTGGTGCTAAAGGTTTAAAAGAAATTGATACTGTAACGGAGATACCAAAAAATCATAATGCTTCATATAGTTTTTATCCTAACTTAGTTACTCCACCCTCTTCAACGGGAATACCATTTTTAACTTTTTGGCCTACATCTGATGATACTTGTGAGATTGATGTTCATTGGTTTTCTCCAGATTGGGGTGATGGAGATCTTCCAGAAATATGGAATACAAGAATACAAAATTTTGAAGATATTTTGTTTGAAGATACTCAGTTTGCTCCCGAGATTCAAGCAAGTGTTTCTAGTCCAGGTTTCAAGGGTGTGTTGCTAAATTATCAAGAAAGAAGAATATATAGGTGGCACGAGGAATTAGATAAAAAAATTGGCCATAACAAGATGGAAGAGGATTTAAGTATTCCAAAGGTTCTTGGACCATTCATAGAAAATTAAAATATTAATAAAGCAGGGATATTTTTAATGCAGAAAGAGCAAAAATTTGGTTTGTCATTTGAAGAACTAGCGACAAGAGAAACAGTATACAGAGACAATTTATTAAAAGATCATTCTGTTCTTATAACTGGTGCTGGAAGTGGTATGGGGAAGGCAATGGCTTTTCTTTTCGCAAGGCTTGGTGCAAACGTAACTATATGTGGCCGTAAAGANGATAAGTTAATAAAAGTATATGATGAAATTCTAAATAGGTGTGGCAAAGAAATTTTCTGGCAAGTTTCAAATGTTCGTGATCCAGAGATGGTAGAAAAAATGTTAGATAATATGCTTGAGCGTAACGGAAAGATTGACACCGTTATAAATAATGCAGGTGGACAATTCCCTCAGGATGCAATTGATTTTTCGAGAAAAGGTTGGCTCGCAGTTTTAGATTTAAATTTAAATGCACCTTGGTGGGTAATGCAAGAAGCAGCCAAAAGGTGGAAAGAAACTGGAACATCAGGAAATGTTATAAACCTNGTTGCNAATGTAGAGAGAGGAATGCCACAAGCTGCTCACACTTGTGCCGCTAGAGCAGGTACAATTTATTTATCAAAAACTTTAGCAACTGAGTGGGCNCCCCATAAAATAAGAGTTAATTGNATTGCTCCAGGAACTATTGAGACCGAAGGTTTTGAAGTGTACCCTCCTGATGCACTTGAAAGATTNCANAANGCAAATCCAATGCAAAAATTGGGAGATGTTTGGGATATAGCCGAAGCATCTATTTATCTAGCTCATGACACAGGCAGCTTTATAACTGGAGAGGTTTTAACAATAGATGGGGGAATGTCTCAGTGGGGAGTTGTTTGGCCAGCTGGAATGCCAGACTATTTTAAGATGAATGGTGGGGATTAATTTTAAAAAATATTTATAATATTTATATTGATTAAAATTTTTTTTCAGTCAAAATTTAATTTAGTAAAAATTTAAAATAATTTTCAATTATATGATTTTAAATAAAATTTAAAAGGAGAGGGAAGTGCAATTAAGTAAAGATAAGTTAATAGATGCTTATACNCGGATGAAAAAGATCCGAGTCTTTGAAGAAACTATGCGTGACGAATTTGCTAAAGGGACAGTCCCAGCATTTATTCATCTCTATATTGGTCAAGAGGCTATTGCATCAGGAATATGTGTTGAGTTAAATGATAATGATACAATAGCAAGTACNCACAGAGGCCACGGCCATTGCCTGGCAAAGAATTCAAATCTTGAAAGAATGACTATGGAAATTTTTTGNAGNGCTGATGGATTATGTGANGGTAAAGGTGGNTCAATGCACATTGCAGATCTATCNGTAGGTATGCTTGGTGCAAATGCAATTGTTGGCGCTAACGCCCCTATTGCTGTTGGGGCAGCTTTNAGACAGAGGGTTATGGGTGAAAATTTAGTATCCGCAGCATTTATTGGTGATGGNGCTTCCAANCAAGGAGCTGTTTTTGAGGCTATGAATNTAGCTAGTGTTTTAAAACTCCCGGTTTTATTCNTCTTTGANAATAATGGTTATGCTGAATTTACAGGTGTAGATTATCATTGTGGTGGAGGAGATATTGCAAGAAGAGCCGAAGGCTTTGGAATGCCTTCATACAAATTAGATGGCTCAGACTTCTTTGCAGTACAAGAGGCTGCTGCTGAAGCAGTTGAAAGAGCAAGGAAAGGCGAAGGTCCAAGTGCTATAGAGTGCTATGCTAAAAGATGGTATGGTCATTTTGAAGGAGACCCTCAACATTATAGAACAAAAGAAGAGTTAGAAACTATTAGGAAAGATAACGATCCATTAATAATTTTTAGGCAAAAGGTTGAAGAAGCAGGTTTGGTTGAGAGTAGTGAATTGGATATAATTGATGAAGATTTAACTTCTCAGGTTACTGATGCAGTAGAAAAAGCAAAAAAAAGCCCTCTTCCAAATGTAGAAGAATTAACGACCAATGTTTATGAAAAAGGGAGCTATTAATGACTATTAAAACCTACAGGGAAGCTATAATTGAAGCTATGATCCTTGAAATGAAGCGTGATGAGAAGGTATTTGTCATTGGTGAGGATATTTCAGGTGGAAGGGGTTGTGAAGATTTTGAAGGCGAAGCAGCTGGAGGTCCTATGGGTTTAACCCAAGGTCTTTGGGATGAGTTTGGAGCTAAAAGAGTTATAGATACTCCAATAAGTGAAACAGCAATTATGGGCGCCGCCGCTGGGGCTGCTCTATCTGGTTTAAGGCCAATTGCAGAGTTAATGTTTTCAGATTTTTTTGGCGTTTGCTTTGATCAAATTTACAATCAGGCAGCAAAATTTCGATTTATGTATGGAGACCAAGGTGCTACCCCTCTTGTGATAAGGACTATGATAGGGGCTGGAATTGGTTGTGGACCTCAACATTCTCAATCGCCTTATTCAATCTTTGCTAATATTCCTGGTCTTAAGGTTGTTACTCCTTCAAATCCTTATGATGCCAAAGGTTTATTAATCTCCTCAATAAGAGATAATGATCCAGTAATTTTTTGCGAACACAAAGCTCTTTTAGGTATGGATGGTGAGGTACCGGATGAATCTTATGAGGTCCCCTTAGGCAGAGGAAAAATTTTAAAAGAGGGTAATGATATAACAATAGTTGCTATCGGACAGATGGTTGGAGTTGTTCAAAACTGCATTAAAAGTCTAGAGCAAAAAGGTATATCAGTAGAGATTATTGATCCAAGATCATTATCACCTTTTGATGATGAAATGGTNTATGATAGTGTTGAGAAGACTGGANGACTCCTTGTTTTAGATGAGTCAAATCCTGTTTGTTCATTTGGTTCTTGGATAACGAGTATGGTTTCTGAAGAGGTTTTTTCATCATTAAAGGCACCTACCAAGGTATTAACACCTCCGCATTGTCCAGTTCCAGCTGCACCAAATTTGGAAGCAGCATATTTACCAGATATAGAAACAATTATAAGCGCTTCGGAAAATTTGAAAAACTATAGTTAATTTTTAATCTCAAAGCCAAGCAAAACATTTCCTGGCATATTACCTCCGTATTGATATCCAGAGTTAATATAGAGATTGTTACCGCTAATTACAGGTCCTAAGCCCTCAATGGTTCCACCGTATGCCTTTATATTTGAAAATTCAGAAAAATCCCTATTTGTATTGAATTCCCAAAGTAGATCACCTTTTTTGCTATCAAGTATATACAGCCATCCGTCCATACCAGCGCCTATAATAATATCGTTGGTTGACGATAAAGCAGCGGAAATACCTCTATCACATGAACTTATTCCATTGCATCTGTCTTTTGGTTCAAATCGCCAGTTAATATCACCATTAATAGCATTTAAAGAATAAATACCTGGTGTAGCNGGCCCAGGAAACTTATTAATGTAATTCTTATCTGCTATTGGAGCATAAATGTTATCATTATCTATTGTCATACCCCAGTGAACACCACCAGCAAAACCACCCCTTCCTATTTTTCTTGACCACAAAAGTTTACCTTCTTGATCTGGATCTAGTGCATATACATGCCCTGATTTTCTACCCCCAAAGAGAATATTTCTACCTTCGCTTGTTTTCATTAGAATTGTTGAAGCGCCAAAATCCCAATCCGGACCATCCTCTTTTGGACAACCTGATTTAGGAGAAATAAAGCAACCCATATTCCATGCATCACCAGTTTGTGCTTGAAAGGACCAAACAATTCCACCTTCGGATTTATCTATTGCAAGTATTGCATCACTTGTATCTGCAGCTGGAGAAGTATATGACTCACCAGTACCCACATATACAAGACCTCTCTCATCATCTATTGTTGGAGAATTCCAAACAGGTACACCAGATGGTGCTAAAATTTTCTTACCAGATTCATTGTAGTCTCCAAGATGTTTCGCAGGAACGGGAATTGAGTATGTTGTCCATAGTTCTTCACCAGAAATAGCATCTAATGCCATAACCCCGCCCCTAAATGTACAACATTCATAATCTGGATTTGCACCGTCAGCCCATTCTCTTGAGGATAAAGGCACATATATTACCTCATCATATACTCTCACGGACCCAGTTAGTATTACTCTTGGATGATATCTTAGTGATTTTGTCCAAATATTTTCACCTGTTAAGGCATCATATTTATAGACATTTCCTTCATAGTCCCCCGCATAAATAAAATGTTTATTATTTATTTTTTCTATTACTGGTGCGGATCTAATTTCTCCTTGTGTCTTTGTCATCCATCGAACACATCCTGTTTCTCTATCAAGTGCATATAGATTTGAATTTTGACCACCAATGTATATTACATTTCCAGAAACAGAGGGTTGCGATCTCGATCTAGTTGCACCAGGAAAAGCAAAAACCCATTTCAATCTCATAGTCTTAGCATTTTTACTATTTATTTCTGAATTAGCTCTGCGTGTATTATGTCTGTCATACCCCCATTGAGAATATGAATCTTTATCATTAAATTTGATTTTAGATTTAATTATTTCATTACTGCAAAAATTAGGATTTGGAATATTTGTTGATACGCTTCCTCCAGAGATAAATTCTGCAAGTTTAATTTTTTCATCTTTACTTAGATGGGAAGCTTGTGAAGACATTACACCATTTAAAGTTTCTAAAATATAATCAGCTGACATTGCTGAAAAAGTTGTAGCGTGAGGAGCTCTAGGAATACCCCCGCTATGGCAATTCACACATGATTCATTAAATATCTTGGCTGATTTTTTATCCGTAGCTCCCGCAAATAAATCAGCATTTTGTAACTCCTCATCAGGAGATGTACTTGCCAATAAATTAGCATTTAAAATAAATACCGATATAAATAATAAATAAAATTTTTTCATTTTTTTCCTATTTAGATACCCCTGAAAGTAAATTANCAACAAGCTCAGAAGATACTTTTCCAATATTAATANTTTTTCCTGTNAGTACTTTTCTNATACCAATGTGCTCAAGCCCGCCTAAAAATTGATCTCTAAAAATATCAAAATTTATTGAGTTATCTATTTGATTGTTAGATACACCTCTGATGAAAATTTTTTTGACTAAATTAGAGTATCTTCTATTCATTTCATGAATTGGTGAACCAATATAATTATCCCATCTTAGGTCTCTAAACCAAATAANATGTAATTTTGGTGCACTTTTCATTCCCTCTAGATATCTAATTGCTATAAAAAGTAAACTTGAATGTAGATCAGAAATATCTTTAATATCTGTCTCCATTTTTTTTACAAATGGTTCCGCCCAATCAATATAGACCTGATTAAGAAGATCATTTTTATCATTAAAATATTTATATAAAGTTGCTTCAGAGACNCCNGCTGCTTTAGATATTTTCATCATTGATAGGCCTTTGATNCCTTTTTCTTCAAGGATTTTTTTTGCGGCTCGAATAATCTCTGGAGGTCTTGCATCTTTTCTTCTNTTCCAAGAACTTTGTTGTGAACTATTAATATTAACAACACTATTCTTTGAACTAATACTATTCATATTTTTATCTGCTTTTTAATGGTTTATTTAAATTAATATTNATATAATTTTATATTATACTTTAATTAAAAGGTAAATTCAGATTGATCGATACAGCTAATATTACTGAAAAATGGAAGTATTTAACTAATAATTCAAAAAATTTATCGCTAAATGATTTTTTTGATTTAGATTTTCCTGGTGGAAATTTCTATATTGATAAAGAAGCAAATTTCTTAGTAAATCAGTCTACTGGAAAAAAAGTAGATAAAGAAGATTTAAATAATATTATCTTAGCCCATCCTATATACTTCATGATAATCACACTCAGAGGCTCGGGGGCGTCAATTCAAGATATTTTTGATTTGTTAAATTATGACACAAAAAATGGACCTATGCTTGGGCAATGCAATATGTCATTTAATTATCAATTAAAAGTTGATTATAAATATAATGTAAGAGGAAAAATTAACTCTCTAATAGAGAAGAAAAGTCAAAAATTAGGCAAAATTAAAATCCTAGATTTTTCATTATCACTTTATGACGATCTCTCATTAAAAATTGGTGATGTTAATTATATATGGATACTTCCTTTAGGTAAGAAAAATGAAATATAAAAAGGGAGATAGCTTAAAAAACTGGAACTTTACAGTTATTCAANAGAATATGGATCTATGGGCGGAAATTCTTGATGATCCAAATCCAATCCATTTAGACGTAAATTCTGTNAAATTACTAGGATTAGGAGAAAAAACNATTAATCAAGGACATGCAAATATTGCTTATATAATAAACGCTATAAATTATAACTTTCCTGAATCAGAAATAATTAAACTAAACAATAAAATGACAGATTCAATTGTCGAAGGAGATAAAATTACTGTTTCTGGACATATAGAAAATATTGTAGAAAAAAATAAAAAAATAATTATTACATGCCAATTNCAATTGAATGTTGGTAAAGAAAAGGTGTCTGTAGTTTCTGAGGCAGATATTTTAATTAAAGCTTAATAAACATTTCTTAATTTTAGCCACCAATCTTGAACTTCTGCAGCATGACTTTCTCCATACTCTTTAGCTAAATCTGAAGAGTCCTCAGGAATAGCCTCCATTTTTGTTACACCAACTGGTGCTGCATCATCAATTGGATCAAGCCACTCAAGATCTATACTTTCTATAACACCATCATATTGAGCGCCAGCCTCTTCATGGTGCTCGCTTATTTGATGTTTCAATAAAAAATCTAAGTAAGTTGGATAAACAAGGAGAGTATAATATGAGTTTCTCTCTCTTCCTCGATAATATTCATATCTTATTATACAATCTTCTTTTGAGTGTGATTGCTTGTAGAGTTCTTTTGATAATTCTTCAAATTTTTGTTCTTGTCCGTCAACAATTTTAATATGCGCAAGTAATGATGACATTGCTATCTCCTTTAAAAATTAATTTCCTTTATACANTTTTCTGTATTTCTCACTATCTGTTCTTAAGTTCATTCCTAAAAATAACCCTTCCAAAGCACCGCTTACATCCTCTGCCTTGGTAGAAAAATTACTATCCAAGATATATAGTCTTTTACTTATCTTCCATCCGTCAGGTGTCTTTGTAAATTCATCATGATATCTACCGAAATAAATGTTTATATCTTTAATTGAGTTATTTTCAATTTCACCACCAGCAGTTAAGCCATAACTCTCAACTTGTGCTTGATCCCCGTCTAATTCAATAGCAATATTACTTATAGAGTGCCAACTATGGCCACTTTTTTCAATCTCCATAACTACAGGAATGAAACCTTTGGCGTCTCCAGCATAAAATCCATAATCAATATAACCACTTTCTAAAAAACAGGTTTTTAATAAATCCTCATCGACCCAATCCATAGCTCTACAATATCTTGTTAAGCAATCATTTATTTCTTGTATTGCATCCAGTTTATTAACTTTTTCTTCTAAATTTTCCATAAATACTCCTAAAAAATATTAATATTAAATTAAATAAATAGCTTCTCTAAATATCATAATCGTCAAAGGAACCCAGCTCAAAATAAATAGGGAAAATCTTATCCAAACAAGATTTAAAGTTGCTTGTAAAATTGAATGTATTATTCGAATAACTACGTAAAACCAGGCACAGTAAAGGTGAATAACATCCGTATGCTCGAGCCCCCAAATTACAAAAGAAATTGCATAGAAAATAGTTGGTTGTTCAAATAAGTGATTATAGTTATCTGCAACTCTTTCTACTTTACTTGGAAAAATACCACCAATTGCTGAAGGGTGTGAAAATTTTTGAACGTCTACACCGTCCTCCTCCAATTTTTTTGCTGCTGGTAAGCGAGTGGCGTACATCCATATCATCATAAAAAAGGATAATAAGCACATTACAATTATTGGCTGAAATATTAGATTATTCATTAGTCCCTCCATCTATAAATATTTGCAACAAACACTTCTTTTTGCAATAATTAATTTAATATTAATTAATTTTATAGGGGGAAAAAATGCCAGTTAATGGGATGCATCATGCTGCAATATCAACACCAAATATTGAACGTTTAATGAATTTTTACAAAGAAAATTTTAACTGCAAAGATATTGATAGTAGAAGTCAATGGGAGAAAGGTGCTAATGAAATTGATCAAGTTTTGGGTTTAAAAGGAAGTTCAGCAAAACAAGGATTTTTAAGCTGCGGAAATGTTATGATTGAATTTTTTGAATATTCATCTCCTGAACCTAAGCCTATGCAAGAAAATAGACCTGTTAATAATCATGGTCACACCCATGTTTGTTTTGACGTAACAAATATTGATGAGGTTTATAGCGATTTGGTATCAAAGGGGGTTAATTTTCATTGCCCACCACAAGATTTTGGGTCAGTAAAAGCAACCTACGGAAGAGATATAGATGGAAATGTTTTTGAAATTCAAGAAATTATAGCTCAAAATCACCCGGCAAAAGTTTTTTAAAGACCAGTTTGGTATGACTTTAATAACTAAAGATGAATTATTTGTATTATTACAAAATGATTATTTTGATAATATTGATACAAAAAATGCTAAAGGGGCAGCCCAAGCTATGCACGAAAATGTGGAGTGGATTCACACTCAAGTATGGGAGCATGATGGCCATGATAGTTCTACTGTCGACATATTAAGGGGAAGAAAGAAAGTCGAGAATTTTCTTGATGGAAGAGTTCATGAAATTGAAAAGGAA
>NYSO01000065.1 GCA_002683015.1 Rhodobiaceae bacterium
AACCTTTAGCGGATTCTCTCATTTTAACAGCAGAAACTGTCAGGAATTGTAATATTTGTGGAAATTTGGATACAGAAGAAAATTGCTCCATTTGTATTGATGAAAGAAGAGATATATCAACTATAATTGTTGTTGAGGAAATTGCTGATTTATGGGCATTAGAGAGAGCTTCAGTTCATAAAGGTAAATACCACGTATTGGGTGGTACATTATCAGCTATTGATGGAATAGGACCTGAGGATCTTGGAATAAATAGTCTGATTGAAAGAGCAAATAACTCAGAAGTAGATGAAATTATTCTAGCCTTAAATGCAACTATAGATGGTCAAACAACAGCATATTATATCACAGATCAACTTAAGGATTGTGAGGTTAAAGTCTCAAGACTTGCCCATGGAGTCCCTGTAGGAGGTGAACTTGATTATATGGATGATGGAACGTTACAAACTGCTCTTCAGTCAAGGCAACCTTTTTAAAAACCTATTTATCTTACTTGAACTCTTTTTATTGTCGGTTTATCAAGAGGAATGACTATAAGAGAAATTATAACCGTTCCTAACCCTTTGCTTAAAACAATATCTGAGCCAGTAAAGGTTATAGATGATGATGTTTTATCATTAATTGATGATATGATTGAAACTATGTATGCAGCACCTGGAATTGGTTTAGCTGCTATACAGGTGGGGGTTCCAAAAAGAATTTTAGTTATTGATATTGCTAGAGATGATGAAGCTAGGAATCCTCTATCCTTTATTAATCCTGAAATAATTGATCCTACTGAATCATTGAATTCATTTGAGGAGGGTTGTTTATCAGTTCCAGGAGTTTTTGAAGAAATAGAAAGACCTGATGAATGCACCGTTAAATATCTGGATAAGGATGGAGTTGAACAAAGCGTTCGTTGTAAAGGTATGCTTGCAACTGTAATTCAGCATGAAATGGACCATCTTAATGGGGTTGTATTTGTTGATCATTTATCAAAATTAAAGAGAGACAGGGCAATCAAGAAATCAATTAAATCTCGAAATTCTGAGACCAATACTGATGAATAGCTTGATTTCTTCTAAAACTAACTCACCCTTGAAAATTATATTTATGGGTACTCCCGATTTTTCAATTAAACCTCTAAAAGCCTTATTAGGAAGTACCAATAATATTATTGCTATTTACTCTCAGCCTCCAAGGAAGTCTGGAAGAGGAATGAAAGAAAATAAAACACCTGTTCATGCTTTTGGAGAAGACGAGAAAATTCCAGTATATACACCTCAAAATTTTAAAAATGANAATGACATTGCTTTTATTAAAGATCTTAATCCAGATATAATTATTGTTTCTGCCTATGGACTAATTTTGCCAAAAAAAATTTTAGATATTCCTAAATTTGGCTGTCTAAATATACATGCCTCAATTCTTCCTCGATGGAGGGGAGCAGCACCAATTGAAAGATCTATTATGAGTGGAGATAAGGAAACAGGAATAACTTTTATGTTAATGGATGAAGGCCTTGATACAGGAATGATTATAAAAAAATTTCCTATAAAAATTGATCAGGATATGAACGCAAAGTCTCTTCATGATAAATTATCATTACTAGCATCCGATAATCTAATTGATACTTTATGTAAGTATGTTAATGGCGAAATAAAGCCTTTCAATCAAGAGGAGGAAGGTATTACCTATGCCGAAAAAATTCAAAAAGTTGAATGCAGAATAAATTGGGAAAAAAGTGCAGATGAAATTTTACATTTAATAAGAGGATTAAGTCCATATCCTGGGGCTTGGTTTTTGAGTAAAAAGAATAAGAGAGTAAAAGTTTTGAATGCTAGAATTTCACAAATTGAAAATAATTATAAACCTGGAGAAGTTATAAGTGAGCAAGTTATAGCTTGTGGTGATAATGCTATAGAAATTCTATCTGTTAAACCCGAGGGCAAAAAAATAATGTATATTGAAGATTATCTTAGGGGAAACTCAATGTCAGTTGGAGAAATTTTAGAGTAAATGGCGAGATGGAAGCTTACAATCGAATATGATGGAAGACCTTTTAATGGCTGGCAAAGTCAAAAAGATAAAAGCGGTATTCAGGATTATGTCTGCAAGGCTATTAAAGATTTTTCAAAAGAAGATGTAAAAATATTTACAGCCGGCAGAACTGATTCTGGTGTTCATGCGAGAGGTCAAGTTTCGCACATTGATTTAGAAAGAGAAACAGATGCAAATGAGATGAGAGAAGCTTTAAATAGTCACTTAAAACCTCATCCAATAGCTGTAATAGATGTTTTAGAGGTTAGTAATGATTTTCATGCTAGATTCTCAGCAATTAAAAGACATTATAAGTATGGAATAATTAATAGGAGAGCGCCATTAACTTTTGATAAAGGGAAATATTGGAGAGTAGGAAGAAAACTCAATATTGACTCAATGATTACTGCCTCTAAGCACTTAATTGGACATCATGACTTTACAACTTTTCGTTCATCTCATTGTCAGTCTAAATCACCATCTAAAACCATTGATGAAATTATAATTGACCAATTTAATGATGATATTAGTATCAGAATTTCAGCGAAATCATTTCTTCATAATCAAGTAAGGTCAATTGTTGGGTCTTTAAAGTTAGTTGGAGAAGGAAAGTGGGATCAAAAAAAAATTAAGGAAATATTAGAAAAGAAGGATAGAACTTTGTGTGGTCCTGTAGCTCCAGCCGAAGGCCTTCGTCTTGAAAAAGTAGATTATGCTTAGAAATATTTTGTTAAAACTTTATAATATATATCAGTTAAGTCGTTAATATCCTTAACATCAACTGACTCATCTATTTGATGCATGGTCTCGCTTATAAGCCCAAATTCAACTACATTTCCGTAATTTTTAATAAATCTCGCATCAGATGTACCTCCAGATGTTGATAAATCCGGGGTTATACCTGTTTTATCAAAAATAATTTCTGATAGATCATGAACAAGTTTACCTGGCTTTGTTAGGAATGAGTCTCCCGAATGTTCAAGTTTAAGGGAAAAAACATTTTCAAAATTATTTAGCCTTCTTTTGATTTCATTCTCTATTGTTTCTTTATTAAAATTATCATTATATCTGATATTAAAATTAGCAGATGCTGAGTTAGGAATAACGTTTGTTGCCTTGTTTCCAACATCAACAGATGTTATTTCAAGATTGGAAGGTTGAAAATGTTCATTACCTTGATCAAGTTCATCCAATGTTAGGTCATTTAATATACTAAGTAATATTGGTATTGGATTTCTAGCAAGATGCGGATATGCCACATGACCTTGTTCACCAGTAACAGTAATAACTCCATTAACACTTCCTCGTCTTCCTATTTTAATCATTTCACCTAATTTCTTTGGATTTGTTGGCTCTCCAACAATACAATCATCAAAGGATATTTTTTTTTCGTTCATCCAATTTAATAATTTCTTTGTTCCATTAATGGCGATACCTTCTTCATCTCCAGTAATAATAAATGATATTGATCCTGCAAAATTTTTCCTCTCATCGACAAATTTTTTTGTAGCTGAAACAAATGAAGCTATAGCACCTTTCATATCAGTAGCACCACGACCTATAATTTTTCCATCTATTTCATTAGCCTCAAATGGATCGGCAGACCAACTAGCCTCATCCCCTTCAGGGACAACATCAGTATGACCTGCAAAACATAGAGAAGGTCCTTGTTCATTGCCAATTCTTGCCCATAGGTTAAGAACGTCATCGGTACCATCTTCCTTGAAATTTAAAATATCACACTTAAAACCTATTTCTTCCAACCAATGCGATAGCTGTTCAATTGCACCATCATTTTGAGGTGTTACAGAACGGCAAGAAATCAAAGCCTTCGTAAGTATTATTGGATCACCATTTCCTATATCAATCATTTTATTAATCTCTTAATAGCTCATTTATTGAAGTCTTGGATCTAGTTTTCTCATCGACTATTTTTACAATTACAGCGCAATAAAGTGAAGGTTTTGAGCTATCATTATTTGGTGAGAATGTTCCAGGAATTATAACTGAGTATGGAGGAACTTCGCCTCTAATTACTTCTCCTGTTTCTCTATTAACAATAGGAGTTGATGATGAAAGATATACTCCCATAGAAAGAACACTTCCTTCACGAACAATTACACCTTCAGCGACTTCAGATCTTGCACCGATAAAGCAATTGTCTTCGATAATTACTGGATTAGCTTGCAATGGTTCTAGGACTCCACCTATTCCTGCACCACCTGATATGTGACAGTTAGCTCCAATTTGTGCGCATGAACCGATTGTTGCCCATGTATCAACCATCGTTCCAGATCCTACATAAGCACCAATATTAATAAAGCTTGGCATTAATACACAGCCACTATCTACGAATGACCCTTTCCGAACGATTGATCCGGGAACAGCTCTAAAGCCAGCATTCTTAAACTCTTGATCACCCATGCCACTAAATTTGGAATCAATTTTATCCCACCAATTAGTATTACCTGGGCTATTTGAAATCAATTTCATGTCATTGATACGAAAATAAAGAAGTATAGATTTTTTGACCCATTGATTTATTATCCATTCGTTACCATTTTTTTCGGCAACTCTTATTTTTCCAGAGTCTAAACTACTAATTGTTTCATTTATGGCAGAAATAATACCACTATCAGAACTTGAGTTAATACTTTCTATATTTTCAAAAGCTTGCTCAATTATATCAATTATTTTTTTATCCATAATTATCTCTTTAATTTAGTGTTAACTATATTGGTTATTCAGGAACTTTACGATATCGTCAATGATATAATCTGCGTCATAATTATCATTCCATAAATCTTTGTATTTTTCTTCTTGATCGGAATTATTTTTATTAGGTAATTTTCTTTCTAATAAAACTGTTTTCATCCCTAATTCTTTAGCAGGAATTAAATTTCTTCCCATATCTTCAAACATAATCGATGTTTTCGGATCGATCTTATAGGTTTTTAAAAATAAATTATATGTTTCAAGATTCGGCTTGGGTAGATAATTAGCTTCCTTAATTCCAAATATCGATTGAAAAATATTTTCTAGATTTAATTTTTTTAAAACATTTTCAGCATGCTTTTTTGTTCCATTTGTAAAAATATATTTTTTTCCAGGTAATAAAAGGAGAATTTTTCGAAGATCATTATCTTCTTGTAAAGAATTTAAATTTATATCATGAACATATTCTAGAAATTTATCAGGATCTATTTTGTCATTTCCTGAATTCATAAAGCCAGCTAAAGTAGTTCCGTGATCAATAAAATTTTGTTTCTGAATATTGAAGGCTTCCTCATTACTAATCTCTAGATTATCAGCAATAAATGAAGTCATCTTTTGATCTATTTGACTAAAAATATTCTCCTCAGGAGGATACAAGGTATTATCAAGATCAAAGATCCATGTTTTAATTAATGAAAGACTCATAAAAGTACATTACCTTATCAATGTTCCGGCGCCATGATCAGTAAATAATTCTAATAAGACAGCATGTTTTACTCTGCCATCAACTATCACTGCAGCATCAACACCATCTTTTACACTATCTAAACAAGTATTTATTTTTGGTATCATCCCGCCTGAAACTTCACCAGTATCAATCATTTTTGCTATTTTTTCTTCATCAGCTTCCTTAATTAGATTTTGATCAGAGTCCATTACGCCCTTTACATCTGTCAGAATTAATAAACGTTTTGAATTTAAGGAAGAAGCTATAGCGCCAGCTGCGGTATCAGCATTAATATTATATGTTTTACCATCATCGCCAACTCCCAAAGGGGCAATAATAGGAATAAAATCATCAGCAATAAGTGTCTCTATAATTTCATTATTAATTTTTTTCGGTATTCCAACAAAACCTAAATCAATAATTTTTTCAATATTCGACTCATCTAAATTTTTCTGTTTTGTAAGTTTTTCAGCAATAATCATTGAGCTGTCTTTACCAGATACACCTACAGCTTTTCCTCCGGCAGAATTTATTTTTGATGCAATATCTTTATTTATTTTTCCTGCTAAAACCATTTCCACAACTTCTAGAGTATTTTCATCGGTTATTCTCATACCAGATTCAAATTTTGTTTTAATACCCAATCTTTCAAGCATTGAACCAATTTGTGGCCCGCCACCATGAACTATTACTGGCTTTAAACCACTTTGTTTTAAAAAAACAATATCATTACAAAATGACTCAACGAGCTCATTTTCGGCCATTGCATTGCCACCATATTTGATAACAACAATAGAACCATTATATTTTTGCATATAAGGAAGGGCAGCGGTTAGCATGTCAGCATTGCTTAACCAGTTTTCAACAGCTCCTTCTTTTTTACTCATATTAATTCCCATTATTTTTTTCTTATAATACAGTAAATACTATTCTACCATAGAAGATATTGCATTCCTTAGATCTTCCAAACCTCGTTCTTTATGGGAAGAGGTTGAGTGAATCTCAGGGTGAACGGCAATAAATTTTTGAATCGAATTTTTTGTTTTTAAAATTACGTCATCCTGATTTTTAATTTTATCAATTTTAGTCAAAACTATTTGATAAGAAACAGCGCATTCATCCAACATATTCATAATCTCTTTATCAGAGGCTTTAATATTATGTCTTGAATCAATCAATAAAAAAACTCTTCTTAGGTTTGGCCTATTCTGTAAATAAAATTTAGATAGATCAGTCCATTCTTTAATTTTTTTTTTGGAGGCTCTAGCAAACCCATAACCAGGCATGTCGACAATGTTCATAACTGGCCTATCAATAATTATAGAAAAAAAATTTAATTCTTGTGTTCTACCAGGAGTTTTAGACGTATGTGCTAACTTCGATCTTTTGGTTATAGCATTTAATAGAGTCGATTTTCCGACATTTGATCTTCCTAAGAAAGCTATTTCTGGAACATTGCTAATTTCTAAACCTTCAATATTTGCAACACCTTTAACAAAAGAACAGTTTTCAAAAAAATTATTTTTTTTATATGTTGTCATTAAATTATTCGTTGGAATTTTTCCTACCAAAATTTGCAAATAATGCTATTTCCATCCCTTGTTTTTTCATAATATACGCTTGCTGTAAAATTGATAGTAAACCATTCCACGCCCAGTAAATGACAAGACCTATTGGAAAATTTGCTGCAATAAAAATCATAAAGATTGGCATCCAAGTGAATAGTGTTTTTTGAATTTGATCGGTAGGCGCAGGGTTTAATTTTGTTTGTAATAAAAATGTAAGCCCAAATAATAAGTGAAATATTCCTATCATTAAGATTTGAGGGGGTGTCCAATCGATAATTCCAAATAAATTAAATACTGATAATGGATCAGGTGCGGATAAATCTCTTATCCATCCAAAGAAAGGTGCGTGCCTCATTTCAATTGTTACAAGAAGAACATTATAAAGCGCAAAAAATACAGGTATTTGAATAAATACAGGCAAACATCCCGAAAGAGGCTTTAATTCTTCTTTTTTATATAAGGACTGCATCTCTTGTGCCATTTTCTGACGATCATCACCATAAAGATCTTTCATTTTTTGTATTTCTGGTTGTACCTTTCTCATTTTCGCCATTTGAACATAAGACCTATTGACGACCGGAAAGAAAACAAGCTTTATAAGAACAGTTAATAGGAGGATAGCTACCCCAAAATTTC
>NYSO01000018.1 GCA_002683015.1 Rhodobiaceae bacterium
ATTCGCTTTTATCAACATTGCTTATAACCCAAGGTGTTTTAAAACCAGAAACAATATCCTCACCCTGAGATCTAATAATATATTCACCTTTTAATCTTTTTTTTCCATCTTGTGGATTTCTTGAAAAAACTACTCCGGTTGCGCTTTCATCATCTAAATTTCCAAAGACCATTCTTTGAATATTTACCGCTGTACCAAAATCATCAGGAATTTCATTTATTCTTCTGTAATCTATTGCCCTCTCATTAAACCAAGACTCCATTACTGCCTTAATGCTTAAAACAAGCTGTTCATCCACATCCTCTGGGAAAGGCCTTCCTATTCTCTCTTCAATTAAAATTAAATATTGATTACATATTTCTTCAATATCATTTACTTCTAAATCTTTTTCAAACTGAAGACCAGCGCCTAGGAGGTAGCTGTCTAAAATCTCATCAAAATAAAAATGCTCGATTTTATATACCACATGAGAAAACATATGTAGAAAACGCCGCCATGTATCCCATGCAAATAGAGATTTGTCTTGTTTTTCATAAAACTTTAGTACTTTTTTATTAAATCCAATATTTAAAATAGTATCAAGCATGCCTGGCATTGATTTTTGTGATCCAGACCTTACTGATAGTAATAAAGGGTTTGTAGTAGAACCAAATTTGCAATTTGATATTTCTTCTAATTTTAAAATATTTTCAGCTAACTCATTTTCAAATTCAATTGGAAAGGATTTATTTTTTTGAAAATAATGATTTAATGATGTTAAAATTGTAAAACCTTGAGGAACAGGTAACCCTAAGCCTGTCATCAGGTTCAAACCAATACCTTTATTACCTAATAAAACAGCTGGATTTTTTACGTCATCAATATTTTTATTAAAACTGTAAATCCATTTTTTCATTTATACGGTATACCTATAAAAGATTTTTTTGAAAATAATGAGGCGCTTCACTACAACTTATTCTGACTTGTTCCATTGTGTCTCTGTCTCTTATAGTAATTGTATCATCATCTAAACTTTGAAAATCAACTGTTATGCACATTGGAGTACCTATCTCATCATGTCTTCTATAACTTTTACCAATATTACCTGAGTTATCTAATAAAACTCGTCCTAGCTTTAAATTTTGAAGCATTCTTTTTATATCCAAAGCTTTTGCAACAATTTCATCATTATTTCTTTTTAAAGGTATTATAGCTGCCTTAATTGGAGAAAGATGTGGTTTTAGCGCAAGAAGCGTTCTTTCCTTACCATCATCAAATTTTTCAATTTTGTAAGCTTCATTCAAAACTGCCAAAACACCTCTATCCACACCTGCAGAGGGCTCAATAACAAAAGGAATAACCCACTCATTAGTTTTTTTATTTTGAATTGCTAATTTAGTAACCGAATGTTCATTTTTAATAACCTTGGATTCAATTTGAAAATCTTTTTGATGTCTTGTATGTGAGCCAATATCAAAATCAGTTCTATTAGCAATTCCCTCAAGCTCTTCAACTCCATGAGGAAATTTATACATAATATCTATAGTTTTCTTTGAATAATGTGAAAGATCTTTTTTAGGAACATCAATTATCTGAATGCTTTCNTTGCTTATTCCTTGATTTTCCCACCATTCAATTCTTTTTTNCACCCATTTTTCGTGCCAAACCTCGTCGGTACCTGGTTCGACAAAGAATTCTAATTCCATTTGCTCAAACTCCCTGACTCTAAAAATAAAATTTCTNGGGGTTATTTCATTACGAAATGCTTTACCCATTTGAGCTATTCCAAAAGGTAAAACTCTTGAAGTTGAGTCAATTACATTCTTNAAATTGGTAAAAATTTGTTGTGCGGTTTCAGGCCTTAGGTANGCATAATTTGATCCATCATCAACAGGNCCCACATTNGTTTTAAACATCAGNTTAAATGGNCTTGGTTCAGTNAGATTATCTGAGCCGCATGAAGGACAGAAATTATCCTTAATATGATCAGCNCTCCATCTTGATTTACAATCTTTGCAATCTACAAGAGGATCGGTAAATGTTTCTTCATGCCCTGAATATTTAAGAACGTGTGGATGAGTTAAAATAGAAGAGTCTAGACCTTCAACGTCATCTCTCTCATACACCATAGAGCTCCACCAAGAATTCTTTAAATTATTTTTAAGCTCCACACCAAGCGGTCCATAATCATATAAACCTTGAAGACCACCATAAATTTCATTTGTCTGATATATAAAGCCTCGTCTTTTACANAAAGAGACTAACTCATCCATATTTTCAGCACCCACGGCTAACCTCCATNAATATAAAAACTAAACTTATGCTATTTTATATTATAATAATTTCAATAAATAGCACTAAAGACCTAATCATTGAAGCCAANTCCATTTCTTAATAATCTATCTATCTTTTTTGGAATTTTACCATCTTTATTTGTTAAGATTAAACCTTGATTATATGTTAAAGGTTTTTTTGAATCCCTTACCCCGCTTATAATAACTCTAGATGCTTTTTTGTCTTTTTTTGGAAAAATTGGAGTNATCTNTATATCCCCTAATTTTTTTGAAAATAGAGTTAACATTTCTGGAAGATTTTGAATATGATTTATAAAAGTTATAGTTCCACCTGATTTAGAAAAAGTNAGAGCTTTTTTTAACCATAAANNAAGAGTTTTTTTATTACCTATATTTGCAATTTTCTTATTTTTATTAGCTGGTTCAGATAATCTTTCCTCAATAAAATAAGGAGGGTTTGCATAAATTTGATCAAATGAGTGGCGTTCAATAAATTGATAATTTTCAATTTTTCCTTCAATGTCACCAGCAAAAACTTTAATATTTTTTTTGAAATTATTAAATTTGATATTTTTTTTTGAAATTCTTAACATTTCGCGATCATTTTCTATTCCAATAATATCTAGATTAGGAATTCTTTTTGCTAAACAAAGAGAAACAACACCTGTGCCAAAACCAAGCTCTAAACAAAAATCTCCCTCTTTAGCTTTAATTGCAGACGCCAATAAAACAGAATCATGTCCAGCTCTGAAACCTTTTTTCAGCTGGTATATTTTAAGTTTTCCTCCTAAAAAATTATCTAATGTTTCTATTTTACTCATAAATATTAATAATAAATTATCTGCATTTTCATTTTTATTTGTTTAAAGACTACCCCTATAATCTATGTTACATAGATAGCAAAATATGTTTAAGGTAAGCATTATGGTAAAAATAAGTAAAGCAGATCTATCACTTCATAATCTTAAAAAGTTAATTAAAAAAGAATTTAACGAAACTGATAAATTAATTAAAAATCAAATTAATAGTGATGTTAATAGAATACCAAAATTATCAAAACATATAATTGATCTTGGGGGTAAAAGACTAAGACCCATGTTAACAATCTCATGTGCAAAAATGCTTAAAATTAGAAATAAAAATCATATAAAGCTAGCTGCTGCAGTTGAATTATTACATACAGCAACACTTTTACATGATGATGTTGTTGATGAGAGTGTTTACAGAAGAGGAGAAAAAACATCCCATACTTTGTGGGACAACAAATCAAGTATTTTAGTCGGTGACTTTTTACTAGGTAAGGCCTTTCAGCTTATGGTTGAGACTAATTCTATTGAATGCCTAAATATATTGTCAAAAGCTGCAGCAATAATTGCTGAAGGAGAAGTATTACAATTAGTTGAGACTAATAATATAAATATTAAAGAGACTAATTATATAAAAATAATAGAGTCTAAAACTGCAGCTCTTTTTTCAAGTGCTTGTGAGGTTGGTGGCGTTGTATCGGGAGCAAATAAATCTCAAAAAAAGAAACTTTTTAATTTTGGTAAAAATCTTGGTACTGCATTTCAATTAACTGATGATGCTCTTGATTATGAAGGTTCTTCNAGTAAAATGGGTAAAAATAATGGTGATGATTTTTATGAAGGAAAAGTCACTCTTCCAGTTATTTTAGCTCTTAAGACAGCTGATAGAAAAGAAAAGGATTTTTGGAAAAAAACATTCAATAAAAAAGTAAGAAATAAAACTGATCTTAGAATTGCCAAAAAAATAATAAAAGATAAGGATACAATCAATCAAACTCTTACGTTAGCCAATAAATATGGTGAAAAAGCTAAGAATATTATGAAAGATTTTGAAAGCAACCCTGTAAGAAATGCTTTAATAGATTTAGTAGATTTTTCTTTAATTAGAAATTATTAAGTTTTGTTTTTTTTATAATCCAGCTTGGAAAATTTTTTTCAAAGTAATTTAACGCTAAATCAATTTCTTTTTCATCAAAAATTCCAAAACAAGCTGAACCTGAACCAGTCATAGCTGAAAAAATAGCATTTTTTTTATTTAAAGAATTTAAAATATTAGAAATTATTGGATACAAGCTTATTGCAACATTCTGCAAATCATTACTGAATTTTTTAAAAAAATCATAATTTTCTATACCTGAATTTTTTTCAATCCAATCTTTTGTTTCGTATAAATTTTTGTTTTTATAATCTCCAATATTTATTGAATTAAAAATTTCTTTTGTAGAAATATTTATCGATGGATAAATAATAAGTAAGTTATAAGTATTTTTATAATCTAATTCTATTATTTTTTCACCTCTGCCATAAGCAATAAGCGGTTTTGAAATAATACAAGCAGGAATATCAGATCCAATTTCAGCTCCAAGATTTATCATATCTATCTTTGATAGTTTTAAATCTAAAAAATTATTTAACATACGTATTANAGCGGCAGAGTCTGCTGAACCCCCGCCTAAACCAGATCCTAANGGTATATTTTTTTTTAGTATTAATTTAAAAGGTGGTAGATCAGTTAATTTCAAATATTTTTTTATAGCTTTAATAGTTTTAAGTATTAAATCATCTTTATAAGGAATCTTTTCAAATGAAGACCTAACTTCATAATCAAAAAAATCAGATTTTGTTAATATTAGTTTATCTGAGAGATTNCTAAANCAAATAAAGCTCATCAGTTGATGGTAATTATTTTCTTTTTTACCTGTAAGGTTTAAAGAAATATTTATTTTTGATTTTGCTTCCTCAATAATTTCCATAAATATTTAGATACCTACATACCTCCATATAATGGACCCTCNCCACCTTGAGGGGCAACCCAATTTATATTTTGAGAAGGGTCTTTAATATCACANGTTTTACAATGAACACAGTTTTGAGCATTAATTTGTAAACAGNTTTCGTCATTTTCTCCTGATTTTATAATTTCATAAACACCAGCAGGACAATATCGTTGGGCAGGCTCAGCATATTCAGGTAAATTAAAGCTTATTGGAATTGAAGTATCTTTTAAAGTTAAATGACAAGGTTGNTCTTCTTCATGATTGGTATTTGATAGAAAAACCGATGANAATTTNTCAAAAGAAAATTCTCCATCTGGTTTTGGGTATTCTATCTCTTCACAATCGGANGCCTTTCTCAATGTTTTATAGTCAGGTTTATTATGACCNAGAGTGAATGGCATTGTAATACCAAAAGTACTGAGCCACATATCCAAGCCACTTAAAAATGTACCCAATAAAGGACCGTANCTTGATTGATAGGGCTTAACATTTCTTACCTTTTTAAGCTCTTTGAAAATTCTACTTTTTTCATATTTTAACTGATAGTTTTCAAGGTTATTACTCTCATCTTGGCTTATTTTTTTTTCAATTATAGATTCTGCTGCTAACATCCCAGATTCCATAGCATTGTGAGTNCCTTTAATCTTTGGATAATTTAAAAAGCCAGCTGAACAACCAATTAGAGCGCCCCCAGGAAAATTAAGTTTAGGAACTGATTGATACCCACCAGTTGTAATTGCTCTAGCCCCATAAGATAATCTTTTTCCTCCTTTGAGAATTTTTTTAACAGAAGGATGTGTTTTAAATTGCTGAAATTCATCAAAAGGAGATGCGTAGGGATTCGTATAATTCAAATGAATTACATACCCGATTGAAACAAGGTTATTATCAAAGTGATATAAAAATGATCCACCATTTGTACCATCGCTTAGGGGCCATCCCATAGAATGTTCAACGAGGCCCTCAGAAAAATTTTCCTCCTGAATTTCCCAAACTTCTTTAAGACCAATTGCATATTTTTGAAAATCTTTTCCATCTGAAAGATTAAAATTATCGATTAAAAATTTAGATAATGATCCTCTNGTTCCTTCGGAAAATAAAGTAAATTTAGCATGTAATTCCATACCGGCTTCCCAAGAGTCTTTAGCTCCTCCTTCCCTNGAAACACCCATATCACCTGTAGCAACACCTTTAACACTATTATCAGCATTAAACAAAACCTCAGCAGCGCTAAATCCTGGATAAATTTCTACGCCTAAGCCTTCTGCAACCTCACCTAACCACTTACAAACACTTCCTAGGCTTACTATATAATTACCATGATTTTTCATAAGAGGAGGNAACATTATCTGAGGTATGGAAAAAGACCAATCTTCACCAAAATATGAAAGTTTATCTTTCTTAACTTTTGTTTTTATTGGGCTATCCATCTCTTTCCAATCAGGAAGCAATCTATCAAGGGCAACGGTCTCTATAACAGCTCCTGATAAAATATGAGCACCGACTTCACTGGCTTTTTCTAATACGCAGACAGATAAATCTAANTCATTTTTTTGTGCTAACTGTTTTAATTGTATTGCAGCTGATAAACCTGCTGGACCTGCACCCACTATTAAAACATCATACTCCATAGACTCACGAGACGATGNGTCCAAAACTTGACCCTGNNTTGCATTTACTTCGTTTATTGGTAAATCATTCATGTCATATCCTGTAACATAATTCGGTGTTCAAATAAAAGTGAAATAATGGCATATTCACTAGTTTTTATTGTATTTATCAAATTAATTATATAAATTGATATTATTTTCATTATAAATAAAATAGAATTTATATTATAAATAATAAAAAATAATCTTAAAGTATAAAATAACATTAGTTTTTATTTATAAAAATTTTTTTAAATGACTTATCAAAATAATGATATCATCAAATATGCATAATTTTTTAGACGATCTTAAGTGGCAAATTGAAGCGGGTATTGATGAAGCTTTATCGGACTCACCACTAAATTTTTCTGAAGATAGTACAAAAAAAGAAAATAAAAAAATAGAAAATATATCCTCTACTAATCTAGATCAGCTTAAGAATTTCAATGATTTATATGAATATCTTGCAAATTCAATAGACTGTGAATTAAAAAATATTTCTAAAAATTTAAATAAAATTCAAGGTAATTTAAATTCAAAAATAATGATAATTACAAATATCCCCTCCCCTGAAGAGGATAAAGAAGGAAAGGTTTTAGTTGGTAAAAGTTATGATTTATTTATTAATATTCTATCATCAATAAATTTATCATTAGACAGTATTTGTTATACGCCAGTTATTCCTTGGAAAACTCCGGGCGAAAGAGACTTAAATGAGGTTGAAATTGATTTATTACTACCATTTATAAAAAAACAAATTGAAATCATTAATCCTAAAATTTTAATTTTTTTAGGAGCTGACCCGCTTAAGTATATTCTTCAAAAGGATGATGGTATTTTAAACTCGAGAGGGAGTTTTTTACATTATAAAAACAATGATTCAACTATTTCATGCTTACCTATTCTTGCTCCTGATTTTCTTNTGAGAAGACCTGAGTACAAACGAGAAACATGGAATGATTTAATAATGTTATCAGAAAAAATTAAGGAATTAAATTTACAATGACTNATCTTATTTCTGAATTCATAAAACTTAATATTTGTATTTTAACTATTTCAAGCTCAAGAACTTTACAAAATGATAAATCTGGTGATGTTTTAGAAAAAAAAATCTCTGAATTTGGTCACTCAATTTTTCAAAGAAAGATTGTTAAAGATAATAAGNTTGAAATACAAAAAAATATTATAAACTGGGGTAATAATAAAAATATTGATGTCATAATAACAACAGGCGGAACAGGGTTAACCGGGAGCGANGTAACACCAGAGGCCTTAGAGGAAATTTTTGAAAAAACTATTGATGGTTTTTCAATTATTTTTCACCAAATTTCATTTGAAAAAATAAAAACGTCTACTATTCAATCTAGGGCAACTGCAGGTGTTTACAAAAATAAATTTATTTTCGCTTTGCCTGGATCTCCAAGTGCAGTTGCAGATGGATGGGATGAGATTTTAAAATACCAACTAGATAGTAGGCATAAGCCATGTAATTTTGTTGATATAATGCCAAGATTAATTGAGGATTAACAGTTAGAGATTATCTTTAAGATCAGAAATACTTTTATCTATTAAGTCAGAAGCTGCATTATCATCAATATTTTCCTTCAAATATTCTTTTGTAATAATTAATGATAATTCTGATGCTTTAGCCTTTACCTCTCTAACCGCCTCATCTCTAGCTTGAGCAATTTTAAGATCAGCTTGTTTTTGTTTTCTTTGAATTTCTTCTTTAAGTAATTTATATGATTTTTCAGTTATTAAAGCAGCTTGTTCGGAGGCCTGTTTTAAAATATCCTCAACCTCTGCATCGCATTGTTCTAATTTTCTTTTTTCTGTAGCAAGGAGCTTTTGTGCTTCTTCATGAAGGATTCTTGCCTCATCAAGTTCTTTTTTAATCTGCTCAGATCTATCGTCCAAAGACTTAATAATTGTAGATGGAAGTCCTGCCCAAATAACAAAAACAACAAACAATACAAAAGATAAAGCTACAAAAAAAGTTGCATCAAACATAAAAATCTACCTACCTTAATTTAAATCTTTAGAGAATTTATTTAAATCTTTTTTATCAACCTTCTTAACATAAAGATTATTAATAATTTCTTCAGCGATATCTATAGCAAGGTCTGAGGCCTCTTTTAGGGCCTCAACTTTACCTTTGTTTATTTTTTCTTCAGATGANGATATTTCTTTAGNTATATTCTCTTCGAATTTTTTTCTTTCGGACGAAACTATATCTAAACTTTTCTGCCTCTCGTCCATTAGCTTTTTTTGTGACGAGGATCTTGCATCTTCAAGTTTAGACTTTAACTCATCAACAACTTTTTCTGCTTCTAATGATAAAGCTTTGGCCTCATCNAGGTCATCAGTAATTGTATCATTTCTCTCTTCAATTACATCAGAAATTCTTGGTAAAGCTATTTTTGATAATACAATATACAAAAAGCTAAGACACAAAAATAACCAAAAAAGTTGAGGAATGAATGTTGTAAAGTCTAATTGAGGCATAAAATTTTTTAAAAATTAAAGAACAAATAAAAGAATTAATGCAACTAATAATCCAAACAAACCAGTAGCTTCTGCTAGTGCAAAACCTAGCAATAGATTTGGAAATTGGGCTTGTGCAGCGCTTGGATTTCTTAAAGCTCCCTGAAGATAGCTACTAAAGATAAGTCCTATTCCAATACCTGCTCCAGCTAGAGCCATACATGCTATTCCAGCACCTATATATTTTGCTGCTTCTGCTTCCATTTTAATCTCCTTATTTAAAAATTAATAATATTGTTATAATTAAATTTAATGCATATGCAATGAGTCATTCAAATAAATGCACGTTAAAATTGTAAAAACGTATGCTTGTAAAAATGCTATTAAAATTTCTAACCCAGTAAATGCAACCATTACACCAAGAGGCAACCATCCACCTACAAAACCCAAAGATAAAACGAAGCCAGAAAATACCTTAAGCATAGTATGACCAGCCATCATATTTGCAAATAATCTTACAGATAGGCTAATGGGTCTTGTAAAGTAAGAAATAACCTCAATAACAACTAAAAGTGGTAGCATAAAAACAGGAACGCCCTTTGGAGCGAAATAACCAAAAAATCCAAATCCGTGCTTAACAAAGCCTACAATTGTTACAAGTAGAAAAATTAAAAATGCTAAAGCAAATGTTACCGCGATATGACTTGTAACTGTAAAACTATAAGGCATCATTCCAAGCATATTTAAAAAAAGCACAAACATAAAAATAGTAAAAATAAATGGAAAGTATTTCTTTCCTTCCTGACCAACATTCTGCCTAACCATATTGGAAACAAACTCATAAGATAGTTCTACTAATGATTGCATTCTAGAAGGAACTAATGCTTGTTTTCTTACAAAGAAAATTGAAAAAAAGCTTATTAGAATAACGGAAATAACCATAAATAGGGCAGAATTTGTGAAAGAAATATCTAATCCACCAAGATTTAATTCAAAATATCTTGAAATTTCAAACTGGTGCATTGGGTCAGCAGGAAAGGATCCTGCAGAGTGATGATCATCTAAATTATCAGCTGAAGCCATTTAAATTACATTCCTTAAATTCAAGACTCATTATTCATATTCTTAGCAGTCTTAATAACATTTATTATCCCAGCTGCAATACCTAAAATAAAAAAAATTAAAAAAAACCACGGCTGGGATCCTAGCCATTTATCTAGTGACCAGCCCATAATAGAGCCTACCACGATACCTGATACAAGTTCAGTACTTAATCTAAAGGCCAAACCTATTGAATTTCCTCGTTTTTCAATATTTTCAGACGTCTTTGCAAGCCTTTCTTTTTCTTTAAATTCATCTATTTTTGATATTAGATCAGATGCATCTAATTTTTTTTTGCCTTCCGAATTTAAATCATTTTTGGCCACAATTCTTACCTAAAATATTCTTTTTACAGGTTTACGCTAACTTACGAAATTTTTCTGCAGTCTTTAAATCTACTGAAACTAATTTGCTAATTCCTTTTTCCTGCATAGTAACTCCAAAAAGACGATCCATGCGCGACATAGTTAATGCATGATGAGTGATAATAAGAAATCTAGTATTAACATTTTTAGACATTTCTTCAATTAAATCACAAAATCTTTCAACATTAGCATCATCTAATGGTGCATCAACCTCATCCAAAACACAAATGGGAGAAGGGTTTGTAAGAAAAACTGCAAATATCAATGATATAGCAGTAAGTGCTTTTTCTCCGCCAGAGAGAGATTCCATAGACTTAAGTTTTTTTCCTGGTGGCTGAGCTAACATCTCTAAGCCAGCCTCTAAAGGATCATCTGAGTCAACAAAATTTAATTCCGCATGACCTCCNCCAAAAAGTTTCTTAAAGACATTTTGGAACTTTTCATTAACTTCATTAAATGCTAGTTTCATTCTTTCTCTGCTTTCTTGATTTAAACCAGAGATACCTTTCTTAAGTTTTGATATTGCAGCATCTAGATCTTCTCTTTCAGATTTGGTTTCATCAAAACGATCTTGTACTTCTTTAAGTTCATCATCAGCTCTTAAATTTACACCCCCCAAAATATCTCTCTCATTCTTGAACCGTTCAAAATTTTGTTCCGCTGTTATTTCATCTGGTCTAGGATTGTCTTCGCTAAAATTTACTAATTCTAGTAATTGATTGTTATTTAATTTTAGATCTTTATCAATCTGACTATTGATATCGTCTTTTTTTTCACGATTATTTTGAAGTAAAGTCTCAAGCCTTGCTTCAGACTCTCTATGCTGTGCCTCTTGTTCTGTAATTTCTCTTTGCTTCGATCTAATAGCATCAATTTTATTTTCTAGATCAGTAAGTTTATCTTCAGAGGATAATTTTTTTAACCTAGCCTCTTCTATAAGGGCATTAAGAGTATCTTTCTTTTTTTCAATCTCCTCAGGAAGACTAGTATAATTACTCTTCTCGTTCTTAAAATTTTGTATACGTTCTTCAAGAGAAGATATTAAATCAATAGCTTGAGGTATTTTCTTTTCAATATCACCCTTGCTTTCTATTTCTGTACTTATTCTATCTAATTCAATTTTAAGCGTAGTAATAGTTTCCTGATATTCCTCACCTGTTTTGCGAAGTTTTTCAATACCACCAAACTCAACTTCAAAACTATCTATAGAGGTTTTAATTTCTGACAATTGCTTAAGATTATCATTACTTTCAGAATTAAATTCCTCAAGTTTTTTGTTTAATATTGATAATTCATTTTTAGATTTAATTATTTTTTCAGCATTATCTTCTTTTGCATTTATTTGCGTGTAAACCCTGTCCAACTCTATTTTTGAATTTGTTATTGATTCTTGAATATCAATACTTTTTTTACGAAGTTGTTCAATATCTTTGTACTTAACTTGAAATTCTTTAATTGACTTATTAATTTCATCTAATTTATTTCTTTGTTGAAGTCGCTTAACTGCAGAGCTAGATGAGCTTGAGGAGACAACTAAACCATCCCATCGCCATAAATCACCCTCTTTTGAAACTAATCTTTGTCCAAAATTTAAATCTGATATTAATTTCAGCCCATCTTCTTTTTTAACAAGACCTGTTTGTCTTAGTCTCCTGCTGATCACATTTGATCCTTTGATAAAGTTTGANAAGGGTTCACAATTTTTTGGTAAAGATAATTCTTCAGCAAAATCTCCTAAATATTCCCAATGAATTGGCTGATCATTATCAACTGAATAATATAATTCATCACCCAAAAGCGCATCTAATGCATTTTCAAATCCAGGTTCAACTTCTAATTTATCTATTAAGGAGTTCTTAACATCCAAACTAGAACCTAGTAATTTTTCCAATACATTTTTCTGAGAATAAAGTTCAACAAAATTATTGATAAGATTTTCATTTTGATTT
The DNA here is from genome assembly GCA_002683015.1 of Rhodobiaceae bacterium. Lineage (GTDB taxonomy): Bacteria > Pseudomonadota > Alphaproteobacteria > MED-G09 > MED-G09 > MED-G09. The sequence continues at coordinate 12,625 of NYSO01000018.1, forward strand.
AATTCATCAGTCTTTTTATTAATAAGCTCTTTAATTTGACTGTCTTTCTGAGAGAGAGATTCCAAATTATTCTCGCTTTTTGATAGTTTGTTTAAACTATCATGATAATCTTTTTCTCTTTTGATTTGAGATAAAATAGAGTCAATAATTTCTTTATTATTTTCTGTAATTTTTTCTAAATTCTCTTTTTGCGAATATTTTGATGAAAAAATATTAATTTTTTCATTATTAGCTTTTAATAATGATAAAATTTCATCAATTTTAATTTGAATTTCATTTCTCTTCTTAATTTTTTCTTCTGTATTACTATATGATGAAAGAGAGGTTTTTAAATCTGTTAAAATTTCATTCTCTCTTTCTAATTGAGAAGTGCTTGATAATATAAAATCATCTAATTCAATTATTCTTTTTTCCTGCCTCATTAACTCATTATCCAAACCTTCCATCTCAATTATTAATCTTTGAAATTTAGCGGCATCAGAGGCGGATTCTTCCTTGAGAGGTGCTAATTTATCCACTAATTGAATTTCTTCTGTATTAATTCTTGATAGAGAATTAATCGTGTCTTGGTGATTTTTTTTTGCTTCGTTATATTTTTTGTTTGAGTCATCCAACTCTTCNTTTATGAGCTCTAGCTTTACTGCCAAAACTACTGCCTGAGCATTACGAATTTCTTCAGACAAAGACTTATACCTTGTTGCTTCTCGAGCCTGTTTTCTTAAAGATNTGATTTGAGAAGATAGTTCTTTTAAAACATCATCAAGGCGATCNATATTATTGTTTGCTGCATTTAGTCTTAATTCAGCCTCATGACGTCTAACATGGAATCCTGAAATTCCAGCGGCCTCTTCTAAAATTTTTCTTCTTTGTTCAGGTTTTTGGCTTATTAACTCATCAATTTGACCTTGACGAACAAGTGATGGTGATCTTGCTCCAGTTGATACATCAGCAAAAAACATTTGAATATCTCTTGCTCTTATATCCTTCCCATTTACNNTATATGCAGAACCGGATTCTCTTTCAATTCTTCTAATTATTTCTATACTATCTTCTTTGTTNTAATCTTTAGGAGCATTTCTATCTTTATTATCAAGAATTAGTGATACTTCTGCAAAGTTTCTTGCTGGCCTGTTNTCTGTTCCTGAAAAAATAACATCGTCCATGGCATCTGTTCGCATTGACTTATATGATGTTTCGCCCATGACCCATCTTAAAGCCTCTACAAGATTAGATTTTCCACACCCATTTGGGCCTACAACACCAGTAAGTCCGTCATTTATATTCACCTCAACAGGATCAACAAATGATTTAAAGTTTGAAATTCGTAATTTCTTAAAATCCAATTTTGTTCCTTTATTTTATCTCATTAAGAATATTCTCATATTCCAAAGGTTGAATTTTCTTACCGTTAACAAAAACTGTAGGTGTTCCAGTAATACCAAAACTATTGCTAGCTAAACTCATATTAGTTTCAATAAGTTTAATTAATTCTTTGTTACCAAGACATTGTTCAGTTTCAGNAAGTGTAAGTCCAAANTTTTTAGCTATAGAGATTATTCCTTGATATCCTTTTTCAATCCACTTTTGTTGAGTTTTCAAAAGAACATTTATCACATCAAAATATTTATCTTCAGACACACAATTTGCAATCATTGTGCCGGCCATAGCAAAAGGATCTAGAGGAAAGTCTCTAAAAGTATACTTAACCTTACCTGTATCAATTAATTCTTCTTTTATTTTTGGAAAAATATTTCCATGAAAATCTGAACAATGAGGACAAGTCATTGATGCATATTCAATAATTGTATTTTTAGGTTCGCCAAAACTAATGATGTGGTCTCCTTCTAACTCTCTTTCAACACCAAATGATGAGCTAGGAATATTTTGAATATTTTGGAAATTTTCATCTATTAACTGAGAGTCATTATTTAAACTAGAAAACAACATTACNANAATAATTGTTATTGCAGATGCAGAGGCTATTAAAAAAATATTTTTTCTATTCATATTTATAAAATCCCAAAGTGAGTCGTTTGACCATTATAAATCATTTTTCTTTTTAATAATGGATTTTTGTAATTTTAATAAAGCCTTTTCGAAGCTAGACAAAGAGTCATAATCAACATTTTGTTTATTTGTGTCGTCGGGATTAAATTTATCTTTTACATTTTTTTCTGATTTCTTATTTTTAATATCGTTCTGAATAGGTAAATTTTGAAATTTTATTTTGTTTATAGCTTGAAAACCATAATAAGAATTTACTTTTTCAATAATATCTTCTTTCAAATATTCCATCTCTAGAGCCGTAGAGCCATCGCATGCTATCACTAAATATCCCCCAATTTTTTCAATTTGTAGTTTAATGGGTAGTGATTTTTCTACATAGGATGGTCCTACAATAAAATCCCAGTTTTCTATAATATAATTTTGAGCAAAGCCTTGTTTATTGAAAAAAGATTTTGTGATTTTATTCACGTACCAGCCTAATTGCGTTGCGGCTTTTAATTGTTTATTATATTCCTTCAATTTATATCTATCTCGCATAAAGGTTTAAATGAATTATACAGATTTTTCAAAAAATGTTCTTAACTGGTATAGCGCAAATAAGCGGGATCTTCCATGGAGATATAAAAATAATTCGNNAAAAGACCCATATAAAATATGGGTTTCAGAAATTATGCTTCAACAAACTACTGTCGCAACAGTAATCCCATACTATAAAAAGTTTTTAAAAAAATGGCCAAATATTAAAAAATTATCAAAAAGTAATATTAATGAAGTTTTAGATTTTTGGTCTGGTCTTGGTTATTATAGGAGAGCAAAAAATCTTCATTTAACATCAAGAATAATTAGTAATCAATTTAATGGAATTTTTCCCCTTGAAAAGGATGAAATAATAAAACTACCTGGAATTGGTGAATATACTGCAGCAGCAATAAGAGCCATAGCAAAAGATGAAAAAGACACAGTAGTTGATGCTAATATTGAGAGAGTAATGGCAAGAATTTTTTATTTAAAAAAACCAATTAAANAAATAAAAAAAGAAATAAAACAAAATGCTGAGAAACTTACTCCAAAATTTAATAATGGAGATTATATCCAAGCATTAATGGATATAGGATCCCTAATATGCACTCCAAAAGATCCATTATGCAATGATTGTCCAATAGAAAAATTCTGTATCACAAAAAAGAAAAATGCAGTTAATGAAATTCCAAAAAAAATTATTAAAAACGATAAGCCGGTTCGAGAAGGTATTGTTTATTGGATAAGGAATAAAAATAATCAAATTCTATTAAAAAGAAGGGAAGAAAATGGTCTGCTTCCAGGGATGTTAGAATTTCCATCTTACAATTGGTCAAAAAATAAAATTAATGAGAACGATAAGAAAATTCTCTCCATAAAAAATACCAAAAAGTTAAACAAAAAAGTAATGCACGAGTTTTCTCATTTCAAACTTATATTGACTGTATATGAAAAAAATAAATTTAATAAAAATAGTATAGATGGTATGTGGGTTGGCATTGATGAAATTAATGAGTTAGGATTACCAACTTTAATGAAGAAGGTTTATCAACAAGTTTTAGAAAGATAAAATTTTTAAGTAATGAAAAAAATAAATTATAAATTATTGGCTGAAGAAGTACTTGAAAAAGCTTCATTAAAAGGGGCAGATTTTTCTGATGTAGTTATTATAGGTAATGTCTCAAAAAATATTGGTTGTAGGCTTGGTAAGATTGAAGAAATTGAACAGTCTGAAACTCAAATACTTGGCTTGAGAACGTTTATTGGTGAAAAAAACGCTATAACATCAACAAATAATTTTAATAAAGAGTCAATTAATGAAACAATTGATCGAGTTATTGAAATGACAAAATTGACACCTGACGATCCATTGCCAGGGTTAGCCAATCAGACAACTACAAAAATTCCTGAGCTGGATTTGTATGACAGTAAGGATTTAGGTGCCGATGAATTAAAAAAATTAGCTCTCGATATTGAAAATAAATCTCTAGAAGTTGAAGGAATAAATAATTCTAATGGGTCATCAGCTTCACAGAGCAAATCATCAGTATATCTTGCAACTTCTGAGGGTTTTTCAAATGGTTATAAGAAAAGTAATTTTTCAGCATCTTGCTCAGTTATTGCTGGAAACAGCTCTAATATGCAAACAGACTATGATTTTGACTCAAAAGTTTTTTTTAGCGACTTAAGAAACTCTTCAGATATTGGAATTAAAGCCGCTGAAAATACACTTTCAAAATGTAATCCAAAAAAAATTAATACATGTAAATTGGATGTTGTTTTTCATCCAAGGGTCGCAAGAACATTGCTTGCACATTTTGCATCCTTGGTAAATGGCTCTTCCATAGTAAGAGGCTCAAGCTTCTTAAAAGAAAAATTAAATCAAAAAATTTTTAAAAATGAAATTAATATAATAGATAATCCAAATATAATCAGAGGTTTATCTTCAAAACCATTTGATGACGAAGGCTGTTCGATGGAAAAAATAAGTCTTGTAGAAAATGGGATTTTAAAAAACTGGATTCTTGATACCACAACCTCAAAACAACTAGGTATGGTTTCAAATTCAAGAGCTTCGAGAGGTGTTTCATCACCNCCAANCCCAAGCCCAACAAATATGTTTATCGATAATGGCAGCAAGTCTTNTAAGCAAATTCTTAATGAAGTGAATAATGGTTTTTATGTAACAGACCTAATTGGACAAGGCGTAAATTTGATTACAGGGGATTACAGTAGAGGAGCGTCAGGTTTTAAAATTGAAAATGGAGAAATTTCATTTCCAATAANTGAGGTAACAATTGCTGATAATTTAAATGATATGTTTAAAAAAATGACAGTCGCCGATGATTTAGAATTTCTATACTCAATAAATGCTCCGACATTAGCCATTGAAGGAATGACTATTGCAGGGGTTTAAAGCATCATCTGAGCATAATCTGGTTAAAGAAAGCATTTTAGAGGCAGGAAAATTAGCTTTAAAATGGTTTAAAAAAGATCCTGAACAATGGAAAAAAGATGATGGAAGCCTTGTTTCTAAAGCTGANATTGAAATAAATGATTTATTAANTAAACTTTTAAAAAATAAAAATCCAGAATTTGGTTGGCTCTCTGAAGAGAATGAGGATGATAGATCAAGATTAAATAAAAAAATAACTTTTNTTGTTGATCCNCTTGATGGAACAAAGGCTTTCTTAGAGGGAAANAAAGAATTCTCAATATCAGTAGCAATAGTTAAAAACGGTTTACCAATTTCTGGAATTGTTTTNAGCCCNTCGACTGGTGAAATGTTCGAAGCTGAAAAAAATAAAGGGTCCTGGAAAAATAATAANAAAGTTANAATTTCTAACTATAATNGATTAGAAAAATGTAAAATGATTGCATTTAAACCGATGTTCAGTCATCCNGCATGGAAAGANCCTTGGCCAAAAATGGATGTAGAAAANAGGAATTCAATTGCNTATAGAATGGCCCTTGTGGCTTCAGGACAATATGATGCAATGATGGCTTTAAATTCAAAAAATGACTGGGATATAGCCGCTGGCGATTTATTAATTTCAGAGTCTGGAGGTATTGTGACACTGCACACTAATAAAAAAATAATTTATAATACNGAAAATACAAAAAAACCTTCAGTTATTGGAACAAATAAAGCTATTCATGAGAAAATAATCAAAAGAGTAAAAATGCTAGAACTCTAGAAAAAAATATAATTTTAATATAATACATTCTTGAGGGTTATAAATTTAATGAAATATTTTTATAAATATATAAGTTTTTTATTTTTAATTTTATTTATAAGTAATTCTTTGGTTATTGCTGAAATAAATCATGATTATGAAAAAACAAATAGAACTATTCATAATTTTAATGATGCGATTGATCAAAATTTATTGAAACCAACATCAAAGGTATATGGAATACTTCCAAATNTCGTTGAAACAGGTATTTCAAATGCAATTTCAAATATTNATGAACCATCTAATATTTTAAATTACTTATCACAAGGAAATATTCCATCCGGAGCTTATTCGTTAAGTAGATTTTTTGTAAATTCAACTATTGGGCTATTTGGTTTGTTTGATGTTGCAGGCAATATAGGGTTAGAGAAAAACGATACCGATTTTGGTAAAACTCTTGAAACATGGGGTATTGGGGAAGGACAATTTCTAGTAGTACCTTTTCTTGGACCAAGAACCTCAAGACACTTCTTTGGAACAATAGTTGACATTGCTTTGAACCCTGTCAGATATGCTTTAAAAGATGAGGATACAATTATAAGTTTTTCACCATCTATTGTTTATGCTTTATCAGAAAGATCTCGTAATGGTGATACAATTGATAATTTAAGAGAAACCTCAATTGATTATTACTCAACTTTGAGGTCAATTTACTTACAAANCAGAGAAATAAATATTGGTGATAATTTTGAAGAAGATCAAGATATTTTTGAGAGTGATTTAGATGAATTTTATGAGAGTGAAGATGACAAGAAATAAAATATTAATCAATACATCAATATTAGTTTTTACTCTTATTTTTAATTTTAATTCGCTTTTTGCAAATAATGATGAGGCATCTTTGTGGGTTNAAAATATTGGTNAAAGTGCATTATCAATCTTAGGAGAGCAAAACATTGCAAATGATAAAAAAGAAATTTTACTTNAAGAAATCTTTATCAAAAACTTAGATATTAGAAGAATATCTCTTTTTGTTTTAGGTCCCTATAGAAAAGGTCTTGATAAAGAAAGTTCAGGCAAATATTTTCAATCAATTGAAGACTTTATCTCTGAAGTTTATGCAAAAAGACTTCTCTCATATCCTTCTGGAAATATTCAAATAATAAANAATGAGGATAAAGGAAAAAGAGGAAANATTNTATATTCGTCAATACAATTTAATGACAGACCTAAGCCTATATCTATTGATTGGTGGGTAATAAAAAATAAATCTGGTATTAATAAAGTCTTTGATATGAGAATATCTGGTATTTGGATGGCGCAAGAGCAAAGATCAACTTTTACAAGTTTCTTGAGTAAAAATGATGGNNATATTAANAAACTTATAGAAAGANTAAACGTTCAATCACGTTAATTTAGCGTGAAAATTTTTTATATTTTATTCTACTAGGAATTTCTGCACTTTCACCATATCTTCTTTTATAATCAATGAGGTAATCAGAATAATTTCCCTCAAACCACTCAAGATGACTATTACCTTCAAAAGCAAGAATATGAGTAGCCATTCTATCCAAAAACCATCTGTCATGACTTATTATTAATGCGCTTCCAGAAAATTTTTCTAATGCATATTCCAATGCATGAAGGGTTTCTACATCTAAATCATTTGTAGGTTCATCTAATAATAATAAGTTTGCACCAGATTTTAAAACTTTCGCCAAGTGAACCCTATTTCTTTCTCCTCCAGAGAGTTGACCTACAACTTTTTGTTGATCTGTGCCCTTAAAATTAAAAGCGCTAACATATGCTCTGGAATTAATGGTAGTTGAATTAACTTCAAGAATATCGTTACCTTCAGAAATTTCTTCCCAAACTGTTTTTTTACTATTTAAATCATCTCTTGATTGATCGACGTAACCCAATGATACTGTCTCCCCTATGTTTACCTCTCCATCATAAGATTTCTCCACGCCAGATAAGATATTAAATAATGTAGTTTTACCCGCACCATTTGCTCCAATTATCCCTACAATTCCTCCAGGGGGCAATCTAAAGCTAATATCTTCAATTAATAAATTCTCATCATATGACTTTGAAAGTCCCTTAACATCAATTACCATATCTCCCAATCTAGGGGCCTTAGGAATTATTATTTGAGGCTCTCCATTATCTTCTTTAACATCAGTATCCTTAAGGTCGTTATAACTCTTTATTCTGGCTTTTGATTTAGCCTGTCTTGCTTTTGGTGAAGATGAAATCCACTCGATTTCACTCTTCAACCTTTTAAGCCTAGAATTGTCTTGCTTGTTTTCAAGCTCTATCCTTTTTTGTTTTTGACTTAGCCATGAGGTATAATTTCCTTCATAAGGAATACCCTTACCCCTATCAAGCTCAAGTATCCATTCAGTTATATTATTTAAAAAATATCTATCATGAGTAATTAAAACAATAGTTCCTTGATAATTTTTTAGATAGTTCTCTAACCAAGCAACAGTTTCTGCATCTAAATGATTGGTTGGTTCATCTAATAGAAGAATATCTGGATGTTTTAATAACAATTGACAAATTGCTACT
>NYSO01000019.1 GCA_002683015.1 Rhodobiaceae bacterium
AAGTAACGCTGTTTTTTCGCCTATAAAATCCAAAGATACTTCAATTTGCTCATATGTTTCTTTATCCATAAATGAGGCAAGGTTTCCTTCAGTATATAAATATTGATAAGATTTATTATCAAGTCTTAATCTTTCTACTGTTTCTGAAGCACGAAATCTTTCATTAAGCTTGGTACCATCTGGTATTTTTTTTAATTCTACCTGAGCAAAAGCTCCTCCTTTTCCAGGTTTTACGTGCGAAGTCTTAACTGCAACCCAAATTGCATCATTGTGTTGAATTATATTACCCGGTTTAATCTCATTACCATTAATCTTCATTAGAAATCCTTAACATTAGTTTTCCTGATCTTTAGTCCACATACCTTTTGTTGCAAGAGAATTCATTTTTGCTCTATGAGAGAAGGCTTTTGAGCATTCCTCTTCGTTTTCCTGCAAGCCTTGCCAGGCTTGCAAAGCTGATGCTTGAAGAGCCCTACCATAAGAAAAGCTTAAATTCCATGGAGTCCCTTCAATCTTATTAATTGCATTAAGGTTCTCAGTTGCCTCAACTTCAGATTGACCACCAGATAAAAAAACTATTCCAGGAACCTCTGATGGAACAGTTTCCTTGAAGCAATTGACTGTCATATTTGCAATTTCTTCTGGTGAAGATTTCTTTGAGGAGTCTTTTCCATCTATAACCATGTTAGGTTTAAGGCAAATGCCTGTTAGATCAACTTTATGTTTAACTAAATCATCAAAAACTTTTGTTAGAGTATTTTTTGTTACTTCATAACATCTCTCTATTGAGTGAGAACCGTCCATTAATACCTCTGGCTCAACAATAGGTACTATACCTGCCTCTTGGCAAAGAGCTGAATATCTTGCAAGAGCATGAGAGTTTGTATCAATACAAAGAGGAGAGGGGATTTCATCGGAAATTGCTATGACTGCTCTCCATTTTGCAAATTTAGCACCCAAGCTTGAGTATTCTTCTAATCTTTCCCTTAATCCGTCTAAACCTTCGGTAACAGTTTCACCAGACATCATTGCCAATTCCTTTGCTCCCATATCAACTTTAATACCAGGAAGCGAACCTGCCTCACTAATAATATCAACTAGCTTTTTACCCTCTTTATTTGATTGTCTTATTGTTTCATCAAAAAGAATTACACCAGAAATATAATTCTTCATTGCCTCTTCAGTCTCAAACAAAATTCTTCTGTAATTCATTCTGTTATCTTCTGTTGACTCTACATTAATTGAATCAAACCTTTTTTTAATAGTACCTGAACTCTCATCAGCTGCTAGGATTCCTTTTCCAGGAGCCACCATTTTTTTTGCTATCTCATTAATATCTGTCATTTTATTTTCCCTTATTTTCTTAATACTTCCAATCCTGGTAATATTTCACCAGCCAACAATTCTAAAAAAGCTCCACCTGCAGTAGATATATATGTAAAGTCCTTATTATAATTTGATTGACTTAAGGCAGCAACAGTATCGCCACCACCAGCTACTGAAATAATTTTTTTATTTTTTGTTAGTGTTGATATCTCTTTTGCAACAGAAACTGTTCCTGTCTGAAAAGGATTTAGTTCAAATAAACCAAGTGGGCCACACCAAACAACAGTAGACATTTCCTGAAGAATACCACTAATTTTACTAATTGTTTTTGAGCCTATATCCAGTATTAAAGCATCAGGAGGAATTTTATCAACCGATGTTTCGTTAAATGATGTTCCTTTTTCCATATCCTTTGCAACCAATGCATCAACAGGTAAAATTATTTCACAATTATTTTTATTCGCATTTAACAATATATTATTTGCTGTATTTATCATCGATCTTTCGCACAAAGATTTTCCAATTTTATAACCTTTTGCAAGAAGAAAAGTATTTGCCATTCCTCCTCCAACAAAAAGTTTATCAACATTTTCTGTAAGGTTTTCAAGAACTTTTAATTTTGTAGATATTTTCGAGCCACCAATAATACCAAGTCTTTTTCCAGAACCGGTACTTAAAGATTTATTAATCATTAAAATTTCTTTCTCTAGATATCTCCCAGAAAAAGAAGGAAGATATTCTGCAATACCTACAGTCGAAACATGAGATCTGTGTGAAACTGAAAATGCATCATTTACAAAATAATCGCCATTTTGAGCAACCTTCATTGCNANATCTTNATCATTTTTTTCTTCNCCGTCATGNAATCTNGTATTTTCATATAATATTATCTCATCGATTGAGGATGATTGTATTTTATTTTTTACATTATCTTCAAAAGAATTTTCTATAAATAGGATATCTTTTTTTAAATGTTTTTCCAATGATGTTATNACTTTCGAAAGAGAAAATTCTTTATTATTAGTNCCATCAGGTCTTCCAAAGTGAGACAATAGACAAATTTTTGAACCTTTATCTAATAATTCATTAATTGTTGGGGTAATTCTCTCTATTCTTGTATCATCTAAAACAATATTATCTTTAATAGGAACATTAAGGTCTACTCTGATAAAGACTATCTTATCTTTTAAATTCTCTTTTAAAAGTTGATCTAAGTTTCTTAAATTTAACATTATTTATTTTAAATAAGTTTACCAATCACTGAAGCGGTATCACTCATTCGATTTGCAAAGCCCCACTCATTATCATACCAGCTCAAAACTCTTCCTAATCTTCCACCAATTACCTCAGTTTGTGTTAGATCAAATGTTGAGCTCGCAGGATTATGGTTATAGTCAATTGATACTAGAGGTTCTTCAGAAACATTGAGTACACCCTTCAATGCTCCGGAGGAAATCTTTTTCATAGCATTATTTATTTGGTCTACAGTAACTTTCTTTTTAGAATTAAATACCAAATCAATCATTGATACATTTGGCGTAGGTACTCTTACAGCAGTTCCATCTAATTTACCTAATAGCTGAGGTAATACAAGGCCAACAGCTTTTGCAGCTCCTGTAGATGTTGGAATTATTGACTGCGATGCAGATCTAGCTCTTCTTTTATCAGAATGAAGAGTATCAAGTATAGCCTGGTCACCAGTGAAAGCGTGAACAGTCGTCATATATCCTTGATTAATACCACAAAGTTTATCCAAAACCATTGCCACTGGCGCAAGACAGTTTGTTGTACAGGAGGCGTTTGAGATCACTTTATGACTTTTTCTTATTTTTTTATGGTTCACCCCATATACCACAGTAATATCAGCATCTTTTGATGGTGCGCTTATAAGTACTCTTTTGGCGCCAGCCTTTAAATGCATCGATGCTTTAGATTTATCAGTGAAAATTCCTGTACATTCCATTACAATATCAACATCCAATTTTCCCCAAGGAAGATCTTCAGGGTTTCTCTCTGAGTAAATTTTAATAGGACCAAGTCCAGCATTTATTGACGTTTTTGTGCATTTAACTTTATGAGGAAATTGTCCATGTATTGAGTCATATTGAAGTAAATGAGCATTGAAATCTGGAGTTCCTAAATCATTGATTGCAACTACCGAAATATCTTTTCTTTTTGACTCAACTATTGCCCTTAAAGCTAAGCGTCCAATCCTTCCAAATCCATTTATTGCAACTTTAGTAACCATTTTTTCACCTATTATTTATAAATTTTCTTTAATCACCTTAAGAACATTTTCTTTATTAATTTCAAAATGCTCATACAAATCAGATGCAGGCGCACTTGCTCCAAAACCTTTCATCCCAATGAAAAAACCTTTGTCTCCAAGATATTTCTCCCATCCTGTACCAACTGATGCTTCGATTCCTATACGGATTCCATTAGTTTCTAAAAGTGTTTTTTTATAATTATCGGATTGTTTCTCAAATAATTCAAAACTTGGCATTGAAACAACTTTACAAACTGTGCCTTCTTTCTCTAATTCTTTTTTTACATCCAAAGCAATTGAAACTTCACTACCTGTTGAAATTATGCAAACATCAGGCTTTTGTGAAACTGAACCAATTTCATAACCACCCAATTCACATTTATTAGAGCTTTCAAATGTATCTCTGAAATGTTCGCACCCTTGTCTACTTAAGGCAATTACTGTTGGTTGATTTGATTTAATAGCAATTTCCCAGCATTCAGCAACTTCAGTAGCATCTCCAGGTCTAAAAACGTTTAAATTAGGAATAGATCTTAGACTCGGAATTTGTTCAACTGGTTGATGTGTAGGGCCATCTTCACCCACGCCTATAGAATCATGCGTCATAACATGGATAACTTTTATACCCATTAGAGCTGCAAGTCTTATTGAAGGTCTGCAATAATCTGAAAAAATTAAAAATGTCCCAGAGTAAGGAATTATTCCTTTATGAAGCGCCATACCATTCATGGCAGCAGCCATTCCATGTTCTCTAATTCCATAATGAATAAATCTTCCATTGAAGTCATCCCTTGAAATTGGATTTATATCTTTAGTTTTTGTATTATTTGATGGTGTAAGATCAGCAGAACCACCAATCATTTCTTCAATTATTGGATTAATAATTTCTAAAACTTGTTGAGAGGATTGTCTTGTTGCAAGTTTTGGACTCTCAGCAGAATATTTCTCTTTTAAGTCTTGTATGTTCTTACTAACTAAATCAGAAATATCACCATTAATTGCATGAAGAAATTTGACTTTCTTTTTATCATCAATTTTTGATAGCCTTTCTTCCCAGTCTTTTCTTTTGCTTGTATTTTTTAGTCCTACAAGTCTCCAGGCGTCTTTAATATCAGTAGGTATTTCAAAGGGGGCATGATTCCATTGGAGATTATCTCTCATATTGTCAATTTCTTCTTGATTAAGAGGTGCTCCATGTGAAGCGGACGTTCCTGCTTTATCTGGAGATCCATAACCAATTGTTGTTTTACATACAATTAAAGACGGGGTGTTTGTTTTTAATTCTTGGGCAATAGCCTCTTCGATTTGAGCATGGTCATGACCATCAATTTCTCTAGTACTCCATCCAGATGCTTCAAATCTTTTACTTTGATTAGTTGAGTCTGATAAATCTAGAGACCCATCAATTGATATATTATTACTATCATATAGTACGATAAGTTTTGATAATCCTAAATGACCAGCCAAACCAATAGCTTCATGACTTATGCCTTCCATTAAATCACCATCAGAGGCTATAACGTAAGTATTATGATCAACTATTTCATCTCCAAAACGAGAGTTAAGAATTCTCTCTGCAATAGCCATACCAACTGCTGTTGAAATCCCTTGACCTAAAGGTCCTGTAGTTGTTTCAATTCCAAGAGTATGACCATATTCAGGATGCCCAGGTGTTACAGAATTTAATTGTCTAAAGTTTTTAATCTGATCGAGCGTCATATCTTTATAGCCGATTAAATGATGTATAGCATACAATAACATTGAACCGTGACCTGCAGATAAAACAAGTCTATCCCTATCTTGCCAATCAGGAACTTTAGGATCAATTTTCAAAAATCTAGAAAATAAAACAGTTGCAAAATCTGCTGCTCCCATTGGCATNCCTGGGTGACCACAATTTGCATTTTTAACGGCATCAACTGCAAGAAACCTTACTGCATCAGCCATCTTTTTTTGACTAACATCATTATTTTCCATTTTTTTTTCTCTGAATCATATGATTATTTTTTTGAAGTAATATATAAAATCTAATTTGAAGAACTAATCCTGAAACGTCAATCTTAATCTTAAATTATTCATTTTTTTAATATACTATTGAACCAATTTAATATTGATGTAATTATAAAATTCTATGAATAAAACTTTTGAAAATTTAAAAAATTATATTAACGAAGCTGACACAAGTATATCTGAGTTACTAGATCTTTATNTAAAAAAATCAGCAGAATTAGAAANAGCTAGTCAACTTACAGAAGACCTTTCAAAAAAACTANTAACAAGTGAAAATATCAATAGAGAAGCAAGGAAAGAAATAGAGTCGTTGATTAATTATGTTAAAAATAATTAAGGTAAGAAATGGGAAATATATCTATTGAAATCAATAATAGAGAATTCTTAATTGCTTGTACTGATGGTGATGAGGAAAAGGTACAGAATCTTGCTTTAAAATTTGCTAGTAGAGTTAAGAGTATAAAGGATAGAGTTGGAGAACTTGATCAACAGAGACTTTTTTTGTTGGCTGGCATTTTAGCTGAAGAGGAAAATCAAGAGCTTAATGATGATCTAAGTATTGACGAAATGACAGAAGTTTTAAAAGGAATAACAAAAAAAATAGAAAGTAATATTGATAAATAATTCAAGTGCTAATAATAAAGCTAATTATATGTCAAAAGATTCATCCAAAGAAAAACATAAACTGAGATTATTATGGAAAGAGAGAAGAAAAAATATTTCTCTCAATTCTTGCGACAGATATGAAAAATTTTTCATAAAAAATTTTAAAAAAGCTGTTGGTACTTTTAAAAATAAAATAATTGCTGGTTATAATCCAATAAATCATGAAGTAAATTGTTTAAAATTGCTAAATTTTGCATCAAAAGAGGGTTCAAAAATAGCTCTTCCATATACTAATAAAAATAAAATATTAGAATTTAGAGAGTGGAATTTCGATGACCCATTAAAAAAAGATACATTAGGTATTTTATCACCACCATCAAAAAAAATTGTAATACCTGATGTTATTATAATTCCATTGTTATGTTTTGACTTAAATGGTACTAGACTTGGCATGGGTCTAGGTATTTATGATAGAAGTCTTCCATTTTATGAATTAAGTGATAAATATGGGCTGGCTTTTTCCGATCAGAAGACAGAGAAGCTTATTAGAGAAGATCATGATTTTTTGATTGACGGAGTAATTACAGAAAAAAACTTTTTAAGTTTTGAAAGGAAGAAAAATTGAGAATATTATTTTTAGGCGATATTGTTGGCAGATCAGCCAGAGATTCTGTTATAAAAAAAATGCCTGATATTAGAAGAGATTATTCTCTAGATTTTGTAATTGTTAATGGTGAAAATGCTGCTGGTGGATTTGGAATAACAGAAGATATTTGTGAAAAACTTTTTTCTTCAGGAGTTGATTGTATCACAACGGGTAATCATGTTTGGGATCAAAGAGAGCTCTTAAAATATATTGATAATGAAAATAGACTATTACGACCTATTAATTTTCCTAGTGAAACACCTGGTAAAGGATTAAATATTTATAATAATCAATTTGGTCGCATCCTTGTTGTAAATGTCATGGGAAGGCTCTTTATGGAGTCATTAGACGATCCTTTCTCAGCCATAGAGAGAGTATTATCCGAAAATCATTTGGGTGAGAATTGCGAGGCTATAATTATTGATATACATGCAGAAACTACTTCAGAAAAAACTGCTATGGGTCATTTTTGTGATGGAAAGGTTAGTTTAGTTGTAGGAACTCATACTCATATTCCTACTGCTGATTATCAGATTCTACCATATGGAACTGCTTACCAAACTGATGCTGGAATGTGTGGTGATTATGACTCAGTTATAGGTATGGAAAAAACTGAACCTATAAGAAGGTTTGTTGAAAAAACACCCGGGGGAAGATTTAATCCTGCGCAAGGTGATCCAACTCTTTGTGGAGTAATTATTGAAACTTCAAGTGATGGGTTGAGTGAATCAATTGAACCGTTTAGAGTTGGAGGTATTCTGTCTCAAACAAAGAAACAATAATTAATTAAAGATAGAATTAAAAAGAGTTTACAAAATGGCAGGACATTCCAAATTTAAAAACATACAATTTAGAAAAGGAGCTCAAGATAAAAAAAGAGCTAAAATTTTTGCGAAAATTTCTAAAGAAATTACTGTTGCAGCTAAGTTAGGATTACCTGANCCAAATGCAAATCCAAGATTACGTTCTGCAATTGCTCTTGGTAAAGCTCAAAATATGCCAAAGGACAATATAGAAAGGGCTATAAAAAAGAGCTATGATGAGAATGGTGAGAATTATGAATCTGTTCGTTATGANGGCTTTGGNATNGAAGGNGTTGGTATAATAGTAGAAACANTAACAGATAATAGAAATAGAACTGCAGGGGATATCAGATCAGTTTTTTCTAAACATGGCGGTAATTTGGGGGAAACCGGTTCTGTTAGTTTCATGTTTAATCATTTAGGTGTAGTAAAATTTTCAAAATCAGCTGGTAATTTTGATGATATTTTCGAGATTGCTACTGATGCAGGAGCTCTTGACTGTGATTTATTGGATGATGAGTATGAGATATCTTGTTCAACCGATGATTTACATCAGGTTGCAGAAAACATCGAAAATATTCTTAGTTGCGATATTACTTCTCAGTTGACCTGGAAACCATCAAATCAAATACCTTTGAATAAAGAAAAAGCTCTTAAAATAATAGAAATGATTGAAGCTTTAGAGGATCATGATGATGTACAAGAAGTTTTTGCTAATTTTGATTTACCTGAAGAGGTTTTTAATGAATTACAGTAGGAAAATTTTTTAAAATGCCCTCGCCACAAAAAGTTAAAGGAAAGTCATTTGAAAACGCAAAAGCAAAATTTTTAACAGAAATTTTTGANGAAAAATTTATAAGAGTGCCAACATCTGGTGCCTTTTTAGGCGGGCAAAATTATGATAGAAGGCACACAATGTCTCAAGGCCAGGTGATGGCTTTTAAAGGTGATATAATACCGCCNGATGATTGGATTTATTTCAACTGTGAATGTAAATTCTATAAAGATTTTAAATTTCATTTATTATTCAATGAATCTAAGGTATTAGATGGCTGGATTGATGAAACTTTAGCAACAGCGAATGAAAACGACCTGAATATTATTTTTATGAAATTTAATAATATTGGTGAGTATGTAGCTTATCAAAGGCGAGAAAAATTCAAAGTTAAAAATTTTATCTCTTATTCGAGGGGATGGAACTTTACTTCTCATGAAAGTTTTTGGAATGATTATAATATTAGTAAAATAAGAGATAGGTCAAAGGGAATTAACCTTTAAAAAAATATATAACTTTATAATAATGTTATGAAAAATAAAAAACCAATGAAAGATTTACCAGAGGTAAAACTTTTTAATAAATATATCGATGATAAACCTATTGCTCTTGCTGTTTCAGGTGGTCCTGATTCTACTGCAATGATGCAAATAGCAGCTTTTTCAAAAAAAATAAAAAATATTAATGTTACAGTTATTGTTGTTGATCATGGTCTTAGAAAAGAGTCAAAAAATGAANCAAAAATTGTTTCTCAAAATGCAAAACTATTAGGCTTTAAGTTTAAAANTCTTAAATGGGATGGTGTTAAACCAAAAACTCGTATTCAAGAAATAGCAAGAAAAACAAGATATAAGTTAATAACCTCATGGTGCAAAAAAAAAGGAATTGAAAAGCTTTTTCTTGCCCATCATCTTGATGATCAAGTTGAAACTTTTTTTATGCGCCTTGGTAAGGGGTCTGGTGTTGATGGTCTTGCTGTTATGAATTTTGTCACAGAAACATCCTCACTAAAATTAGTGAGGCCTTTTTTAGAAATACCAAAGAAAAGACTTATAAAAATACTAGATATCTCGAAACTTAGATGGATTTCGGACCCAAGTAATTTTAACTTAGATTATAAAAGATCAAGGATTAGAAAAATTTTACCAATTTTATCTAAAGAGGGAATTAATTCTAAACAAATTGGTTTAGTTATAAAAAGGATGCGATCCGCAAAGGATGCTTTAAATACTCAAACTGGAATTTTGTTAGAAAAATACTTATCAAATGTAGATAATGTGGCATATTTTTTGGATAAAAATTTATTGAAAGAGTCAACAGAAAGAGAGGTATTACTTAGAGTTTTAGAAAAAATTTTTATGAATATTTCTGGATCTATTTATCCTCCAAGGAGAAATAAGCTTGAAAATATTTTATCTTGGATTGCGAAAGATAATAATGTTGCTGCAAAAACTTTAACCGGTGTGGTTGTTAGAAAAAGAAAAAGTGAATTTATTTTTTATAGAGAACCAGAGGAATGTTATAAATCGGTTAATATTAGACCTTTGACTTCAAGATACAGTT
The DNA here is from genome assembly GCA_002683015.1 of Rhodobiaceae bacterium. GTDB lineage: Bacteria > Pseudomonadota > Alphaproteobacteria > MED-G09 > MED-G09 > MED-G09. The sequence continues at coordinate 9,999 of NYSO01000019.1, forward strand.
GTTGGGATGATAGATTTTTTTTAAAGGCTAATAAATCTAATAATCTCCAAATAAGAGCTCTTGGTGATACTGGAATAACAATACTAAAGGAAGAAAGAATACTAAAAAGACAAGGTTTTCAAAATGTTCCTTTATCTGCATGGAAAACTGTTCCAGCAGTTTGGTCAAAAAAAAGACTTATTTCAGTGCCAACTTTGGGTTATTGTAAACGAAAAGATTTAAAAATTTATATAAAATCGAATAAAAATATACAAATGCACTAGTAATTCAATATTTAGTAACTATTTATATAGGTATGTAATTAACTAATTGTTTAGAAAGAAGGTAAAAAGTGAATAACGGAAATTTAAGAAATTTTATTGTTTGGGTCATATTGGCATTTTCTTTATTAGGTTTGTACAACTTAATTGATAATCCTATTGTTTCAAAAAATCAGTCAGAGATTACTTTTTCTCAACTTTTAGCTGAGGTCGATGCAGGTAATGTTGTAGATGTTGAGATTTCTGGCGATAATATTTCTGGACATTATTCAGATGGAAGATCTTTTAAAACTTTTGCTCCTTCTGATCCAACCTTAATTGATAGATTATACAATAGAGGTGTATCTATTTCAGCTAAGCCAGAAAAAGAAGGTGGTTCAATTTTCCTAAATATACTTATTTCATGGTTNCCAATGCTATTATTGATTGCTGTNTGGATCTTTTTTATGCGTCAAATGCAAGGTGGNGGAGGAAAAGCTATGGGCTTTGGTAAGTCAAAAGCTAAACTTNTAAANGAAAAAAGCGGTAAAGTTACATTCGAGGANGTTGCTGGNGTTGATGAAGCAAAAGATGACCTGCAAGAGATAGTTGAATTTCTAAAAGATCCNTCAAAATTNCAAAGATTAGGTGGTCGTATNCCAAAAGGNGCTTTATTAGTGGGACCTCCAGGTACAGGTAAAACACTACTTGCAAGAGCTATTGCCGGTGAAGCGAATGTTCCATTTTTTACTATTTCTGGNTCTGATTTTGTTGAAATGTTTGTTGGTGTTGGTGCTAGTCGTGTNAGGGATATGTTTGAACAAGCAAAAAAGAATGCTCCTTGNATAATTTTTATTGATGAAATTGATGCTGTAGGAAGATCCCGAGGTGCTGGTTTAGGCGGTGGTAATGATGAAAGAGAGCAAACTCTTAATCAGCTTTTGGTTGAAATGGATGGATTTGAAACAAATGAAGGAATTATTTTAATAGCTGCCACAAATAGACCAGATGTTCTTGACCCTGCATTGTTAAGGCCTGGAAGATTTGATAGACANGTNGTAGTNCCAAATCCNGATATAATTGGCAGAGAAAAAATATTAAAAGTTCATATCNGAAAAGTTCCCATATCTTCAGATGTTGATATCAGAGCAATAGCTCGAGGTACTCCAGGATTTTCGGGAGCTGATCTCGCCAATATTGTAAATGAAGCTGCATTACTTGCTGCAAGAAGAGGATTAAAACTAGTTTCTAATGCTGAGTTCGAAGATTCAAAAGATAAAGTTATGATGGGTCCAGAGAGAAGATCTATGGTTATGACCGAGGAGGAAAGAACCTTGACAGCTTATCATGAAGCTGGTCATGCATTGGTTTCTTTGAATTATTCTTCTTCTGATCCAATTCATAAGGCAACTATTATACCTAGAGGTCGTGCCTTAGGTATGGTGATGCGATTACCTGAAAGAGATCAAATTTCTATAACTAGAGAAAAAATGTTTGCTAATCTTGCTGTAGCAATGGGAGGAAGAATTGCTGAAGAGGAAGTATTTGGTTATGATAAAGTTACTTCCGGTGCATCATCGGATATTAAGCAAGCAACCGACTTGGCAAGAGCCATGGTTATGCAATACGGAATGTCTGAAAAATTAGGTTTTTTATCTTACGGNGATAATGAAGAGGAAGTTTTTCTTGGAAGATCNGTTGCAAGAACTCAGAGTATGTCTGAAGAAACACAAAAACAAGTTGACTCGGAAGTTAAAGTAATAGTCGATATGTCATATAAAAATGCTGAAAAAATAATAAAAGATAAAAGAAAAGATTTAGATATTATTGCTAGAGGATTACTTGATTATGAAACACTTACCGGTGATGAAATAATTAATCTCTTAAAAGGTATTGATCCAACAAGAGAGAATCCATCGGATGATGATGAAGGTTCAAAAACGTTATCAGGATCTGTCCCGAAAACAGGTGGAAAAGCTCAAAAATCAGAACCAGGCCTTCAGGGTACTTAATAAATCTTTTTTGGGGGATTGATTGGATAAAAAACTCTTTGGTACTGATGGTATTCGTGGAACAGTAAATGAATCATACTTAACTGCTGATACTGCGCTAAAATTAGGAATTGCTGCTGGAAAAGTATTTACAAGAGGCCCGCATATTCATCGCGTTGTTATAGGAAAAGATACAAGAGTATCTGGATATATGCTTGAAACAGCCTTAACATCAGGTTTTACATCTGTAGGAATGGATGTTTTTCTATTTGGTCCAATCCCAACACCTGCNGTTGCCTTTTTAACTCAAGCATTAAGAGCTGATATTGGTGTAATGATAACAGCATCTCATAATACCTATGAAGATAATGGTTTTAAATTATTTGGACCAGATGGCTACAAACTATCAGATGAAAAAGAACTTGAAATAGAAAACCTAATGCTATCAAAGGATCTTCTAAAGTTTCCTCGTTCAGAATATATTGGCAGAGCCAAGAGAATAGATGATGCGCAAGCTAGGTATATTGAATACGCCAAAAGATCCTTCCCAAAGGACAAAACTCTTGAAAACATTAAAATTGTTCTAGATTGCGCTAACGGTGCTTCTTATAAAGTAGCCCCCGAGACATTTTGGGAGTTAGGAGCTCAAGTAACCGTTATTGGTAATCAACCAAATGGAAAGAATATCAATCTTAATTGTGGTTCTACTAATACTGATTTATTAAAAAAAACAGTCATTGAGAAAAGCGCAGATATTGGTATAGCGCTAGATGGTGATGCTGATAGAATGATCGTTGTCGATGAAAAAGGAAAAGAAGTTGATGGNAATCTTTTATTTGCCTCAATTATAAAGAATTGGAATGATAGAGATATTCTTAGGAATAAATCTGTTGCTTCAACAATTATGGCAAACTTTGCCCTAGAAAAATATTTATCAAGTATCGGAATTAACCTCATACGAACAAATGTTGGCGANAGGCATTTAGTAAAAAGTATGAGAGAAAATGATTTAACTATAGGTGGNGAACCCTCNGGTCATATAGTTATGAGTAATTTTGGTACAACAGGCGACGGATTAATTGCCTCCCTTCAAGTTTTATCTATGATGAGCTATGAAGATAGACCAATTAGTGAACTTACANATTTATTTAAACCTTATCCTCAAAAAAATATATCAATACCAGTAAACAATAAAAATCCTCTTAAAGATCCAGTTGTAAAAAAGGTAATTAAAGAGCAAGAATTGTCTTTAGCTAACAATGGAAGGATTATTGTAAGAGAGAGTGGAACAGAACCAATTATAAGGGTTATGGTTGAGTCAAAAGAAGAAGCAGTAATAAATGATATTTGTGAAAATATNGTTTCAAGTATAGAAAAATCTGTAAATAAAAATAATTAAATACCCTTAATTATAAATTTCATTTGACTAAAACTTTCATAGATTATATTCCCATAAGTGGGTTACCCCTCCCCAACGGGGGGCAACTATCTGGAAGGATAGAGTAAAATGATAAAAGAAAAACCATTAAACAAGCCTGCATGTATGAATTTTTCATCAGGTCCTTGTACAAAAAGGCCGGGATGGAGCGTTAATTCTCTTGATGACGCTCTCTTAGGTAGAAGTCACAGAAGCAAAGAAGGTAAAATAAAGCTAAAAAACGCTATTGATAAAACAATAGATATCTTGGGTATTCCTGAGGGATATAAGGTTGGAATTGTTGCCGGCTCTGATACTGGAGCTATAGAGATGGCGATGTGGAATTTATTAGGATCTAAGCCTGTTGAAATTTTAGCTTGGGAAGTATTTGGGAATGATTGGAAAAAAGACATTATAGAACAATTAAAAATTCCAAATTCAACACCTCATACCTCTGATTTTGGATATTTACCTGACCTTTCAAAAGTTAACTTCAATAATGATGTTATATTTACTTGGAACGGGACTACTGCTGGAGTTAAAGTTCCCAATGCCGACTGGATTCCTGAAGAGAGAGAAGGTTTAGTTCTTTGCGATGCTACATCTGCAGTTTTTGCCCAAGATGTTGAATGGACTAAGCTTGATGTAGTAACTTATAGTTGGCAAAAAGTTCTTGGTGGAGAAGCGGCTCATGGAATTATTGTACTAAGCCCTAAAGCATTAAGTCATTTAGAAAACTTCTCTCCTAATTGGCCTATTCCTAAAATTTTTAGACTAACAAAAGAGAATAAAATTATTGAAGGTGTTTTCAGAGGTGAAACCTTAAATACACCCTCTATGTTATGTGTAGAGGATTATCTTGATGTACTTAATTGGGTAGAAAAAATTGGCGGTTTGAGCTCATGTATCGCAAGAGCAAATAAAAGTCTTTCTAATATAGAAAGTTGGATTGAGAAATCAGATTTTTTTGATTTCTTNTGTGATAGAGCNGANTCAAGATCTAATACATCAGTTTGTCTAAAGTTTAATAAGGCTGAAATAATTAATAAAGATGAAGAATGGCAAAGAAAACTTGCAAAAGAGATAGGCTCTATTCTTGAAGAGGAGGAGGTTGCCTTTGATATTGTTAATCATAGGAGTGCACCCCCTGGTTTAAGAATATGGACTGGAGCTACAGTTGAAAGTTCTGATGTTGAAAAACTTTTACCTTGGATTGACTGGGCTTATGAGAAAGCTCTAACCAATATCGATAGCAATTAAGGAGCTAGTTATGCCAAAAGTATTAATTTCTGATAAATTAAGCCCTAAAGCTGAAAAAATTTTCATAGAAAGAGGAATAGATGTTGATGTCATCACTGGCCTTGAGAGAGATGAATTAATAAAAATTATAGATAAATATGATGGTTTAGCTATTAGGTCTTCAACAAAAGTAACCCAAAAAGTTCTTGATGCTGCAAAAAATCTTAAAGTAGTTGGTAGAGCGGGAATTGGTGTAGATAATGTAGATATCCCTTATGCAACTTCAAAGGGTGTTGCAGTAATGAATACACCTTTTGGAAATGCAATAACAACTGCTGAACATGCCATATCATTGATAATGTCTTTAGTAAGAAATATCCCTCAGGCTAATGAATCTACTCATAAGGGTAAGTGGGAAAAATCAAAATATATGGGTACTGAAATTACTGGTAAAACTCTTGGCCTTATTGGTTGTGGAAATATTGGATCTATAGTAGCTGATAGGGCGCTAGGTCTAAAAATGAAAGTTTTGGCATATGATCCATTTCTTACAGAAGAAAAAGCATTAGAGCTTAAAGTAAAAAAAATTGAATTTGATGAACTACTTTCTTCAAGTGATATTATTACTTTGCATGTTCCAATGACAGATCAGACTGCGAATATAATTAACGAAGACTCTCTTCAAAAGTGTAAAGATGGTGTTAGAATTGTTAATTGTGCAAGGGGTGGATTAGTTGATGAAAAAGCACTTAANAAAAATATTGAAAAAGGAAAAGTATCTGGTGCTGCTATAGATGTTTTTGAGGTAGAGCCAGCCACTGAAAGTATCTTCTTTGGGATGGATGAGGTTATTTGTACGCCTCACTTAGGTGCATCAACGCTTGAGGCTCAAGAAAATGTTGCCCTTCAAGTAGCTGATCAAATGTCAGATTTTTTAACAACTGGAGCTGTAACAAATGCTATCAATATGCCATCNATNAGTGCNAGNGANGCCCCAATNTTAAAACCTTTTACAAAAGTTTCTGAGCAATTAGGTTTATTTGTTGGGCAATTAATGCCTTCTGATTATAATGAAATATCAATAGATTATGTTGGAGACGTATCCGATTATAATTGTTCACCAATAACATCTGCTGCAGTTGCAGGTATTTTAAATGCATCATTTCCAGATATAAATATGGTTAGTGCTCCATCTATTGCTAGAGACAAAGGTATTGCAATTACGGAGACAAAAAAGGACGAATATAGTGCTTATGAAAGTTATATTCGTATTTCTTTGATATCAAAAAAGGAAACCTTTTCAATTGGTGGAACAACATTTTCTGATGGTAAACCAAGAATAGTTCAAATAAATGGAATTAATTTAGAGGCTGAATTAATGGCAAATATGCTCTATGTTACTAATAATGATGTTCCTGGGTTAATAGGGAGTCTAGGAAATATTTTAGGAAACGAAGGCATAAATATTGCAAGTTTTAACTTAGGACGAACCGCACCCTTAAAAGATGCCATGGCTCTTATTGGTATTGATAGCCCGGTAAATGAAAAAGTAATTGATGAAGTGAAAAAGCTTGAGTCAGTTGTAAATGTAAAAAGTTTAAACTTCAATATTATGTAAAAAAAGAGGAATTTAAATTGGCAAATGTAGCTGTTATTGGTTCTCAGTGGGGAGACGAAGGAAAAGGAAAAATTGTCGATTGGCTATCAAGTAGATCTGATGTTGTTGTTAGATTTCAAGGTGGCCATAATGCTGGTCATACTCTTGTTATTGATGGTGTTACTTATAAATTAGCTTTGTTACCCTCAGGAATAGTTAGAGGTGGAAAACTATCTGTAATTGGNAACGGTGTGGTAATTGATCCATGGGCNCTATCAAAGGAAATTAAATATATAACTGATTTAGGCATTAAAGTTACTCCTGATAACTTAAAAATTGCTGAAAATGCNTCTCTAATTTTACCCTTACACCAAAAACTCGACTCTNTAAGAGAGGGTAATAATAAAAATGTAAAAATTGGTACTACCAAAAGAGGAATAGGTCCTGCATATGAAGATAAAGTTGGAAGAAGGTCAATTCGTTTAGCGGACTTAGCAAATAAAGATACTCTATCTGGTAAAGTTGAGAGGCTGGTAAATCATCATAATATTGTCTTAAGAGGAATGGGGCATGAAGAGTTAAGTCCTTCAGAAGTTTTCAATGAATTAACATCAATAACCAATGAAATTTTGCCTTTCAAGGCAAGAGTCTCTTCAATTCTTTCAGATGCCAGGAAAGCAGGGAAAAGAATATTATTTGAGGGTGCGCAAGGTGTAATGTTAGATGTTGACCACGGAACATATCCTTTCGTAACATCTTCAAATACGATTTCACCAACTGCTTTATCAGGGGTTGGACAAAATATAAAAGCATTAAATTTTGTGCTTGGAATTACTAAAGCTTATACAACTCGAGTAGGTGAAGGGCCTTTTCCGACTGAGCAAGAAAATGAAATTGGAGAAAAGCTTGGGAAAAAGGGGCATGAGTTTGGAACAAATACTGGAAGAAAAAGAAGATGTGGATGGATTGATGCTGTTATGGTTAGGCATGCAATAGAGGTTGGTGGAATTGATGGCATTGCCCTAACGAAACTTGATGTTTTAGATGGATTTGAAACCATAAAAATTTGTATCGGATATGAGCTTGATGGTAAAAAAATTGATTATCTACCTATAGCATCTGAAGACCAATTTAGGGTTGAACCTATTTATGAAGATATAAAAGGATGGAGTGATTCTACATATGGTGCTCGAAGTTGGAGTCAACTTCCAGCAGAAGCGATAAAATATGTCAAAAGATTAGAGGAACTAATTGGTTGTTCAGTTTCTCTTTTATCAACAAGTCCTGAGCGAGAAGATACAATTTTAGTTAAAGACCCTTTTGAAGATTAAATTTTACTTGCAAGCATCAATAAACCGATATAACAAAACATAAGTCCAAGGGGTGCCAATTGGCTGAGATGGTTTTAACCAATCCCTTTGAACCTGATCCGGTTAATGCCGGCGTAGGAATGGATTTTCTCTACAGCCATATTAATCGTTTCTGCATAGTATAATTTGTAGGAGTAATTTTATGCGATATTTTTTTTATGCTTATCTTTTGATCTTTAACATTAATTTTTTGTCAGCCCAAGAAACTCAATCTCAATCAAGAATAGATGAAATTGTTGTAACAGCTGAGTTCAATGATATTGACGCATATAATATTTCTTCAAGTATTTCTGTTATTACCGAAAATGATATCTTTAAAAGAAATGCTAACCATTTAGAGGATTTGCTCTTTATAACTCCGAACGTAAATTACTCATCCGGCGCATCAAGAGGAAAGTTTTATCAAATTAGAGGTATTGGTGAAAGAAGTGAATTTACAGAACCCGTAAATTATTCCGTTGGAGTTATTATAGATGGTATAGATTTCACAGGTATTGCTTTAGGAGCATCAACATTTGATGTAAAGCAAGTAGAGGTTCTTAGAGGTCCTCAAGGAACTCTCTATGGAGCAAATGCTCTAGCAGGTTTAATAAATATTGTTAGTAACGATCCAACCGAGGACTTTTATTCAGAAATATCTGGCTCAATTTCAGAATTTGGGGGAAAAGATTTTGGNGTTATTATAAGTAATTCAAATGATAATAATTTTGGCTACAGGCTAGGCTTTAAGAATTCAAAAAGCGATGGATTTATCAAAAACGTTTTCTTAAACAGAGATGATACAAACGATATTAATGAAACAATTTCTAGGGCTAAATTTACAAAAAATAATGATAGTACGAAATTAATTTTAAATATTTTTTATGCTGATATTGATAATGGTTATGACGCATTTAGTCTTGATAATACTCGTNCTACATATTCTGATGAACCNGGCTATGANAGGCAGAGGACCACTGCAGTATCTACTAAAATTGAAAAGATTCTTAGAAATAGTGATGCTATCGAAATTCTAGCTAGTTTTGCTGACTCAGAGCTTGGTTATGCTTATGATGAAGACTGGAGTAATACAGGAATTTGTGACAAAACACCCTGNGACTCAAAGTTATTTGGTTTTGATTGGTGGTACTCATCTTTTGATAGCTTCAATCGTGATAATAAAAATCATTCTATAGATTTACGGTATATTTCAAATTCTAAAAATATTAATTGGGTGATTGGTTTATACAATAGGGATCAGGATATAAANCTTATAAGAAAATATACTTATTTGCAGAATGATTTTAAAAGTTCTTTTGATACAAGAAACTCNGCAATTTATGGTCAATTTACNAACAACTTTACAGGTAAGATAAAGTTTCAAGCCGGTTTGAGGTATGAAGATAGGAAGGCTGATTATTTAGATAATAATGGACCTGTTCCCGAAGGTTTTTTCTGTATAGCAATTTACCCTAGGCCAGACAGCTGTCTTTTTGATAATAATTACTCCAAATCTGAAAATTTTTGGGGAGGCCAAATTTCTTTACAAAATCAAATAAATAAAAATTCTATGATTTATGCTCTGTTATCTAGAGGATATAAGCCAGGCGGTGTAAATATTGACGGTCAAATTAGACAAGAAAATCTTAACTATGATTCTGAAACAATGTGGAATTATGAGTTAGGTATAAAAACAAATAATCAAAATAAAACTATTTTTCTNCAAGCTTCCGTTTTTTATCAAGATCGAGATGATGTTCAAACCAAACAAAGTTTAGTTACCTCAATAGATAGCGGAATTGTNGGAGGAGATTGTCCATGCAGCTTTNCGGATTATATTGGGAATGCTGCTTCAGGAAGTAATTATGGCCTTGAACTCGAATTTCTTTGGATACTAAACAATAAAGTAGAAATTTTTTCAACTCTAGGGTTTCTTGAAACAGAATTTAAAAACTTTATTAGCTATTCTCATATTAATGCTGATCCTGGAAACGGTAGAGGTTTTGATTTATCTGGAAGAGAACAGTCACACGCTCCAAAATATCAATTTAATTTATCATTAAACTATAATTTAAGTGAAAATTTATTCTTTAATTTAAATCTTGAGGCAAAAGACGAATTTTATTTTTCAGATAGACATGATTCTAAATCTAAAAGTTATAATCTTTTAAATTTTGTGATTTCTTATAAGAAAAATTCCTACGAAATCAATTTTTATGGAAAAAATATCACTGATGAAGATTATCAGACAAGAGGTTTTGGTAGCTTTGGAAATGATCCAAGAAAATTTTATATAACTGAACAGTATAATCAGTATGCTGCACCAAGAGTATTCGGTATTAATGGTAAGAGATTTTTTTAAAAGAGTTTAAATGATGCTTCTTGAGGTTTTTGCAGTTATTTTTGCTATTGCTTATTTATTGCTAGCTGTAAGACAAAATATTTTATGCTGGTATGCAGCATTCCTTAGTACTTCGATCTACATTTATTTATATTGGGATGTTTCACTATATATGGAGTCTATTCTTAATATCTATTATTTATTAATGGCGATTTATGGATGGATAAATTGGAGTAATAGAAAAGAAAAAATTAATTTATCTATAAAAGAATGGTCGCTTAAGAAGCATTTTGCCTCTGTAATTTTGATTATAGTTTTAAGTTTACTATCGGGCTTGCTCTTAAATAATACAGAGGCAGCGAGACCTTATCTTGACTCATTTACTACTTGGGGTTCTGTTTTTACAACTTACATGGTTACTCAAAAAATTTTATCAAACTGGCTTTATTGGTTAGTTATTAATGGTGTGGGTATTTTCTTGAATATTGATAAAGAGCTTTATTTAACTGCATTGCTGCTATTAAGTTATCAAGTAATATCTATCCTTGGCTTTATAAATTGGCGAAAATCCTATTATGAACAAAAATAGTGAATTAATTAAATTAATAGAAAAAACAGACTTAAATTTTAATTTTAAAAAAATTTCTTTTAAAAAATTACAAAATGGAAAAGTTAATAATAGTTTTTTAATTAGTGATGATGAAAATGAAAGAAAATATATTTTAAGAATAAATTCACTAAAAAGTAATAAATTTAATATTAGTAGAAAAAATGAAATTATAATTTTAAACGCTATTAAGGAAATCGAAATAGCTCCAAGGATAATTTTTTCTGATCCTCAACTCAAATTTTTAATTACAGAGTATATTGATGGATCTGTTTGTTCAAAAAATAATTTTTCATTAAATGATAGAGCTATTCTAAAAAAAATAATTGAAAAATATCAGAAAATTGAAATTGGATTACCTAAGTTTAATTATTTGAAACATATTAAAAAATATCAAAAAACTATTAGCCAAAAATCAACGATTGATAATAAATTAAAAAAAAGGCTTGAAAAATTTTATCCTCATCTAGAGAACTTTCAAAATAAAAATTGGTCACCAGTACTTTGTCACCATGATTTAAATCCAGCAAATATTATTAAAACTGACAAGGGTATGAAAATTATTGATTGGGAGTTTGCAGGGTATGGCCACCCAAAATATGATTTACATTGTATAGGGTTAATAGATAAAGATGATTTTTTCTTTAATGAACTAATTAATATAATTAACGATCTTTGGCATATGATTAATAATTACTAAATATCAACAATATTTCGTTCTTTCATACTTTTTTCCAAGCTTTCTTTCATTTTTTCAAGTGCCCTAACTTCAATTTGTCTTACACGTTCTCTGCTAATATCATATTTGGAGCTTAATTCCTCAAGGGTAGAAGGATCATCACTTAACCTTCTTGTTTGAATGATATCTAATTCTCTTTCATTTAAAACTAAAAGAGAATCATTTATCAGTTCTTTTCTTAGTGTATCCTCCTCTTGACTTGAATAGCTCTCTTCCTGATTTGGTTCATCAGCAACTAACCAATCTTGCCATTCGAGTGTTTGCTCACTATCCGATACCGGAGAGTTTAAAGAGGGGTCTCCACCAGAAAGTCTTCTGTTCATATTAATAATTTCTTTTTCTGGGGCATTCAGTTGATCAGATATTTTTTTTAGATTTTCCGGATTCAGATCACCTTCCTCATATGCTTGTATTCTGTTTTTTGCGCTTCTAAGATTGAAAAATAATTTTTTTTGTATTGCTGTTGTTCCAATTTTAACCAGCGACCATGATCTAAGAATATATTCTTGCATAGCAGCTTTAATCCACCACATTGCATAAGTAGTTAACCTAAAGCCTTTTTCTGGATCAAATTTTTGAGCCGCTTGCATTAATCCTATATTTCCCTCTGATATAATATCAGTTATAGGAAGGCCATATCCTCTATAACCCATTGCTATTTTGGCTACTAACCTTAAATGACTTGTAACAAGTGTATGAGCTGCATCGGTATCTTTATGAACTTTCCATCTATTTGCTAGTGTATATTCTTCATCCGCACTAAGCATAGGAAATTTTTTAATTTCCTCAAGATAGTTTTTTAAGCCAATTTCACCTGATAAAACAGGAAGATTCATAATATCCTCTTAAAAGTATATAATTAATATATGGTTATTTTTTTAATGTATGTAAAGGTTTCTTATTAAAAAGATTCTATAATTTTTTTCATAGTTTCAGGGGGATCAGTTTCAAAAATTAAATTTTTATTGGTAATAGGGTGTTCAAATCCAAGTTTATATGCATGCAAAGCTTGAGTATTGCCATGTTTTTCTACTAAAGTTTTCATAGCGGACCTTAATTTATTAACTCTTGTTTTGTAGCCATGTCCATACAAAGGGTCTCCTAATACGGGGTGAGAAATATGATCTAAATGAACTCTAATTTGGTGGGTTCGTCCTGTCTCTAAATTACATTCAATTAGCGTAATATTATTTTCATCGTTTTTCTTTAATACCTTCCAATGTGTTATAGCCTCTTTTGATTTATATTTTTCATCATTAAAAACCATCATTTTTTTCCTATTTCGATCAGATCTTCCTATAAAAGTTGATATTTTTCCAGATGAAAAAGTTGGTATACCCCAGACAATAGCTTTATAAGCCCTCATCAATTTTCCATCTTTACCATGATTTTTAAACTGTGAGGCCAAACCGTTATGTGATCTATCATTTTTTGCAACCACTAAAAGGCCGCTTGTATCTTTATCAAGTCTATGAATGATACCAGGTCTTTTTTCTCCTCCTATTCCAGATAAACTATTCCCGCAGTGATTGATTAATGCATTTACTAGTGTTTTATTGGGATTACCAGGGGCAGGGTGTACTACCAATCCTTTTTGTTTATTAACAACTATTAGGTCACTATCTTCATAAATAATTTCAAGATCAATTTTTTCACCTGCTGGCTTCGCCTCTACTGCATCAGGAATTTTTAGAATACAGATATCATTCTCTTTAACAGTGTATGATGGATCTATAATTATTTTATTATTTAGTTTCAAAAAACCATCAATAATGAGCTTTTTTATTCTAGTTCTACTCAGGTCACTGATATTTTGCTTTAGAAACTGATCTAGTCTTATTTCAGATAATTCTTTTTTAACTTTATGTGTTACAATGTTTTTCAATTATTCTCAGCTAGTAGAAATTAGTAATGAAAAACAATTATATCTTTTTAAAATCGGTTGTCATTATTTTAGGTTTATTAATATTTTTAGGACTTTGCTTANTAATACTTAAAATTGTTTTNGATTTAATTTAGACTTAACTATTTATAAATANTATTGCAAATAATTATTAATAACAATAAAACTNATTTAGGTTCTTAATGCAGGTTTTAATATGAAATATTTCTATAAGCTTTTTTTANTTACTTTATTATTATTTATTTTTTCTTATCAGTCATTTGCAAGCGAGGTTAATGTTTATACCTCTCGTCATTATGATTCTGATGAATCCATATACGAGGACTTTACAAATTTAACAGGAATTAAAGTAAATATTATTTCTGGAAAGGGAAAAGCCCTNATGGANAGATTAAGGCTTGAGGGTAAAAATTCNCCAGCTGATTTATTTATAACTTCTGATGCGGGAAATCTNTGGAANATTCAAAAAGNTGGAATGTTTAGAGAGATTCTATCAGAAAAAATAGTTAAAACAGTACCTGATAGTGCAAGGGGTCCTAATAATGAGTGGGTTGGTATTGCAAAAAGATCAAGAGTAATTTTTTATAATCCAGAAAGAGTAAATGATATAGAAATTATGAATATAACCTATGAAGATCTTGCAGATCCAAAGTGGAAAGGTAGATTGGTAGTAAGGAGCTCAGGAAATATTTATAATCAATCTCTTGTAGCGTCTCTTATATCTAGTATTGGAATTGAAAGAACAGAAAAATGGGCAAAAGGGATTGTTAAAAATTTTGCTAGGAAACCTCAAGGTAATGACCGTTCTCAAATTTTAGCAGTTGCTAATGGCGAAGCAGATATTGCTATAGCTAATACTTATTATATTGGGTTGATGCTATCAGGTGAGAAGGGTGTTGATCAAAAAAAAGCTGCTGAAAAAGTTTCTATGATATTTCCAGGTCAAGCTGATGGTGGAACGCATATTAATATTAGTGGAGTAGGCATATTGAAAAATGCTCCAAATCCATCTAATGCAGAAAAATTTATTGAATATCTTTTAACTGATAAAGTTCAAAAGCATATAGTTGATAATACATATGAATACCCAATAAAAAGCCATATAATGCCAAGTAAAATTATTGCTAAATTTGGAACAAATTTTAAAACAGATGAAACATATGCATCAGATTTTGGTAAATATAATTCTGAAGCTGTAAGATTGATGGATAGGGCGGGTTGGAGATAAAATTTATATTGATATAATAAAAATGATTTTTCATTTATACTTTAATAAATAATTTGCGAAAATATTATGTTTTATAATTCTCTCTTTGAATCTTCACTTAAAATTTTACCGATTTTTTTATTTTTACTTTTTGTTTCACCAGTAATTATAGTTTTATCTAGTCTTTTTTATGGATTCTCCGAGAACTGGTTTCATTTATATAATTATGTCCTTTCTGAATATATAATAAATTCAATTTTGCTAATTATTGGAGTTTCCTTTTTTGTAGTATTGATAGGAGTTTTATCATCATGGCTTGTAACTTATTATAATTTTGCAGGTAAATCTTTTTTTGAATGGGCTTTAATACTTCCTCTTGCTGTACCACCNTATATCTTAGCTTATACATTTACGGAGATTTTTGATACTTATGGAAGTGCTAATATATTACTAAATAATATTTTTTTATTTGAAGATAAAAAAGTTTTTTTTCCAAATGTTAGGAACATATATGGAGCAATAGCTGTTTTTTCTTTTACCCTTTATCCATATGTTTATCTTGTTTCAAGAATGGCTTTTATAAATCAATCGATTTCAATTATTGAGGCTGGAAGGGTTTTAGGTTTAAGTAGAGTAGGGGCATTCTTTAAATTATCTATACCACTTATTAGACCTGCTATTTTTGCAGGCTTAGCTCTTGTTATTATGGAGACACTATCAGACTTTGGCGCTGTTGAACATTTCGCAATTGCAACATTCACTACTGGAATTTTTAGAACATGGTTTGGAATGTATGATTTAAATACTGCAATGCAATTAGCATCATTACTCTTAATTTTTGTAACAGTGTTTTTAGTCATTGAGAGGATNTCAAGGAGAAANGCTTCTTTTGTATCAAGTAATTCTCTTTATAAAAAATATGATATTATAAAACTNAGAGGTTATAAAAATTTTTTCGCAATGCTGTTTTGTTTTACTCCAATATTTATGGGNTTTATTTTGCCCATAACTGAATTACTCAATTGGACAATTAATTATAAGTTAGATTTTTTTAATATAGATTTTTTGGAGAGTTCTTTTAATTCTCTTTTACTTGCAATAANTGCCGCTTTATTATGTACAATGATTTCTTTTCTAATTAATTTTTCTACTCGTTTTCAAGGTAATAAATTTCTATCATCTCTTAGCTCAACCCTCATGCTTGGGTATGCAGTACCTGGATTAATTCTTGCTATTGGAATAACTCAACTACTTACGTTTCTTGATAATTATATTGAATTTTTTAAATTTAATTTTATTTTAACTGGAAGTTTAATCGGTTTAATAATTGCTTACATAATAAAATCATATGCNTTNTCTAATTCTACAATTGAAGCTAGTTTTCAAAGNGTTAGTAGCTCANTGGATGATGTTTCTAAAACTTTAAANATCTCAGGTTTTAAATTAATGTATAAAATTCATTTCCCTCTAGTAAAAACAGGACTTCTTACAAGTATTTTACTTGTAGGATCTGAGGTTATTAAGGAATTACCTGCTACTTTAATTTTAAGACCCTTCAATTTTGAAACCTTGGCAGTCTCGGCGTATAATTATGCTTCAGAAGAGCGAATGTATGAAGCGGCTGCCCCATCAATTGCTATTGTAATAATTGGACTGATACCAATTATAATTTTATCAAGAATGATAAAAAGTTCGAGACCTGGAGAAGCGCTATGATAAAGAAAGTTAGTTTAAGTTTATCGAATATAAAGCATAGTTATAATGATAGTGATTTTATTTTGAATGATATAAATTTGGATGTATCTGAGGGTGAAATAGTTGCAATCCTAGGCTCATCTGGATGTGGAAAGTCAACTTTGTTAAGGTTGATAACTGGCCTAGAAAAATTAAATTATGGCGAGATAGAAATCTATGGAAAAACTGTTGCTAATAAAGATTTTTCAATTGCCCCAAACCATAGAAATGTTGGTCTAGTTCTTCAAGAGAAAGTTTTGTTTCCTCATTTATCAGTATTAGAAAATGTAAAATTTGGAATTAAAGGTAAAAAAAGTTTTCGTACTAAAAAAGCTATAGACTTACTTAATCTTTTTCGAGTTGATCAATATGTAAATTCTTATCCAAATAACATATCCGGAGGGGAACAACAAAGAGTAGCAATTGCAAGAGCTATTGCTCCTGATCCACAAATTTTGTTAATGGATGAACCTTTTGCTTCTTTAGATGAAGATTTAAGGAAGGATTTGAGGCGTGAAACTAAAAAAATATTAAATAATAATAATATAACTTGTATACTCGTAACTCATGATATTGAGGATGCTAATTCTATGGCAGATAGAATAATTAAATTAAAGGAGGGAAAGATTGATAATTAGTGATTTTAAATATTTGATTTTATTTCTTTTTACCATCTTCTTAAATTCAATTCTTATTGCTGAAGAAATGATTATCGGTGAAGAAAAAATTGATCCAGGTATTGAATTAATTTTTGAGGGTGCAATTAAAGATGATATTTTTCCCGGTGAATTTTATCTAAGCGAACAAAAATCAGATATTCATATCGAAGCCCTTGCGACTTGGACAAATGATGCACCCGATGGTTCAGTTGAGGGCGGCTTTGTGCCTTATTTAGAAATAAAAGTTAAAATAATTAACCAAAAAACTCGAGAGAGTGTTTCATATGATCTTGTTCCGCATATAAATTTAACAGACAATTTTCATTACGCTAATAATATAAAGCTACCAGGTAAAAAAAATGATCTTTTTGAAGTAATTTTTGATATAAAACCACCTCCTATTGGAGACTTAGGTTATCATTATGATTGGAGAGAGAATGTAAATAAAAACCTTATTTCTAAGAAAACTTTTATTTACAAGGATCAAAATTTTAGTAAATGGGCTTCTTTATCAAGAAGATAATACAATATTTTCAATAAGTTAGATATTTAAAAATAAAATAAGATTTTTTAAATTATTTAGTTGCGAATGATTCTTAATTACATTATAACTGCGAGTAATTATTATTAACAAAAACAATTTTTTAAAATTGGGGAAACAAAGCTATGATAAAAACTAAATTAAGTAAGTTTTTACTTATCGCATTGATGTTTAATCTATCGGTGCCTACTACTATATTTGCACAAGAGAATTCATCTGATCCTGAAGAAATTATCGTTAAAGGTAAGGTTCTTTATTCTGATCAGGTTACTGCTCTTAAAACTCCAGTACCAATTATTGATGTGCCACAAACACTATCGATTGTTACTGATGAAGATATTCGTAAACAAGGTTTTAGAGAGCTTGGTGACATCGTAAGATACACACCAGGTGTTAACACCTCACAAGGTGAAGGTCACAGAGACTCTGTAGTCTTCAGAGGAGTTAGATCAACCGCTGACTTCTATCTTGATGGTGTAAGAGATGATGTTCAATATTACCGTTCTCTTTACAATCTTGAGCAAGTTGAAATTCTTAGAGGACCTAATGCACTTTTATTTGGTAGAGGTGGAACTGGTGGTATCATAAACAGAGTAACGAAAAAAGCTGTTTTAAATGATGCTTTTGGATCTTTCGATATGGGTGCAGATACTTTTGGAGCATTTGACTTTGCAGTTGATTACAATGTTCAAACAGGTGAAAATTCTGCATTAAGAATTAATTTTCACTCTGATACATTAGAAAATCATAGAGATTTCTTTGATGGTGATCGATATGGTTTCAATCCAACATTAAGAGTTCAAATATCACCGCAAACCACTTTAGATTTGTCTTATGAACATGCAGATCATGAAAGATTTATTGATCGTGGTGTTCCAACACTCAATGGAGAGCCAGTAGAAGCTTTTGAAGATATAGTCTTTGGTGATACCGATACCAATCTGCAAACTCTTAGAGCTGATATTTTTCGCGCCAATGTCAGCCATGCCACGCGGTCCACCATGGTTCTCGCCCCAGAACGCCTTGTAGTACTCGAAAGCAGCAAACGCCTCATGCTGAGGACCGGCATACTTCAATGTGAAGCCTGGCTTGATCAGCAAGAACTTTGGCCAACAGAAAATTCAGAAGTTCACCTATCTCTCCAGCCCGACATGTACTTCGGTTGTATTGCCAAAGAATCCAGACTTCATCCCACTTGCAACCTGAC
>NYSO01000020.1 GCA_002683015.1 Rhodobiaceae bacterium
TTGCCTGAGGCAAAAGAAGATTATCCTTTTGGTCCAGATGTGCAAGTTTTTAAAATTAAAGATAAACTTTTTGCAATATTAACAAAGAGACAGGGTACTCATAGAATAAATTTAAAATGTCATCCTGAAGAAGCCTTAATTTTAAGAGAAATATTTAAAGATGTTATCCCTGGTTATCATATGAATAAGATGCACTGGAATACCGTCATATTAAATAACTCAATACCTGATGAAGAGATTAAACGAATGATCGATCGATCTTACTGCCTAGTAGTAAAAAAATTAAAAAAGAAGATTAGAGAAGTTCTTGAAATTAAACACGGTCATAAAAAAGTTTTTAATTCTTTTTCATCCCCATGGGTTTAAAATAATTACTGAGCAGTAAAGCCGCCATCAACACTTAATACGGAACCTTGGCAAAGGCTTGAGTCAGGTGAAGCAAAGAAATAAATTGCACCAGCTACTTCTTCAGCTGTCCCCATTCTACCTATTGGCATTGTACCCTTTAACATTTCTTGGGCCTCAGCCTTATCTGGCATTAAATCTGTCCATCTGTCCATCATACCTGTTTCAATTACACCAGGACAAACACAATTTATTCTTACCCCTGTATTCGCTAGCTCAATAGCCATATCACGAGTAAAAACTACTAAGCCTCCTTTTGCACTTCCATAGGCTGTAGAAAGCGGAAAGCCGACTAATCCATTTAATGAAGAAATATTAATAACGCTTCCTGATCCTGCATCAACCATACCTGGAACAATATATTTGCACATCAACCAAGGTCCCTTTAGATCTGTATCAAGAACTCTGTCCCATTCTTCAAGCGTTGTTTTGTCNTAGGTTTGATTGAGTTCGGAACCAGCATTGTTAACAAGAACGTCTACTTTACCCCANGTCTTNTATGCATGATCTGAAACTGNTTTGACATCAGATTCAATTCTNACATCGCATTTAATTGCNTCAACCGAAGNTCCCATTTCTTCTGCNAATGAATTAGCTNTATCAATATCTANATCGGCAATAAGAACNTGCGCGCCNTCTTCAACAAAGCGNTTAACTGTTGCGGCTCCAATACCGCTGGANCCACCTGTGACTATACAATTTAAGCCCTTAAGGCGCACAATAAACTCTTTTAGTCTCTTCTTCCCATAAACTGAAGAATGAAAAGGAATAANTTAATAAAATCTAAATAAAGTGTTAAGGANCCCATAATNGCTGACTTTTCAGCTGCTTCAGCGCCACTGTATTGAACTCTATTTAACCAATCTCTTTTAATTTTCTGTGTATCCCAAGCGGTTAATCCAGCAAAAATTAAAACACCCAAAATACTTATTATGAATGACATCTGACCACTGCCAACAAAAAGATTTATAACAGAAGCAATAATTAAACCAAAAAGNCCCATTATTAAAAAAGCNCCCATTGCTGAGAGATCTTTTTTTGTTGTATATCCCCATAAACTTAGGCTAGCAAATGCACCTGCGGTTACAAAAAATGCTTGAAAGACAGCTGTTCCTGTATAAGCCAGAAAAATATAAGACAAAGATAATCCCATTAGTCCTGCAAAAACCCAAAAAACTGATTGTGCTNTAGAGGCAGACATTGAATTAATTTTTGAAGCAAAATAAAAAACAACACCTAATGGAGCAAACATAACAACATAAATTAACATTGTATTTGCTATTGCTACATATAAACCAGATGTAGCTGAAAACCATGCAACTATTCCCGTTAAAGCTAAAGCTGCAGACATATAATTATATACGCGAAGCATGTGCGATCTTAAACCCTCATCAATCTGAGCCTGGCTTAAATTTGCTATGCTTGATTGCGCATTATTAAAATTGTTCATTTTAAACTCCGTATAATTCGTTATATTGAATAATAATTATATTGTTATAACAATGATTTTATTCAAGCCCAAATATAAAATTATTATATTATTGAAAGGTAATCATAAATGGCTAAAAAAATATCAGTGAAGCAAAGAAACGAGAGTCTAAAAAAACTTAATGGATGGAAGAAAACTAGAGGAAAAGACTCAATTGAAAAAGATTTTATTTTCAAAGATTTTCAATCAGCCTTTTCCTGGATGACAAAAATAGCATTTGTTGCTGAAAAAATGGATCACCACCCTGAGTGGTTTAACGTATACAATAAAGTACACGTAACATTAACAACTCATGATGCAGGTGGTATTACTCAACTTGACATTGACCTAGCAAATACAATGAATAAAACTTCAAAGTATTGACTATTTAGGGGCCATCCTTATTGCGCCATCAAGTCTAATGCTCTCACCATTAAGCATTTCATTTTCACAAATATGTCTAGCTAATTCACCATACTCTTTTGGATAGCCTAATCTGGAAGGAAATGGTATTTGAGCACCCAATGACTGTTTAAGTTCGTCTGGGGCACCAGCAAATAATGGAGTGTCAAAAAGTCCAGGAAGAATAGTATTTACTCTAATTCCTTCTCTAGATAAATCTCTTGCAACTGGAAGTGTCATACCAACAATTCCACCTTTTGAAGCTGAATAAGCAGCTTGTCCAATTTGACCATCTTCGGCAGCTACAGAAGCGGTATTTACAACAACACCTCTTCCACCATCATCTGTTATTGGATCTAATGTCATCATGCCAGCGGATGAATAAGCAATACATCTAAAAGAACCTATTAAATTTATTTGGATAACTGTATTAAATGGATCTAAAGGATGAGGAACAATATCGCCAGTCTTTCTGTCTCTCGCAGCAGTTTTTACTGCAATACCTATACCAGCACAATTAATTAGTATCCTCTCCTGACCTATTTCACTTCTAGCCTTCTCAAATGCTGCAACAACACTTTCGTCACTTGTAACATTAGCCTCACAAAATACACCGCCTATTTCCGATGCAACAGCTTCTCCTTTTTCTGCGTTAAGATCAAAAAGTGCACATTTGACACCAAATTTTGATAATTCACGCGCTGTTGCTTCACCAAGACCAGACGCCCCGCCAGTAATAACAGCGCTAATATTTTCATCTAATTTCATTTTCTTTCCTTTAGTTTAAATTTGTTCGAATTCTTGTTTTTTACTTTTTTGAATTTTAGCCTCTCTCCTCACAATATACAATGTAGATAAAATAATAATCGAAGAGCCAATTAAAGTGTTTATACCAAATATTATTCCGAAAATTAAAAAATCGACCGCTGCACTAGCCAATAATCTTACATAATCAATAGGGGCAATAACTGATGCCTCGCCAATCGCATATGCTCGTATAAAAAAATTATGAGCTATCGACGCGCAAATCGCCATTAATAAAATTAAAACTAATTGATCAAAATTAGGAGTAACCCAAACTAAAATTGCTGGGATAATCATTATTGGTATACTCACTACATTTGAATAAAACATTAAAGTTATTGGCTGATCATACTTCGAGACAACTTTAACGAAAATTGCCGCTCCTGCAAACGCAATGGCTGCGCCAAGTGCTGATATAGCCGCTATATTGTAATTTCCTGAAGGATTAAGCATAATTATGACGCCCAAAAAACCAATAAGGGCAGCAATAGTTCTTTTTAGTCCAACTTTTTCATTTAAAAAAATAGCAGCCAAAGGAACAACAAAAAGCGAACTAGAAAATCTTATTGCTTGAGCATCAGCTAGAGGCATATTCACTATTGCATAAAAACCCATCATTATACCAAGGGCGCTAATTGTACCTCTGGCAATTTGTAAAAGGGGAACCTTTGTTTTAATACCACCTTGGGAAAGGCCTGCCTTGATCAAAAAAGGTAAGATTACAATTAAACTAAATGAAGCTCTAAAAAAAGAAATTTGAAATGCNTGAAAATCATTGCCTAGATATTTTGCNAANGCAGCCATCGTAGTAAATGCAAAGACTGACATAAAAAGCCAAAAGGCACCTTGAAGATTATTTGATAGACCTGAGATAAAGTCTCTTATTCTATCAAGCATTAACTACGAACCCTAACGACAACCTTTCCTTTTGCTTTTCTATCCGCTAGATCTCTTATAGCTTTAGCTCCGTCTTTTAATTCGTAAACTTCAGAAATATGAGGTTTTAAAAAACCATCTTCATACATCTTTAAAAGATCATTAACATTATCATTATGCTCATTAGGGAATAAAGTCTTAAAAGCCCCCCAAAAAACACCNACAATTTGGCATCCNTTCAATAGGGTTAAGTTCAATGGTATTTTAGGTATATAACCTGCAGCAAAACCAACAACCAAATATCTTCCATCCCAAGCAATCGCTCTTAATGTTGGCTCAGCATAATCAGCACCAACTGGATCATAAATTACATCAACACCCTTTCCATCTGTCATATCTTTAATCTGGTTTGAAAGAGCTTTTTGATCATCCCTATCTAAGTCTCCGGTTTTATACACTAAACCCTCATCAGCACCATGATCTCGGCAAATATTTACCTTCTCTTCTGATGATGCTGCAGCAATGATACGAGCCCCCATAGCTTTACCAATTTCAACAGCCGCTAAGCCAACTCCACCAGCTGCTCCCAAGACTAACATGCTTTCATCTTTTTTTAACTTAGCCCTGTCTTTTAAGGCATGATGTGACGTTCCATATGTCATTAAAAAAGATGCCGCAGTATCAAAATCCATACTTTCTGGAATTCGAGTTAATGATCCTTGGTCAACAGATATTTTTTCTGCAAAAGATCCCCATCCCGACGATACAATTACCCTATCACCAATATCAAAACCTTCAACACCCTCACCAATCTCTGAGATTATTCCTGCAGACTCTCCGCCAGGAGAAAAAGGTAATGATGGCTTAAACTGATACTTATCTTCGATTATTAAAACATCCGGAAAATTTACTGAGGCAGAATAAATATCAACTATTACTTTTCCAGGGCTTATTACTGGATCGGTAACTTCTTCATAAGATAATGTTTCAGGTGGTCCAAATTCTTTACATAAAAGGGCTTTCATTGGTATCTCCAAAAAAATTAGTTTACTATCTTTAAACTGAAAAAAACTATACGCCAAGATATTAAAAATGTTAGATCTTTAGGCATTATTTTTTAAAGGAATAAAATGCGCGGCTATTTTGGATTTGGAGCAGAGGGAATTTCAAAGCCTATGAATATGGGCAACCTTGTGAGATCAGCTCATGCGTTTGGTGCTCAGTTTGTATTTACAGTTTCTGCTCATTATTCAGTAAGAGAGGGTAAGTCAGACACATCAAAAGCTCCAAATCATTTACCTTGGTATGATTGGGATAGTTGTGAGGATATGGTTTTACCAAATAAGTGTAAATTAGTTGGTGTTGAGTTAATAGATGATGCTATTGAGCTGCCCTCCTTTCATCATCCAAAGCAAGCAGCTTATGTACTAGGACCAGAAATGGGGTCTTTATCAGAGGAAATGATAAAAAAGTGTGATTATACTATAAAAATTCCAACAAAATTCTGTATAAATGTCCAAATTGCCGGATCAATTGTTATGTATGATCGAATTAGATCTTTAGGAAAGTTTGCTCAAAGACCTCAAACCGAAGTTGAACAAAAAAATGAATGAAAATAATGACAACAAAGAAGTAAGTTTAGTTGGTCTTACTAGAGAAGAGATCAAAGATTCACTCATAAAATTTGATATACCTGATCAACAAATAAATATGAGGGTTAACCAAGTATGGGGCTGGATATATAATAAAGGTGTTAGCTCAATTGATGAAATGACAACTCTTTCTTTAGGTTTAAGGGAAGAATTAAAAAAGCACCATAATCTTAATAGGCCTGTAATTTCCGATGAACAGACATCAGAAGATGGAACAAAAAAATGGCTATTAAAATTTAATGATGGTTCTGAAATTGAAACGGTCTTTATTCCTGATGACGAGAGAGGAACATTATGCGTTTCAAGCCAAGTTGGCTGTACCCTTAATTGTACTTTCTGTCATACAGGAACACAAAGACTAGTAAGAAATTTATCTTCGCAAGAAATTATATCACAGGTTGTTGTGGCTAAAGACTCGCTTGAAGAGTGGTGTGAGGAACCCAGAAAAATAACTAATATTGTTATGATGGGGATGGGTGAGCCACTATATAACTTTGAAGGTGTAAGAGATGGGATACTTACTATGTCTGATGATGCAGGACTATCTATCTCAAAAAGAAAGATAACACTATCAACATCAGGTATAGTTCCTAAAATAAAAATGGCAGGAGATGAAATTGGATCAATGCTTGCAATTTCTCTTCACGCCACAAATAATGACCTTAGAAATGAAATTGTTCCTATCAATAAAAAATACCCAATTGAAGAATTACTTGAAGCATGCAGAAATTATCCAGGACTATCAAATTCTAAAAGAATAACTTTTGAATATGTAATGTTAAAAGGTGTAAATGACTCTGAGGCCGAAGCAAGAGATCTAGTGAAATTAATTTCTGGTATACCGGCAAAAATTAATTTGATACCATTTAATTCTTGGCCAGGGTCTTCATATGAATGCTCAGACTGGGATCAAATTGAAAAATTTGGAGATATAGTAAACAGGGGTGGCTATGCAAGTCCTATTAGAATGCCCAGAGGGGAAGATATTTCTGCAGCTTGTGGACAATTGAAAAGTGATACAAAAAAAGTAAGAGCCTCAGAAAAGTATAAAAAAGAACTTGCAAAAATTGAGAGTAAGCGTATAGGACGGCTATAGTTTTATCCGGAGAATGGAAGATGAGTAAGGACAAAAAAATAAACAAAGTTGTTTTGGCCTATTCAGGAGGTCTTGATACTTCAGTCATTTTAAAATGGCTTGAAGAAAAATATGAATGTGAGGTTGTTACCTTTACAGCTGATCTTGGGCAAGGTGCGGAGCTCNATGATGCAAAAGAAAAAGCTCAATCCCATGGAGTTAAAGAAATATTCATAGAAGATCTTAGAGAAGATTTTGTGAAAAATTACGTTTTTCCCATGTTCAGAGCAAATACTTTATATGAAGGAAAATATCTTCTTGGTACTGCAATTGCTAGGCCTTTAATTGCCAAAAGACAAATTGAGATTGCTCACGAGGTAGGAGCTGATGCTGTTTGTCACGGAGCAACCGGTAAAGGGAATGATCAAGTAAGATTTGAGTTGGCTTATTATGGGTTAGACTCAAATATTAAAGTCATTGCACCTTGGAGAGAATGGGATCTAAATTCAAGAACAAAACTAATAGATTTTGCTGAGAAACATCAAATAACCATCACAAAAGATAAAAGAGGGGAAGCCCCTTTTTCTGTTGATGCAAACCTTCTTCATACTTCATCAGAAGGAAAATTACTTGAAGATCCATCTGTAGAATGTCCAGAGGATGTTTATCAAAGAACTGTTTCCCCTGAGAAAGCACCTGATGAACCAACATATATTGAAATAGGTTTCTTTGAAGGTGATCCAATTTCAATCAATGGAAATAAACTTTCACCGGCTGAAATTCTTACAGAGCTAAATAGAATTGGTGGAGAAAATGGTGTTGGTAGATTGGATTTCGTTGAAAACAGAAGTGTAGGAATGAAGTCAAGAGGAATATATGAAACTCCGGGTGGGACAATTTTGCTTGAAGCGCACAGAGGTATCGAACAGATAACCCTTGATAGAGAAGCGTGTCATCTCAAAGATGAGCTAATGCCAAAATATGCTGAATTAATTTATAATGGCTATTGGTTCTCCTCAGAGAGAATAATGCTACAAAAACTAATTGATGAAAGTCAAAAAAATGTATCGGGTGAAGTAAGAATTAAAATATACAAAGGGAGCGCTGTCGTGGTTGGTAGATCTTCCGAACAATCACTTTACTCTCTTGAGCATGTAACTTTTGAAGAAGATAGTGTTTATGATCAAACTGATGCTGAAGGATTTATTAAAATTAATGCCTTAAGGTTAAGGCTTTCCAAGAAAGACTAAAGTTTAAACTCAGAAAAATCGATATTATTTTGAGTACAAGTGGCTGCCAATGTATTTAATAGAAGGCATGCAATAGTCATTGGGCCGACTCCACCAGGAACTGGCGTAATAGAAGAAGCTCTATTTTTAGCTCCCTCAAAATCTACATCGCCAACCAGCTTGGTTTTGCCCTCTCCCTTTTCAGGCGCTGGTAGTCTATTTATACCTACGTCAATAACAACAGCACCATCCTTGACCCAATCACCTTTAACCAATTCGGGTATACCTACAGCCGCAACTAGAATATCAGCTGAAAGACAAGTTTCTTGTAAATTTTTTGTTCGAGAGTGGCAGATTGTTACAGTACAATTTTCTTTTAATAATAATTGGGCGATTGGTTTACCTACCAAATTAGATCTACCGACAATTACGGCATGCAACCCAGATAGGGATGGCAATGAATCCTTAATTAATAAAGATGCACCTTGTGGAGTGCATGGAACCAAGCCCTTTAAACCACTAGCTAAATAACCAGAATTTACAGGATGAAGACCATCAACATCTTTTGAAGGAAGTATTCTTTCAATTATCTTTTGCTGTTCCATATGCTTTGGAACAGGAAACTGAACTAAAATACCATTAACAGATTTATCAGTGTTTAGTTCTTCAACTTTTGCTAGAAGATCATCTTCTGANGTATTTTCTGGTAAACGATACTCAAAAGAATTCATTCCAGCTTCTTTTGTTTGTATACCTTTATTTCTAACATATATTTCACTGGCTGGATCATTACCAACTAACACAACAGCCAAACCAGGCACTATCTTATGCTTTTCTTTTAAATCATTTACGGCAATCTTCAATTTACCCCTAAGACGAGAGGCATANTCCTTTCCATCTATTATAGAAGTTGCCATATACTATTACACCATAGGCCAATACTCTCTCAGCAGAGATCTTAAAAAATAGATTATCAAAAGTGCNATTATNGGTGAAATATCTAATCCACCTAAATTGGGTAAAAAAGATCTAATCTTTCTGAAAACTGGATCAGTTAACCTCCATGCGGTTTCNTGAAACATNCTTACTATTTGATTTGAATTATTNATAATATTCAATGATGATAACCAGCTTAAGATAACTGCGATAATAATTACCCACGAATAGAGATCTAAAATAGCATCAATTAAAAGAAATATTGAATTCATTATAAATGTTTACTATTTGTCGGGCATGTTTTCAATATACAAATTCAAACTCTAAATATAGAAGCCACCAACTACCAAATTAGGATAATATCATTATCAGACTTATAGAGCTTATCTCCTTTCTCCGTAGAAAATGCTTTATGAAACTCCTTCATATTAATTATAACACCATCCACTCTAAACCTTGAGGGCGAGTGAACACTTGTGGCAACTCTCATCTCGTAAATCTCATCTCTAAATTTAACTCTATCTGACTGAGCTGTTCCTATAAAAAATCTTTGTTCACCTGTATAATTATCAATAATNGGCGAAGGTTCTCCCTTTAAAGAAATTTTATAAGCCCTAAAAGCAGCCTTTGCACCTCCCAAATCAGCAATATTTTCTCCAAGAGTAAGTTCGCCATTTAATTTTCTACCAGGCAATACTTCATATTGAGAATATTGATTTGCTAATAGACCTGTCCTTTTATCAAAATTATCTCTATCCTCTTTAGTCCACCAATTTCTTAAATTACCGTCACCATCAAATTGGGAGCCTTTATCATCAAATGCATGACTTATTTCATGCCCAATTGTAACACCTATAGCACCATAATTTACCGCATCGTCAGCCTTAGGATTAAAATTTGGTGGTTGCAAATAAGCTGCCGGAAAAACAATTTCATTTTTGGTTGGGCTAAAATAAGCATTCACAGTTTGTGGGGACATAGACCATTCTCGTCTATCAACNGGACCATTCAATCTTTCTAAAGCTTTTTTATAACCAAAAATAGCAGACTTATTTAAATTACCATAAAGATCATCTGGNTTAATCTCTAAGCCTTCATAATCATCCCAAACCTCGGGGTATCCAATTTTTACTCTCATTTTAGAAAGTTTTTCGAGAGCTCTTTTCTTGGTCTCATCGGACATCCATTCTAATTCTTGTATCCCAATCCTGTAAGACTCTAATAAATTATCTACAAGAATTTCCATCTTATCTTTATACTCAGGAGGAAAAAATTCACTTACATAAATTTTTCCCAATGCATCCCCCATAATACCATTTACAAGGCCTACTGCTCTCTTCCATAGATCAGGTAATTTTTCTCTACCAGTTAAAATCTTCGAAAATTCAAATGACTCCNTAATAAAATCATCCGATAGCGATCCCGCAGCTCCTTTCACTAAACGTACTATTAAGTAGTCCTTCCATTTATCAATAGGAGTTTCATTCATGATGTTAGTTAATGCAGTAATATATTCTGGAGATTCAACGATAAACTTATTTTGATTTTCTAATCCAAGCTCACCTAACCATTCATTCCAGTAATTACCACCTAAATCATATAACTGATCCTTTTTATAAGGATTATAAATCCTNTCTGGGTCACGCATTTCTAGTCTGGATANCTGCACTTTTGCTAATTCATTCTCTATTTCAAAAGCACTTAAAGCTTTTTGCCTAGGATTTTTTATAGAAGCTAGCTTNAATAAATTTTCTATATGAGAAATATATGCGTTACGAATCTCCGTATAATTTTCTTCCAAATAATAATCTCTGTCTGGAAGTCCAAGACCACTTTGATCAAAATAAATTGTATAATTAAGGGGATCTTTTAAGTCATCGTAAATAAATATTCTTAACGGTATAGATGAACCAGACTTAATGGACCTTGAAAAATACTTCCATAAATCTGTAACATCCGATATTTCAGAAATTACTTCCAACTCAGGCAATATTGGTTCGTAACCCAGTTTGTTAACTTTATCCCTATCAATGAAACTCTTATATAAATTAGCAATTTTTAACTCTTCATCAGAAATAAATGAATTATTTTTTTCTATTCTTTCGATAATTTTTTTAATTAACATATCTTGATTAGAGTAAGACTCCTCTCTTAAGGTCATATATGATCCCCATCCAACTTGGTCATCNGGAATAGGAGTNTTATTTAACCACTCGCTGTTAACGTGATCATAAAGGCTGTCTTGGGGTCTAACTAAATAATTAAACTCATTAGGATTTATTCCGGACACTAAATCCTCAGCAGAGGAAATAATTGAAGCAAATACGATATTAAAAAATAAAATTATATATATAACTGATTTCATAGGCATTCCTTTACATTGCACTTATTCCACCATCGATTTTTAATTCTGCACCAGTTACAAATTTAGACTCATCACTTGCTAAATAAAGAACTGCATAAGCAACATCATCAGTATCTCCAACAACACCAAGAGGTATTTGCATAGAGAGCTTTTTTAATAACTCATCACGTTCGAGAGGTGGTTTATTGCCTCGCCCACCTGATAACCATCCATCTAAAATTGGGGTATTAATAAATGTGGGATGTATTGAATTGCATCTAATTTGATAACCCTGCCTAGCACAATGAAGAGCAACTGATTTAGACATCATCCACACACCAGCTTTAGCAGTATTATATGAAACCATATTATGCCCTGCTATTAATCCTGAAATAGAGGAAGTATTTACTATCGAACCTGGTGAATAATTTTTCATAATTGGAATAGCATATTTACAACCTAAGAAAACACTATCAGTATCGATTTTCATAATATTTTGGAAAGTCTCATAATCGGTATCTTCAACCGTCGAGCCCCCTCCTATACCAGCATTATTAATCAAAATATTTAATCCGCCCATTGAGTCCTCAGCTTGCTTTAGAGCTTCCTGCCACTGAGCTTCAGATGAAACATCCAGGGGAACTGAAAATGCGGTTCCCGGATATTCATTATTAATTTTTTTAGCTACATCATTAATTCCACTTTCATTAATATCTGCAACAACAACTTTAGCGCCCTCCTTTGCCAGCATAAAAGCTATTGCTTCACCAATACCTTGTGCGGCACCTGTAACGAAAGCCATTTTTCCTTCAACTCGTCCGGTCATTATATCCCCTACAAATAATTACAATTTTAAAAATTTATCTTATCCATCTAATTTAAAATGACTAGAACTATCTTGTATATTCATTAAAAATTTGCTTAGAAAGAATTGCTGGAAGAATCTTTGGCTTTTTTGAGTCTTTTTTCCAATATAAATATAAAGGTACGCCTCCACGCTTATATTTTTCAAGCTCTTCAGTTATTTTTGGATCATAATTTGTCCAATCAGCAACTAAATAGATAATATTACCTTTTGAAACAGATTCTTTGAAAGACTTTGAATTAAATACAACTGCTTCATTTACCTTACATGTTAAACACCAGTCAGCAGTAAAATTTACCAATACATTTTTTCCTTCTAATCTATATTGATTAACCTTTACTGTTTCCCAAGTCTCGCCAATTACCAATTCCTTCGGCGAAGACAACCTTTGATCATCATATGATGATACAATATATAAAATACTCAAAATTGCAGTCGATAAAGATAATAATTTATTAACCACTCTGGCATGATTTATTTTATAAATTGTCAGTGAAATAATAATTAAGAAAAGTCCTATTAATAAATCTCTCAAGCCAATAAAACCTGCTTGTCTGTGGACTACCCAAGCNANCCAAAGAGCCGTTAAGAGCATTGGAATTGACATTATTTGCCCTACCTTAACCATCCATTCACCGGGTTTNGGTAATATANTTAAACTAGAGGGTATTAATGATAAAAACATGGTTGGAAAAGCTACGCCAAGACCNAGNGATAAAAATATAAATGAAGATATATAAAATGGTTGTGAAAGTCCCCATCCTATTGCCGCTCCCATAAAAGGCCCGGTGCAAGGAGTTGCAACAATNACGGTAAGACATCCAAGTAATAAAGAATTTAAATACCCTGTACTTTTTGAGCCTAAATTTCCAAGTCGACTAAAAGAAGTGCCTATTTCGACTTTGAAAAGAAGAATGAAGGCTATACTAAAAAATAATANAGATAGAAGAGTTGATACAACNCTTGATTGNAGTTGCCANCCCCAGCCAACAGCTTGACCAAGATTCCTAAAAATAAAAGTNAAAGACAAAAGAGCAAGCATACTTAGNTCCACACCAAGCCCAAAGACTAAACCATGACGCCAAGCACCNNTTTCAGAGGACTCNTTTACGAAAGACATTACTTTAAGAGCTATGACAGGAAAAACACATGGCATAATATTTAGAATAATTCCCCCAAAAAAAGCGAGAATTATAGCAAACAAAAATGATAGGTTAGATGTTTCTGGTATCTCTATTTTTTCCTTATAATTAATTGGTTTGTCAATTTTGAAGGTTTTCTTGGTATCACCAGATTGAATCTCAAGAACCCCTGATACATTTAGATTATTATTAGAATATTTAGCTGGGCGCTCAACAATCAGTTTTATAGAATTATCTAATTTATATAAATCTTGTTTTGCTGAGTATTTTATTAATCCATTATTTTCGGGATAAAAATAAGCCTGCGATATATCATTATTTTCATCTGCCCATTCTATGGAAAAATAGTTATTAGAGGCCTCAATTATTAATTCACTATCAAGATTAGTAGGTAGTTGATTATACCAAGAAGATAAAACTTCTCTTGAAAACTGAATGTCTTCCCTAGTGTAATTATTTAAATCAAAATCAATGACAGCTTTTTCGGGTATGCAAATTTTTTCACAAATCAAAAAATCTATTTCGAGAACAGATAAACCATTTTCTATATATTCACTATCGACTGAGAAAATTGCTGGTAAGACTACCTCATTATAATAACCATAAGTCATTAAAGGATCTTCAGGAGTTTTCTGAGGTGAGGGCCACAAGAAATTTTTAAACTCTATTGAGTCATTATTTTTCCATTCAACCTCTGCTGGAAGGCCTGAGTCTCCTGGGTTCTTCCAATAAATATGCCAACCAGGCTCAATGTCAAATTTTATTCCTACAACAAAATCCTCATTCGTTGTTACTTCATTTTTCTCGATTAGTAGATCGATTTTTGCATGGCTTGTAATAACCGATGCAACCTCTGCATTAGCAAAAATTGGAAAAAAGGAAATAGTAAAAAATAATATTAAAAATTTTTTCATATTGGTTGCTTTCTAGTTATTATTTTAAGTCTGCTTATTGAACTTAAAAACTTTAAACTTACAAAAGATTAACATTCTTACATAAACATATTAAAAGATCACTTAAGCACACTTTTAGTCTATGATGGCTTATTTATAAAGAATAAAAATTTGAGGCCGATGAAAAAAGAAAAAGTAAAGATACTTGGTATTGAAAGTAGCTGTGATGAAACAGCTGTATCTATTGTTGAGGTAAGCAGTTCAGATAAAGGTAAAATTTTATCAAATATTGTTTTTAGTCAAATAGANCAGCATTCTCCTTTCGGCGGTGTAGTTCCTGAAATAGCCTCCAGATCACATGTAGAAAGTTTAAGNCCTCTAATCGATCAGGCACTTAATGAAGCTACCTTAAAAATTCAAGATATTGATGGAGTTGCAGCAACATCAGGNCCGGGACTAATAGGTGGTCTAATTGTAGGGTTAACCACTGCAAAAGGAATAGCAGTGGGTTTAGATATTCCTTTGATAGGCGTTAATCATTTGGAAGGACATGCTCTTACACCTATATTAACAAATGATATTTATCCTCCATATATTTTATTACTNGTGTCTGGAGGTCATACTCAATTAATTATGGTTAAAGACATAGGTCAATATATCCAAATTGGAACAACAATTGACGACGCTGCAGGAGAAGCCTTTGATAANGCAGCTAAATTTTTAGATATCGGATATCCTGGTGGTCCAGCGTTAGAAAAAATAGCAAAAAAGGGTAATAATAAAAAATATAAATTTCCAAGACCACTNCAAAACTCTAATGACTGTAATTTTTCTTTTTCTGGTCTAAAGACCTCCTTAATCAGAGAGGCAAAAAATATTGAACCCATTGATGAAAAAACAATCTCTGATTTAGCCGCATCCTATCAACAAGCGATAATAGATTGCATTAAAATTAAATCNGAAANGGCTATTAATAAAATGTTAGCTCAAAATAATTACTCAGAGATTAAATATTTTGTNGCTTCTGGGGGCGTTGCCTCAAATAAAGCTATTAGAGACGACTTAACATTGCTTGCTCAAAAGTATAAAATGGCATTTATTGCCCCACCAATGAAATTTTGCACAGACAATGCTGCAATGATAGCTTGGGTAGGAGGNTTAAGATTACTGAGAGGTCAAAGTGATGAATTAGATACTCCAGCAAGAGCAAGATGGTCGCTAGAGGAAATGAAAATTCATGAGGTTTTAAATGGTTAATAAAGAAAATTATCATCATTACAAAAGGATCTCTGTTATTGGTGCCGGTGCATGGGGAACGGCTTTAGCTGAAGTGATTAGTCGTCAAGGAAATCAGGTAAATTTATGGGCTAGAGAGGCTGATGTTGTAAAAAGCATAAATACATCAAATACAAATGATCTTTATTTACCAAATATTAAGCTTTCTAAACTTATAATTGCACAAAATGATCTGAATGACGTTCTGGATTGTGATTTANTTTTAATGGTGACTCCTGCACAATTCATGAGGTCTATACTGGATGATTTAAAGGGCAGTTTAATTGAAGAAGTACCAATTGTTTTATGTTCNAAAGGAATAGAAACAAAAACATTAAGTCTAATGAGCGAAATAGCAGAGTCTATTATACCAAATAATCCTCTAGCTGTTCTTTCTGGTCCAAGCTTCGCAATTGATGTAGTTAATAATAAACCNACCGCTGTCACTTTGGCCTGTAAAAATCCAGCTATAGGTAAAAGTATTGCTGATAGCATAAACCTTGCAACATTCAGACCGTACTTAAGCGAAGATGTTATAGGTGCTCAGATTGGTGGTGCTACTAAAAATGTTATTGCAATAGCCGCTGGGGTTGTGGANGGACAAAACCTTGGTGACAGTGCTCGTGCGGCAACCATAGCAAGAGGTTACTCTGAAATTAATCGCTTAGCTGTTGCGCTTGGAGGACAAGAGGAGACATTGGCCGGATTATCTGGAATGGGTGATTTAATATTAACATGTAATTCTGAAACTTCTCGAAATTTTTCTTTAGGAATGAAGCTTGGACAAGGACTTAATGCGCATGAAGCAACTGATAACTTATCATCTGTTGCGGAAGGAATGTATTCNGCAAAAGCAATAGATAAATTATCAAAAAAACNTGGTATTGAAATGCCTATAACAAATGCCGTTAATGATTTAATCGAGAGAAATAGATCGCTTGGCGAAATAATTGATGATCTTTTATCGCGGCCCATTAGGAGAGAAAAATAATGCTTTATTGTTTGATTTGTATAGACAGANAAAACTCCATTGAAACAAGGATGCTAAATAGAGAAGCACATTTAAATTATGTCAGGGAAACTAACGTGGTGAAATTTGCAGGGCCGTTTCTTTCAGAGGAAGATACTATGATCGGAAGTTTAATTGTTATAGACGTTGATAGTAAGGAAGCTGCAGAGTCATGGTCAAAAAATGATCCTTATAAAAAAGCAGATTTATTNCAAAAGACAGAAATTTTTAAATTCAAACACTTAATATAGTAAATTCAATTAAAAATCGTAGGTTATTCCGTCTTTCTCCCAATCATTAAACCTAGTTGGCTCAGGTCCATCACGTCCATCTAGTTCTTTGGGCATCTTTGATTTTTCAATTTTCTTTTTTCTTTCAGCCGCCTCTGCAAGAGCTTTTTGAGCATTGGCTTTTTGTTTTTCTTTATTATTATCTAAGTTTTTGGACATACCGATATATATAGCCTAACAATGATAGAAAATAAAAGCTTGATTATGAAAAAAGTAAAAAAAGATAATATAAATAATGGTGGGGCCTATACTAGGAAAAAAGCTGTAGAGATTTTAATAGAGATCTTAAATAATAAAAAACCTTTAGATAGTGCATATGAAATTTCAACAAAAAAAAGTTCACATTTTTCCAAGCTCGCAAATGAAGATAAATCTTTCTGTAGGCTTCTTGTTTCAACGACACTCAGAAATTTAACGTCTATTGATTATCTATTAACTAAATTCTTATCAAAACCAATAGATAAGACACCTTTAAAAGTTTTAATGATTTTAAGAATTAGCATAGCCCAAAGTTTTTTTTTAAAAACGCCAGATCATGCTGTTGTTAATACTTCGGTAGAGTTATGTGGAAAAAATTGGAAAGGCCTTATCAACGGTGTAAGTAGGGAGATATTAAGAAACAAAGAGAAAGCAGAAAAATATTTAAATGAAAGTGATAAGGTTCCCTATTGGTTATTAAATAAATGGAGGAGAGATTGGGCTAAAAATTATAACGAGATTATTAGTGCACATCTTTTTTTAAATCCACCTATAGATATTTATGTAAAAAATAATACAGACCAATGGGCCAAAAAATTAAATGGTAAAAAAATAACGGATAACTCGATAAGACTCTATGGGCCAGGATTAATATCACAATTAGAAGGATATGAAGAGGGTGAGTGGTGGGTACAAGACTATTCCTCACAAATTCCTGTAACTTTATTAAACATTAAACCTGAGGATGAAGTCCTCGATTTATGTGCAGCTCCAGGAGGAAAAACTGCACAATTAATTTCTCTGGGAGCAAAGGTTACTTCGATAGATGATAATAAAAAAAGAATNTTGAGAATGGAACAAAATCTAAAAAGACTCAATTANAAATCCAATATTAAAAATGAGAACATTAAAAAGTTTTCTACCGAAAAAAGTTGGNCAAAGATTATCTTAGATGCCCCATGTTCATCAACAGGGACACTAAGAAAAAATCCTGAAATAATTCATCAAAAAAAAGANTCAGACATATTTTCTCTAGCAAAACTTCAATCAGATCTACTTGATGCTTCTTGGGNGCTNNTAAAAGAAAATGGTATATTGATTTATTGTACGTGTTCTCTGGAAAAAGAGGAAGGTGAATATCAAATTGAAAGTTTTTTANAAAGAAAAAAAGACTCAGTATTGGATAAAATANATACCCANGAGATTGATAANAAATTANANATATTAGACAAAAATAAGTGGTTAAGAATCTTTCCAAATAGCNTTGATTTTAACGGAGGAAATGATGGCTTTTTTATTGCAAGGATAAAGAAAATTGCTTGAGAACTTGCTTCAGAATAAAAGCTCTGTTAATGAATCTAAATGACCAATGAAATAAAAATTTCTCCTTCAATTTTATCAGCTGACTTTTCTTGCCTTGGGAAAGAAATTGAAGCAATNACAAATGCAGGTGCAGATTATATCCATGTAGATGTNATGGATGGCCACTATGTACCTAATCTAACAATTGGNCCCGAAGTCATAAAAGATATAAGAAAATCGTCATCAAAAATTTTTGATGTTCATTTGATGATTAAACCAGTTGANCCTCTNCTTGAGAGTTTTGCAAATGCTGGGTCAGATATAATTACCTTCCACCCTGAGGCTGAAAATAATCCAAAAGAAACGATTAAAAAAATTAAAAACTTAGGATGTAAAAGTGGTCTTTCNTTAAATCCATCAACAAATGAAAATGTTCTTAAAGATCTAATTATGGATTTAGATTTAATTTTGGTTATGACAGTAGTTCCAGGTTTCGGAGGACAAAGNTTTATGGANGACCAGCTTATTAAAATAAAAAAGATAAGGGAAATGATTAATGAAACAGGAAAAGACATAGACCTGGAGGTTGATGGTGGAATTAATTTTGAAACTGCCCCAAAAGTAATTGATGCAGGTGCTAATGTCTTAGTTGCGGGTACAGCAACATTTAGCGGCGGGCCGGATATGTATGAAAAAAACATTAAAACCTTAAGGGGCTTATAAATGACAGCTATAAGAAGGGCACTTATCTCAGTTTCTGATAAAAAAGGAATAGTTAAATTTGCAAGCGCNCTTAATAATGCTGGGATTGAAATTATATCAACGGGCGGAACATTTTCTGAACTCAAAAGCGCTAATATTGACGTTAAAGATGTATCATCAGTCACAAGCTTTCCAGAGATATTAGATGGTAGAGTTAAAACCTTACATCCAAAAATACATGGCGGACTTTTAAATATACGAAACAATAAAGAACACCAGAAGACAATTAATGAGCAAAAAATTGAAAATATTGATTTNTTGGTTGTTAACTTATACCCCTTTGAAAATACGATTAAAAATAAATCTGATTATGAAACTTGTATTGAAAATATAGATATAGGAGGCCCTGCTATGATAAGAGCNGCGGCTAAAAATCACGAAAGTGTAGGCGTTATTGTTGATCCAGATGATTATGATGAAATCATTAATNANATAGAGAACAATGATTTATCATTAACAAAAGAAACTTTAAAAAGATTGGCTCTTAAGGCATTTGCAAGNACNGCNGCTTATGACTCAACGATATCAAANTGGNTATCAAATGANNTAGATATNCCATTNNNTAAATATAAGTCTATTGGAGGNATTGAACANCAAAANCTTAGATATGGAGAAAANCCNCATCAAAAAGCAANATTCTATAACGACGGATCAAATGTTTGTGGNTTAATAACAGCCAATCAAATTCAAGGAAANGANCTNAGCTATAATAACATTAATGATACTAATGCAGCATTTGAATTAGTTTCAGANTTTGATCCNAANTTAAAANCTGCAGTTGCNATAATCAAACATGCNAATCCATGNGGNGTNGCTANAGGNGATAACTTAAATTCAGCATANNAAAANGCATTGAGATGCGACTCNGTATCNGCNTTTGGAGGNATNATTGCATTNAANNANNAATTAGATGGTGAAACAGCAAAGGAAATTTCTGAAATATTTACAGAAGTAATNATCGCTCCATCAATAAGCGATNANGCAAAAAATATTNTNTCTAGTAAGAAAAATCTTAGNGTTTTAATNACAGGTGGATTAGCNAATCCANAAAAATCTGGTGTAATGATAAAGTCTGTTGCAGGTGGNTTTCTNGCACAAACAAAAGACAATATTATAATTGATAAAGAAAATTTAAAAGTAGTTACTAAACGACAACCCTCGGAACAAGAGCTAGATGACTTATTGTTTGCTTTTAAAGTTGCTAAGCATGTTAAATCAAATGCAATTGTTTATGCAAAAAATGGATCAACTGTAGGAATTGGCGCTGGGCAAATGAACAGGCTTGATTCTTCAAGAATAGCTGCTCGAAAATCTGATGATGCAGCAAAGATGATAAATTTAAAAGAACCATTGGCTGTTAATTCAGTTGTTGCCTCAGATGCATTTTTTCCTTTTGCTGATGGACTTATGGCGGCGGCAGATGCGGGTGTTACAGCCATAATTCAACCTGGTGGATCAATTAGAGATGATGAAGTTATAGAAGCAGCAAACAATGCCAACCTTGCGATGTTGTTTACTGGGATCAGACACTTTAACCACTAAAAATTCTTTTAAGATCTATTTTATAAATCGCAACTAATCATACTTGTAAAATCAGGTCTAAAATAATGGAAGAATAAATATAACAGATAAAACACCTATAACAGATAGAACAACTGTGTAAGGAAGAGCCATTAAAACCATCCTCATATAAGAAAGACCTAGTAAAGGTGCAACAGATGATGTTAGCAAGAATAAGAATGCTGCTTGCCCATTTGGTGTTGCTACGCTAGGAAGATTTGTTCCACTATTAATTGCAATAGCCAGTAAATCAAACTGCTCTCTGCCAATAGCGCCACTATCTAATGCGGCTTTAACCTCACTTATATAAATTGTTGCGACAAAAACATTGTCACTTATCATTGATAATATTCCATTGACCATAAAAAACATTGGTATCTGTGTCTCTTGCTTGAGACTCAAAACATAAGTTATTACAAAAGAGAATAAATGCTGATCATGAATTACTGCAACAATTGCAAAGAAAACAACTAATAGAGCTGTAAAAGGTAATGCTTCCTCGAAAGCTTTACCTAATTGGTGCTCCTCTATTACACCATTAAAAGCTGTTAAGAGAACAATTATCATCAAACCAATTAAACCTACTGCAGCTAGACCAAAAGCAAGAGAGAAAACTAAAATAACTGCAACTAAAGCTTGCGTTAAAATTTTCATATTTTGAGCTTGAGTTCTTTTTGAAGACTCACTTTTATCAAAGTCAGAGAGAATCTGCCTTATATGATCTGGTAATTGAATGCCGTATGAAAACAATGAAAATCTCTCAATTAAATAACAAGTTAATAAACCACAAATAAATACTGGGAGAGAGATAGGCAGCATCTTTAAAAAGAATTCAACAAATGACCAATCTGCTACACTAGCTATCAAAAGATTCTGAGGTTCACCAACTGTTGTGGAAACTCCCCCTAAAGCCGTTCCAACTGCACCATGCATTAAAAGATTTCTAAGAAAACCTTTAAATATAATAAAATCACCTGAGTC
>NYSO01000021.1 GCA_002683015.1 Rhodobiaceae bacterium
TTTGCCCCTTTTGTTAAGAATTTTACAATATTAATTAAATATAAATCATTTTTTTTAAAGATAAAAAATTATTAATAAATTAATTTGCTTTAATAAATTCAATAAGTTAAGTTGAGAATGATTATCAAATGTTGTATTATTACAACACTAGGTTGCATTGTTCAAAAGTTTTATGTATATACGTACATCTTAGAAATTTAATTTCTTTATCAAAATAATAATAATTAACATTTTTATTTAAATAAAAGCAGGCAACGGCGAATAATTTTATGTCTAAAAAAACAAAATTTAAAATAGCAGGATTACCGAAAGCTCAGGGTCTTTATAATCCTGCAAACTAGCATGATGCTTGCGGTGTTGGTCTTGTCCTTGACATAAAAAATAGACCTTCATTTGATATCGTTGAAAAAGGTCTTGCAATGCTTTGTAATCTTGAACATAGAGGGGCAGTTGGTGCTGACCCAAAAGCTGGGGATGGATCTGGATTATTAATACAAATTCCTCATAAATTTTTAGCGAAAAAGGTTAAACAGAATTTTTCTTTACCCAATCCAGGTAACTATGCAGTCGGTGTTATGTTCATACCTGACAATAAAAATGATGAAAGAAAAATTAAAAAAATAGTTGAAGATATTTGCGCAAAAGAAGGTGTGAAAATTTTAGGTTGGAGGCTGTGCCCAACATACAAAAAAGAATTAGGCTGGTCTGTCTTACCTTCAACACCAATTGTTTATCAATTATTTTTAGAAAGACCAGATAGTCAGGAAACTCAAGATGATTTTGAGAGAAAACTCTACATCCTAAGACGCTGCATTGAAAAGGCTGTTTTAGAAATATCAGATGAAATTAAAGAAGGATTCTATATACCTTCATTTTCATCCAGAACAATTTTATATAAGGGCATGGTTTTAGCTGATCAAGTCGGAGGGCTTGGCGAAAAATTAGGCTTTTATGAGGACCTAACTGATAAAGATATAGAATCTTCATTTGCCTTAATCCACCAGAGATTTTCTACAAACACATTTCCCACTTGGAGCTTATCACAACCCTTCAGAATGCTTTGCCATAATGGAGAAATAAATACTGTCAGAGGTAATATTAATTGGATGAATGCTCGTCAAAAAAATCTAGCATCTCCTGCGTTTTCAGAAAAAGATCTTAATAAGATATGGCCAATTATTGAAGAGGGCCAATCCGATACCGCATCATTTGATAATGCTCTAGAACTATTAGTTCAAGGCGGTTATTCCATTGCCGAAGCAATGTTGATTATGGTTCCAGAGGCTTGGCAAAATAATGAAATAATGGATACAAATCTTAAAAGTTTTTATCAATATCATGCGCCAATTATGGAGCCTTGGGATGGTCCGGCAAATATTGCATTTACAGATGGTAAACAAATTGGGGCATTGCTTGATAGGAACGGTTTAAGGCCCGCAAGATATTTAATAACTGAAGATGACAAAGTAATATTTGCCTCTGAAATGGGTTTAATTCCAGTTGATGAGTCCAAAGTTAAATCAAAATGGAGATTAGAGCCTGGTAAAATGTTACTTATTGATCTAGAAAAAGGCGTAATGGTTGAGGATCAGCAAATTAAAGATTCTGTGGCTAGCAAAAGACCTTGGAAAAAACTTTTAGATCTAAATCAATTAGAAATTGATGAAATCCCCAATTCGTATGAAGAACCAAATATCGAATTTTCTATAAAAGATTTACAAAAAGCTTTTGGGTACACTCAAGAAGATGAAAAATTCCTAATTAATCCAATGATTATTAATGGAATGGAGGCTACTGGTTCTATGGGAACTGATACTCCAATAGCACCTCTATCTCTAAAAAATAAACACCTTTTTACATACTTTAAACAAAAGTTTGCTCAAGTTACAAATCCTCCAATNGATCCCATTAGAGAAGAAATGGTTATGTCTATAAATAATTATATTGGACCAAGNCCAAACGTTTTAAATTTAAATCAAGAAAAAGTTTCAAAATTTATAAAAATTGATACACCAATCTTAAATGAANAAAATGCAAGTAAACTTAAAGGTTTATCAGAAGATAATAATTCTTTTATGTCATCAGTTACAATTGATATTACTTTTGATCACGAAAAGGAANATATTAGTGATGTTCTNAATAAAATTTGTGAAAAAGCTGAAAAAGAAATTAACANTGGGAAAACNATTATCATATTATCGGATAGATTTATTTCAGAAAAAAAGATCCCAATTCCTTCNCTTCTAATAACTTCAAAAGTTCATCAATATCTTATCAATAAAGGTTTGAGAACTTCTGCTGGCTTAGTAATAGAAACTGGAGAAGCTAGGGAAGTTCATCATTTTTGTTGTTTAGCTGGCTATGGTGCTGATGCAATCCATCCATGGCTTGCACACCAGGTAGTTAGAGAATTATCCGGTGAAAATGATGAAGAAAAAGCTATTGAAAATTATATCAAAGCTCTTGGGAAGGGTATCAAAAAAGTTATGTCTAAAATGGGCATTTGTACCTATCAATCATATTGCGGTGCACAAATATTTGATGCAATCGGTTTATCAACAAAATTTATTGATGAATTTTTTACAGGAACCTCTAGCTTAGTTGAGGGTCTTGGTATTTCTGAAATTGAGGAAGAAACAATCTCAAGACATACAGAGGCATTTTCAAAAACTCCTGGTTTAGAGAATTTACTGGATGTAGGTGGGGAATATGCTGTGCGCCTTAGAGGTGAGAGACATTCGTGGGAAAGTGACAGCGTTAGGGATCTTCAACATGCAGCTCGTTCTAATAATCCCCAGACATATCAAAAATATGCCGACTCAATGAATATTCAGAATGAGAAGCTAATGACCTTGAGAGGGTTATTTAAAATTAGAGATGCTGAGGATTTTTCAAAAAAATCAATACCAATTGAAGAAGTTGAAGAAGCCAAAGAGATTGTAAAACGCTTTGCAACTGGTGCAATGTCATTTGGATCTATAAGCAGAGAAGCTCATACAACCCTTGCTATTGCCATGAACAGAATTGGTGGCCGTTCTAACACAGGTGAAGGTGGAGAAGAAGCTGATCGCTTTTTATCATTAGAAAATGGTGACTCAATGCGCTCCTCAATCAAGCAAGTTGCATCTGGAAGATTTGGTGTTACAGCAGAGTATTTAGCAAATTCAGATATGATTCAAATAAAGATGGCACAAGGAGCCAAGCCTGGTGAAGGTGGACAGCTTCCTGGCCACAAAGTTGACCAGACTATTGCAAATGTGAGATTTTCAACCCCTGGAGTCGGTTTAATCTCACCTCCTCCTCATCATGATATCTATTCAATTGAGGATTTGGCTCAATTAATTTATGACCTAAAAAATACAAATCCATCCGCAGATATTTCAGTGAAATTAGTTTCCGAAGTTGGTGTTGGAACGGTTGCGGCTGGAGTATCAAAGGCTAAAGCCGATCATGTTACAATTTCTGGTTTCGAAGGCGGCACTGGTGCAAGTCCTCTTACATCAATTAAGCATGCTGGAAGTCCATGGGAGCTTGGTTTAGCTGAAACTCATCAAACACTGGTTATTAACGGTTTACGATCAAGAATTACTGTTCAA
This sequence comes from Rhodobiaceae bacterium, assembly GCA_002683015.1. Lineage (GTDB taxonomy): Bacteria > Pseudomonadota > Alphaproteobacteria > MED-G09 > MED-G09 > MED-G09. Next base: position 3,597 of record NYSO01000021.1, read on the forward strand.
GCAGATGGGGGTCTAAAAACTGGCCGCGATGTTGTCATTGCTGCTCTTTTAGGCGCAGATGAGTTTGGATTTTCTACTGCACCCCTCATAGCTACTGGATGTATAATGATGAGGAAATGTCATTTAAATACATGTCCAGTTGGTATAGCAACTCAAGATCCCGAATTAAGAAAACTATTTAATGGTCAACCAGAGGATGTTATTAACTTTTTCTTTTTCGTTGCTGAGGAAGCAAGATCTTACATGAGTAAAATGGGCTTTAAAACATTTAATGAAATGATTGGGCAAGCACAATTTTTAGATACTGATGAAGCTGTTAAACACTGGAAAACAAAAGGAATGGATTTTAAAAAATTATTTCATAAACCTGACCCTTGGAAAGGCGATACCTTATATAGAAGTCAAAAACAGGATCATGACATTCATAAAATATTAGACAGAAAACTAATAAAAGAATCAGAGAAAGCAATTAATAAATTTCAACCAGTTCAAATAAAATCAGAAATTAAAAATACTGATCGTTCAGTTGGCGCAATGTTATCCGGAGCAATAGCCAAAATTCACGGGCATAAAGGTTTGGCAGATGATACTATTAATATCAAATTACAAGGAACCGCTGGACAGAGTTTTGGAGTTTTTCTTGCTAAAGGTATTTCGCTTAATTTAGAGGGTGAAGGAAACGATTATGTTGGCAAAGGAATATCTGGTGGGCGAATAGCAATTTACCCTCCAAGTAATTCAAAAATTGTTCCAGAGGAAAATATTATTGTAGGTAATACTGTTCTTTATGGAGGCATAACAGGTGAATGTTACTTTAATGGTATTGCAGGAGAGAGATTTGCGGTCAGAAATTCTGGGGCTACCGCAGTTGTAGAAGGTTCTGGAGATCATTGCTGTGAATACATGACTGGTGGAATTGTAGTTGTATTAGGAAAAGTTGGAAGAAACTTCGGTGCAGGAATGTCTGGCGGTATAGCTTATGTTTTAGATGAAGATGATAAATTTAAAAGCCTTTATAATCCTGAAATGATTGAGCTTGAAACAATTCGCAATACTGAAGATGGTAAATTAACGGATAATTATTTGCTTCATGATAAAGAAAGATTAGAACATCTAATCAAAAATCATTATCGTTATACTAATAGTCCAAAAGCAAANAGAATTTTAGATAATTTTGAAAGCTANCTTCCTAAATTTATTAAAGTAATGCCAACCGAATATAAAAGAGTGCTTATTGAAATGCATTCGAATTTGGATAAATCTAAAAGTACAGCAAAAGGATAAAAAATGGGTAAACCTACAGGATTTATGGATTTAGAAAAAGTTGATAGAGGGTATAAACCTGTATCAGAAAGAATATCAAATTATAAAGAATTTGTTATTCCTCTATCCANAGAAGAAACAATAAATCAGGCTGCGAGATGTATGGATTGTGGTGTACCCTATTGCCACNATGGATGTCCTGTTAATAATCAAATTCCCGATTGGAATGACTTAGTCTATTCNGATGATTGGANAAACGCACTCGAAAATTTACATTCAACTAATAACTTTCCAGAGTTTACTGGAAGAATTTGTCCCGCCCCTTGTGAAGCGGCATGTACTTTAAACCTATATGAAGAGCCTGTCTCAATTAAGACAATTGAATGTGCAATTATTGATAGAGGTTTTGATGAAGGTTGGATTAAACCAAAAATAGCTAAAGAGAAATCAGGAAAAAAAGTTTCAATTATTGGAGCTGGACCAGCTGGTCTAGCCTGTGCGCAGCAGCTCACAAGAGCTGGGCATGAGGTAACAGTTTATGAAAAAAATAATAAAGCTGGCGGATTGTTAAGATATGGTATCCCTGACTTTAAAATGGAAAAACATATAATTGATAGGCGTATTAATCAGTTAGAAGGTGAAGGCACAATCTTTAAATATGGAATAAATGTAGGTGTTGATATTTCAATTGATGAATTAGAAAATGAATATGATGCAATTGTTTTATCTGGTGGATCTGAACATCCAAGAGATTTACCTGTTGAAGGAAGGGATCTGGACGGTGTTCATTTTGCAATGGAATTCCTACCCCAACAAAATAAAAGAGTATCGAATGAAGGAGTTCCGTCAAAAACGAAAGAAATTCTTGCTACAAATAAAAATGTAATAGTTATCGGCGGTGGTGATACCGGCTCAGACTGTATTGGAACATCTATTAGACAAGGTGCAGAGTCAGTTACACAACTAGAAATTATGCCTATCCCACCAGAACAAGAAAATAAATCATTAACTTGGCCAAATTGGCCTCTCAAATTAAGGACATCTTCTAGTCAGTCCGAAGGAGCGCTAAGAGATTTCTCAGTTATGACCCAGAGTGTCTCAGGAGAAAATGGAAAGGTTACTTGTATTAATTGCGTGAAAGTCGATGAAAAAATGAAACCAATTCCAAAAACCGAATTTAGTTTAAAAGCAGATCTTATTTTATTAGCTATGGGCTTTGTTCATCCAATACATGAAGGTTTAATTGAACACTCTAAAACAGAGCTTGATGAAAGAGGAAATGTAAAAGCTAATACTGAAGACTATAAAACATCCTCAAGTAAAATTTTTACTGCAGGTGATATGAGGAGAGGACAATCTCTCGTAGTATGGGCTATAAGAGAAGGTAGACAATGTGCAAGTTCAGTAGATCATTTCTTAACTGGTAAAAGAAATCTTCCAGTTTAAATACTGGATCNAAGCATATCATCAACAACTCTTTCAAGATCAAACAAAGAACTGCATACTTTTGATTTTGAACAATATGGAACAAATCTTAACATTTCAGAATCCCCAGTNCCCCATACAGATTTTGGTTCNGGATTTAAAAATAGAATTCTTTTTGACTTTTCTTGAATTGTCTTCAAAACATCACATCGTGGATCACCATAATTAGATCTTGCATCGCCTAAGATTATGACTGTAGTCTTCCTATCAATATTATTCTCTAATAACCCCTCAAGATCCACAAAAGCCTGTCCATAATCTGTAGANCCTCCACCATTTAATAATAGTGTTTCTGCTGCTGCAACTTCTATATCTTTATTTTCGAAAAGATCTGTGACCTCTCCAGCTTTATTTGAAAATGCAAACGTTCTTACATTAGGAAGTATCTCTGTAAGACTATGAAGAAACATTAAAAAAAATCTNGAAACATTAGCCACNGATCCTGATACATCACAAAGGGCNACAATTTTTGGCCTATCAACTTTTGTTTTTTTCCATACAGTCTCAAATAAAATTCCATCATACTCTTGATTGGCCCTTATCGTTGAGCGAATATCGAGTAATCCTCTTTGAGATTTTCTTTTTCTTCTTGAGTGAACAGATATTAATCTTCTTGCCATCTTTTTGATTATGCCTGACATAATTTTATAGTCGGACTTATCTGCTTGTGTTAAACGCATTTGCGATAAAGCATCTTCTCTTAATTGCTTTCCAGTATTTGAAGTTCTAAGCTTTACTTGATTTTCTATATATTCTCTAATTTCTAAGCGAAGGTTCTCTCTTATGTTTTTCAAATCNTCCTCTCGNTTANTATTGCCTTCTCTTGAAGCTTGAAAAATATCATTATTTAATTTTTCAAGGCCCATCTCATCAAATATTTTACGAGTAAACATTCCAACTTGAGTAAAAAGCCTAATATCCTGNAGATTTGCCTCTCTCGCGGCTAGCGCCATGGCTGTCATCAAAGAAGTTCTATCAGAGTTATNNTANAGTTCTTCGAGNCTATTTTCATTTTTATCTANTACNNCAAGGTCANTAATTTCAGAATCTTTTTCATTATTTTTTTGAGGTAATTTATCTTCANTAAGATTCATATAATTTTCTTCAAAAAAATTATCAAAACATTCATTAAATATTTCTTTCTCTCTTAAAGTTTTTGCTAATGAAAATGATAAAGAGTGTTTTAATAGAGACCTGTCCTCAATACCTATCTCAGAAACTACATTCATCGCATCTATGCTCTCAGATGTTGAAACTCTTAAATCAGATGACCTAAGAATATGAATAAAATCTCTAAGAAAATCCACCATCTATTTTTTTGACTTCTCTATAAGATTATCTATTTCAGGATCGGATACATCAATATCGGTTTGAAATTTTAACAAAATATTCAAAGTTTCCCTTACGAGACTAGGTTCAAGAGTTTTTACATTTAACAATACTAATGACCTTGCCCAATCTATGGTTTCGGAAACAGAGGGAAGCTTCTTTAAATCTAAATTTCTTAAACCTTGGACAAAATTAACTAATTGTTTTTTTAAATTTTTATCAATTTCAGGAACTCTCGAACTAATGATNTTCTCTTCTAAAAAAGGGTCAGGAAAAGGTATGTATAAATGCAAACAACGTCTTTTAAGAGCATCTCCTATTTCTCTAGTATTGTTTGATGTTAANAANACAATCGGTTTAACTTTTCCTTTTATAGTACCTATTTCTGGAATTGATACTTGATAATCTGACAATATTTCAAGAAGAAATGCTTCAAATTCATCATCTGATTTATCAATTTCATCAATTAATAAAACTGAACCATTTTCACTTTCAATTGCTTTTAGAAGTGGTCTTGGTTCTAAAAATTTTTCAGAAAAAAATATGTCATCAAAATTATTCAAATTTTCAATTGATGACTCAAGACTATCCGATTTTGAAACAATTTGATTCAATTTATCTTTTAGAACCTGAGTGTAAAGCAACTGCTTTCCATACTTCCATTCATATAGTGCTTTTGCCTCATCAAGCCCTTCATAACATTGGAGTCTTATAAGAGGTTTTTCCATCCACTCAGCTGTTGCTTTTGCTAACTCCGTTTTGCCAACTCCAGGAGGACCTTCTACTAAAATAGGTTTTCCTAGTGATTGGCTTAAAAATATTGCNGTGGCAATATGAGTATTACAAATATACCCTTGTTTTTCAAAATTAGACTGAATATTCTCTATTAAGTCTTTTGCTGAACCATTGGATGATGTTTTATTATTAGACAATAAAATCTCCTTAATTAAGTTTCGTTTAAATTTAAGGTAGAATATACTTATTTACTTAACGTGAAAGGAAAAAATATGACTGCTATCAATGATGTGACAAAATTGGATGTAATTGAGAATGTTGGAGTTCTTACTTTAAACTCGCCTCCAGTTAATGCCCTATCTGCAAATGTAAGAGAAGGCTTAGATATTGGTATTAAAAAAGCAATAGAAAACAATGATGTTCAAGCAATAGTAATCATATGTGAAGGAAGAACTTTTATAGCTGGAGCTGACATATCAGAATTTGGCAAAGAACCAAAAGGACCATCTTTATTTGAAGTTCAAGATATAATGGAAAATTCTTCAAAACCAGTGATTGCTGCCATTCATGGTACAGCTTTAGGTGGTGGGCTAGAAGTTGCGTTAACATGTCATTATAGAATTGCAGTTAAATCAGCAAAATGTGGTTTGCCTGAAGTAAATCTTGGTTTGTTACCTGGTGCCGGTGGTACACAAAGGCTTCCTAGATTAGTTGGAGTAGAACAAGCTCTGAAAATGGTTACTTCAGGTCTACATCTTCCAGCNGAACAATGTCTTCAAAATGGTCTTATTGATAAATTAGCTAATAATGATGATCTTTTGAATGACTCTATATCTTTTGCAAAAGAAATTATTGAAGAAAACAGACCGCTAAAAAAAGTAAGAGACATAGATGAAAAAGTAAAAGCTGCCAGAGGTAATGATGAACTTTTTCAAAACTTTAGAAAGTCAATTGAGAGAAAAACTAGAGGATTTTTAGCACCAGAATATAATATTCAATGTATTGAAGCAGCTGTAAATAAACCTTTTGATGAAGGTATTAAAGTTGAAAGAGATTTATTCATTAAGCTTATTAGCGGTAATCAATCAGCNGCNCAAAGNTATTTTTTCTTCGCNCAAAGACAAGTTGCTAAAATACCTGATATTCCAAAAGAAACAGAATTATTAGATATTAATAAGGTAGGTATNATTGGTGCAGGTACAATGGGNGGAGGCATTGCAATGAATTTNGCAAANGCTGGAATTCCAGTNACTATTATNGAGCAGAATCAAGAGCNACTTGATAAAGGGATCGGTATAATCAGAAAAAACTATGAAAATACNGCTGCAAAAGGTCGAATTANCCTTGAAGATGTTGATAAAAGAATGCAATTCATTGATGGAAATATCTCCATTGACTCTNTCTCAGATAAAGACCTGATTATTGAAGCTGTTTTTGANAATATGGATTTAAAGAAAGAAATTTTCTCAAAACTAGATTTAATAGCTAAAGACAGTGCAATACTTGCAACAAATACATCTGCTCTTAATATAAATGAAATTGCTGAAACAACTAAAAGACCCGANAGTGTAATTGGACTTCACTTTTTTAGTCCTGCAAATGTTATGAGGCTTCTAGAGATTGTAAGGGGTGAGAAGACCTCTAAACAAATCATTGCAACATCTATGGGATTAGCAAAGACTATTGGAAAGANTGCCGCTTTAGTTGGTGTTTGCCCCGGCTTTGTTGGGAATAGAATTCTAGCTCAAAGACAAAGAGAAGCCAACAAGCTTATCTTGGANGGTGCNTTACCTTGGGAAATAGANGATGCTTTATTTGACTTTGGTTTTCCGATGGGTCCTTTTGCAATGTCAGACTTAGCCGGACTAGATATAGGCTGGGATAAAGAAACATCAAGAAGTGAAACTATCAGAGATATATTATGTGAAAATGAAAGATTTGGCCAAAAATCTGGAAAAGGCTTTTATATTTATGATGAGAATAGAAATAAGCTACCTGACAGTGATGTAGAAAAAATTATCCAGGAATTTGCAGATAATAAACAGATCAAAAGAAGGGAAATAGAAAAAGATGAAATCCTTAAAAGATGTTTATATCCAATGATAAATGAAGGATTTAAAATTCTTGATGAGGGTATGGCTATAAGAGCAAGCGATATAGATATAATTTGGATAAATGGTTATGGCTGGCCAATTTATGAGGGGGGGCCAATGTTTTATGGCAATCTAATTGGATATGAAAAAATATTATCATGGCTTCAAGATATGGAAAAAGAGCATGGGAGTGATTTTTCTCCATCCCCATATTTAGAAAAAGTTGTTGAAGAAAAAATTAATATTTTTAATTAATTATCAAGAATTTTTTGTCATAATTATTTTACTTTTCTTTAAAATTGCTTAATTGGGTGAAAATATGAAAATAAGCATTATTGGATCTGGTTATGTAGGGCTTGTCACAGGAGCATGTTTAGCAAGAGCTGATCAGAATGTGACTTGCCTGGATATAGATGAAAAAAAAATTCAAGATTTAGAAAGTGGAAAAATACCTATCTATGAACCAGGGCTAGAAGACTTAATTAAAGAGAAAGTAGAAAATAATTTACTTTCATTTTCAAGCAATATAGATCAAGCAATAAAAAATGCAGATGCTATTTTTATTGCTGTTGGAACACCTACAAATATTGAAAATGATGGTGCAGATTTATCTCAAGTTTTCGCATGCGCAGAAGCAATAGGAAAAAACATAAAAAGTAATACTGTTGTGATTTTAAAATCAACAGTACCAGTGGGAACATGCGATAAAGTTGAAGAAATAATTAATTTAGTAAATCCATCCATTGATTTTGATGTTGTTTCAAACCCAGAATTTTTAAGAGAAGGCTCAGCGATTTTTGATTTTGAAAACCCAGATAGAATAATTGTGGGCACGAAAAATAAAAACTCAATATCAACCTTAAACTCAATATATAAAAAACATGTAGACAATAATTTCCCAATAATTTTTACAACTAGGCGGTCATCTGAACTAATTAAATATGCTAGTAACTCAATGTTAGCGATGAGAATAATTTTCATAAATGAAATAGCAGACCTTTGTGAAAAAGTGGGAGCAGATGTTGAGGATATTGCTCTTGGAATAGGTTTAGATAAGAGGATAGGCCCTGATTTTTTAAATGCTGGTCCTGGATTTGGTGGCTCATGTTTCCCAAAAGATGCTAGAGCCTTAGTTGAGTCTGGAGAAAATTACAATGCACCTCAAAACTTACTTAAAGCTGTAATTGATGGAAACGAGAAAAGAAAAGAGAATTTATCAAAAAAAATAATTTCTATAACAAAAGATAAAAAAAATATTGGAGTACTTGGTGTAACATATAAAGCCAATACCGATGATTTGAGAGAGGCGCCTAGTTTATCAATTATTCCTGATTTAATTGATAAAGGTTTTAATATTTCCATCTATGATCCGCAAGCAAACAAGGTAGGTATTAAAGAGTTTGAAAATGCTAATTGGGAAAATGATATTTATTCAGTTGCAAGTAATTCAGATTGTTTAGTTATTCTTACAGAATGGTCTGATTTTAAAGATATGGATTTAAAAAAAATAAGCGATATTATGGATAAACCGATTATAATAGATTTTAGAAATCTGTTTTCTCTTGATGAA
>NYSO01000066.1 GCA_002683015.1 Rhodobiaceae bacterium
TAATTTACATTTTGCTCATAACAATTGGTCTTGTATTTGCTTTGAATTCATTCAGACAAACAGCATTAATATTATCTGTTGCTATATTCTCAATTGGACTTTCTTTTTTGGGTTTAAAAATAGGACAGCAAAATTATGGTTTTATTGCAACTATTGGGGCACTTGGCCTAGTTGGATTATCAATTAATGATTCAATAATCGTTCTTTCTCATTTAAAAGAGAAAGCACATAATGCTGCTATAACAAAGGCAGAATTAATTGAAGTTGTAATAAGATCAACCAGACATATTATTACAACCTCTTTGACAACTTTAGGTGGTTTTGTGCCATTGATATTTGCAAGCATCTTCTTCAGACCTTTAGCATGGGGAATGAGTGTTGGTGTTATAGGCGCAACTTTAACTGCTTTGCTATATATACCAGCAATGTTTATTTGGATGAATAAAATTAAGAATTAAGACATTCTTTTGAACAGTAACTCTTTTTCAATTTATTAATAACAAGAGATTCGTGAACAAAAGTTCCGCACTTTGAACAACTTACCATTGTTTCAGATGTATTGGCCGCCTTATTATTAAAAGCTGATTTTATATACAACTTTGCAATTTGTATTAAAAAGTAAATTATTAAGGGAATAAAAAGCGGGATTAATTTTAAGAGCACTTAATTATTTTGCGGTTTTGAATTATCTAAAAAGTTCCAAGACCATCTTCGTTCTCTTGGCGCATTAGTATTTTCTTGATTAGGATAATTTATATTTATGACCACCCTAATGTCTTCCAATAATTCTGTATATCCAAGACTCTCGTAGCAACTTTCCAGGATTTTTAAGGCTCTATAATTCTCTGAAGAGTTAGGAATATTCTCGATAACATAGTTCGCTCTTCTGATAGCTCCAACATAAGCATTAATTGAGTAATAATAATCAGCAGCTGCTAGCTCATTTTTTGCAATCATATTTCTGAGGTAAACGTTTCTTTGTTTTGCATACTGAACGTATTGACTATCTGGAAATCTTGTTAGGAATTCTGTGAGTTCAGCGAAAGATTCTTTTGCACCAGAGATATCTCTATTTGAAAGATCAGTATCTGAAAACCTTACTAATAGGTCTCTATCCCTCGTATAGCTAGACAGGCCTTTCATAAAGTATGCATAGTCTATATTTGGATGTCTTGGATGAAGCCTAATAAATTTTTCAGCAGCTGTATGAGCTGCCTCAGTCTCCATATTCATGAAATGAGCATAAATTAACTCCACCTGAGCCTGCTCAGCATACTTACCAAAAGGATATCTATTTTCAATAGCTTCTAGGGACTCAATTGCACCTGTAAAATTATTTGAATTCATTCTTCTTTGAGCCTGGTCATAATAAATCTTTTCAGGTTGTTCTATTTCGGGACCATCAGAATTACATGCAACAATGAATAAAGATACAATTGGTATCAATAAGATTGTTTTGAATGTTTGAATTGAATATTTCATTACTGGATTGTTATTTTAACTGCATAATGACATTTTATTCTTTAAAAACATAAAATTAGAACAAATTTTTAAATATAAGTTCATATGATAAATACAAAAAAAGTTCCTGAGGATATGTCTCACATGAGATTAGATAAAGTATCTGCAGAATTATTTAACGATTACTCTAGAACTCAAATTAAAAAATGGATTCTTGAGGGCAGAATTTTATTGAATGGTGAATTAGCAGTTCCTAAAGAGGCAGTTAATTTAGATGATGAAATTGAGATAAATCCAACTTCAGAAAAGAAGGTATCTTGGGCAGCTGAAGATATTGCATTCGAGGTGATTTATGAAAATAACAATTTTCTAATAGTTAATAAAAATCCAAATGTAGTAATGCATCCAGGTGCTGGCTGTCCAAATGGCACATTAGCGAATGGCTTATTACATAGGTATCCAGAACTTGAAAATATTCCAAGATGTGGAATTGTACATAGGTTGGATAAAGATACCTCTGGTATTTTGTTAGTAGCAAAGAATGAGAAATTTAGGAATTATTTTGTCTCTTTATTACAGGAAAGAAAAGTTAATAAAAAATACAAGGCAATAGTTGTTGGCACTACTGTAGGTAGTTTTTCAATAAACGAACCAATTGGAAGAGATAAAAATAATAGAATCAAAATGTCAGTTAGAGCAGATGGTAAAGAAGCGGAATCATTTATCAAACTAGAAGAAAGTTTTGATAACTATTCTCTGTTAGATGTATCTATTGCAACTGGAAGAACACACCAAATTAGAGTTCATCTGTCTAGTGTAAAACTTCCCATAATAGGAGATAAAACATACAATCCATCTGGTCATATTGCCAAGAAAACATCACCAGAACTTACAGATTTCATAAGAAATTTTCCAAGACAAGCTCTTCATTCTGCAAGCCTTTCCTTTTATGATCCTGATAGTGATGATTATTTATATTTTGAAGCAGACATGCATGACGATATGAAATCACTTTTAGCTAAACTTAAAAAACAAAAATAAATGCATTGAAAAACCTGTTTTTGTATCTAAATTTAATGTATAAACCCCTACCTTAGGTAAATATTATGAAATTAGCTGGAAATGACATGTTGATTCAATCTCTCATAAATGAGGGTGTTGAATATATATTTGGATATCCTGGAGGAGCTGCACTTCATATATATGATGCAATTTTTAATCAAAAGGAGATGCAACATATATTAGTAAGACATGAGCAAGGTGCTACTCACGCAGCAGATGGGTATGCTAGAGCAACTGGAAAGCCAGGCGTGGTGATGTTGACTTCAGGACCAGGCGCTACAAATGCAATAACTGGAATTGCAACGGCATTCATGGATTCTATTCCAATGGTTGTGATTTCTGGTCAAGTTCAAAGTCATTTAATTGGAACTGATGCATTTCAGGAAACAGATATGATCGGTATTTCAAGGCCAATTGTTAAACATAGCTTTACTGTTGATCATCAATCTAATATTCCAAAAATTGTTAAAGAAGCATTTTATATAGCAACATCTGGAAGACAGGGACCTGTAGTAATAGATGTACCAAAAGATTTAACTAACCCAGATGACTTGTTTGATTTTAATTATCCTGATGAAGTCAATATAAGATCTTATAATCCACCGATTGAACCTGAAGAAAATCAGATAGATAGAGTAATAGAAGCTTTAAAGAATTCTAAAAGACCAGTTATATATGCTGGTGGAGGAACAATTGCTAGTAATGCTTCAGATGAGTTAAGAGAATTTAATAGCTATATCAAAGCGCCTGTAACAAATACATTAATGGGATTAGGCGTTTATCCAGGAACTGATAAATATTTTCTGGGCATGTTGGGCATGCATGGTACATATCAAGCTAACATGGCGATGCATAATGCAGATTTAATTCTTGCTATTGGAGCAAGATTTGACGATAGGATTACCAATACTCCAGAGAAATTTGCACCCCGCGCGCAAATAGTTCATTTTGATGTTGATCATTCATCAGTTTCAAAAATTATTGAAGCGGACATAGCAGTATTTGGCCAAGTTAAAGATTCTTTAAAATCGATTAACAAGAAACTTAAATCCAACTCTACTCACTTTAATGAAAACAATTTTTCAGATTGGCATGATCAAATAGCTGATTGGAAAAATGCTCATGGACTTAATCACGAACTTTATAAGAACAATGATGATAAATCGCCAATTCTGCCTCAAGCTGCAGTTCAACATATTTATCAAGCTTCAGAGGGCAAAGCATTTGTAACTTCAGATGTTGGACAACACCAAATGTTTGCTGCGCAATATTATCATTTTGATGAACCAAGAAAATGGATAAATTCAGGCGGCTTAGGAACAATGGGGTTTGGATTGCCTTCTGCTATGGGAGTAAAACTCGCTTATCCAGATGAGGAAGTTATTTGTATAACTGGTGAAGGAAGTATTCAGATGTGTATTCAAGAACTCTCTACATGTTCTCAATACAAATTACCAATAAAAATATTCAACATTAACAACTTAGCTCTTGGCATGGTGAAGCAATGGCAAGATATGAATTACGATGGAAGACATTCTTCTATTAGTTATGAAGATTCGTTACCTGATTTTTCTAAATTAGTAGAATCCTATGGGCACGTGGGTATAAAAATTACTAAAAACTCAGAATTAAAACCTAAAATCGAAGAGGCATTTTCTATAAATGATAGATTGGTTTTTGTAGATATTTATGTTGATCCAAGCGAGCATGTATATCCAATGCTAGTTGCTCCAAACGGAAGTCTTGAGGATATGTGGTTAGCAAAAGGTAAGAAGACATGATTGAGAGACAGTTAACATTAATAATGGAGAATAAACCTGGAGCATTAGCAAGAGTTGTAGGATTNTTTCATCAAAGAGGTTACAACATTGATAGTTTACATGTTGACCCAATTTCTGATTTCAAGCCTTATGAGTTTATCGAAAAAGAATTAAATATTAAGTTTCAAGAAAATGAAGTTTCAAAATTAACTATTAAAACAACTGTTGGAGATTCATTGATGAGACAAATTTTAAGACAAATCAATAAGCTTATTGAAGTCATTGCTGTCAGTGATAACGATAGTACATATTTAAAGGGGATATTAAGAGATGAAAATTTACTATGATNATGATGCTAATATTGAAATTATCCAAGATCTAAATGTCACTATAGTAGGCTATGGNTCTCAGGGCCATGCTCATGCAAATAATTTAAAAGATTCAGGAGTTGACGTAACTGTTGCCTTAAGAGAGGGTTCAACATCTTGGAACAAAGCTAAAGAAGCTGGATTGAAAGTTTCAAATGTTGCAGACTCAGTTCAAGATGCTGATTTGGTCATGATTCTTGCTCCAGATGAGTTTCAAAAAGGAATTTTTGAAAAGCATATACAACCTAACCTAAAAAATGACGCTATTTTGGCTTTTGCACATGGGTTTAATATTCATTTTCAGAAAATAATTCCAGGCGATGGGCATAGTGTAATTATGATAGCGCCAAAAGGACCAGGACATACTGTCAGAAGCACCTATATAAAAGGTGGTGGAGTTCCATCATTAATAGCAATATATAACGACAATATTAATAACAAAGATTACACTGCAAAAGATATCGCTCTTTCTTATGCCAAAGCGAATGGTGGAACTAGAGCTGGAGTTTTAGAAACAACGTTTAAAGAAGAAACCGAAACTGATCTCTTTGGAGAACAGGCTGTTTTGTGTGGAGGTATCACAGCATTAATTAAAGCTGGCTATGAAACCCTAGTCGAAGCGGGTTACAGCCCTGAAATGGCATATTTTGAATGTTTACACGAAACAAAACTTATCACTGATCTTATTCAAGAGGGCGGAATTGCAAATATGCATTATTCAATCTCAAATACGGCAGAATTTGGTGATTACAAAAGTGGGCCAAAAATNATTACTGAGGATACCAAAAAAGCTATGAAAGAAATTTTATCTGAGATTCAATCAGGAAATTTTGCTAATGAATTCTTAGATGATTGTCGACAAAGTAATGATGGATCTGGTGGTCCTGTGATGAAATCTAATAGAAAAATGACTGAAAATCATCCGATTGAAAAGGTTGGAAAAGAGCTAAGATCAAAAATGAAATTTCTCAATTCTGAGAAACTTGTTGATAAACAAAAAAATTAATTAAAAAAGGCTTTCTTCTTCTAAATAAGTCCGTTAGAATACGCTTCCCGTACACAGAGACGGTTGTTCTTTAAAATATTTGGTTACTCGTGTGGGTGTTCAAAATACGAGAAAAAAATTTAGATTTTTTATTTAAAAATCAACAAACATGATATTAATTGAAGAGTTTGATCATGGCTCAGATTGAACGCTGGCGGTAGGCTTAACACATGCAAGTCGTGCGAGAAAGTATCTTCGGATATGAGTAGAGCGGCGGACGGGTGAGTAACGCGTAGGAATCTACCTAGTAGAAGGGGATAGCCCGAGGAAACTCGGATTAATACCGTATACCTCCTTAGGGAGAAAGAGGGCCTCTCTTGATGCTCTCGCTATTAGATGAGCCTGCGTAAGATTAGCTTGTTGGTGAGGTAATGGCTCACCAAGGCTACGATCTTTAGCTGGTCTGAGAGGACGATCAGCCACATTGGGACTGAGACACGGCCCAGACTCCTACGGGAGGCAGCAGTGGGGAATATTGGA
>NYSO01000022.1 GCA_002683015.1 Rhodobiaceae bacterium
GATTTGCAAATCCCTCTTTAATTGCTCTAATGTGTTTACTAATTATCGGCCATGGATTACTTGTTACGGGAGCACTAGAAGATATTGCTGTTTGGATATCAGGTGACAAATCTCAAAATACTCAAATTAAATTCTTATCAGTAATGTTTTTGGTTTTTATTTTAAGCGCATTGTTAAATAATACCCCTATAATAGTTATGTTTATTCCGATAATTTTATCATTGTGTAAACAGTTAGACCAACCGTCAAAATATATACTTATTCCACTTTCATATGTCTGTATTTTAGGNGGGATGACTACATTGATAGGTTCCTCNACAAATCTTCTAGTTTCTGGTTCAGTCTATTCCACAATAGGAAAGGAGATTGGTTTCTTTGATTTTACTAAACAAGGAATGATTCTTGCTCTTGTAGGCTTTATTTATGCTACCTTTTTGTTACCAATTATTCTTAAGGCCTTTAATAGGAGAGATAATGAAAATATAGATGATTTTCAAAACGATGGTAAGCAATACATAGTAGAAATTTTAATCGAAGGTGGTAATCCATTAATTGGTAAAAAATTTATCTCAGGACTATTACCTGAAATGGAAAACTGTTCAATTAGCCTTATAACAAGAAATAATAAAAAATTATTACCACCTTACGATGATTTAGAAATAGAATTTAATGACAAAATTACATTATCAATTACAAAAGGTAATTTAACAAATGCCTTAAAAAGAAATGATCCAATTTTTGANAGTATNAGCACCCTATCTGAAACAACTAAACCAGAGATTATAATTGANGCTGCAATTACCCCTGGTTCATTTTTAATTGGAAGAAGCTTAAATCAAACTAATTTTGAAAGTGAGGTAAACTGTGAAGTTGTGGGAATTCAACAGGGGGTAAGNACAGAAATTGAAACTTTAGACTCATTGAAGCTTAATCCCGGAAATATTATTCTTTTAAAAGGATCTGAAAAATCAATAAGATCCCTTAGAGGTATTAAGGATATCTTTCCAATTGAATGGTCTACAATATACCTTCCATCAAAATTATTCGCTTTGAGAGCGAGATTAATCTTTGTGGCTACAATTTTTCTTGCATCATCNGGTCTCTTTAATATCACCGCTGCAGCTGTTATGGGGGCTGCCTTAATGCTAATTTTTAGAGTTTTAAATGTAAAAGATGCTGTTATGTCACTTGATCCAAGAATTTATTTACTAGTTGCGTCAACAATTATGCTATCAATTGCTCTTCAAGAAACAGGTGGTGCAAAATTTATAGCAGATAGTATTTATAATTTAACATTAGATTTATCTATTATAGCTGTCTTATCAATTCTTTTCATTTTTGTAGCGATTATTACTAATTTTATTAGTAACAATGCTACAGCAGTTTTATTTACACCTATTGCAATAAGTTTAGCTTTAGATTTAAAAATGGAACCAGAGCCATTTATTTATTGTATAATTTTTGCTGCAAACTGTTCGTTCGCAACACCTATGGGTTATCAAACAAATTTAATGGTTATGGGCCCAGGAAATTATAAATTTAAAGATTTCCTAATTTCAGGAATTCCATTAGTAATAATACTTTGGCTCACTTATACTTTAATGATTACATATATNGGTTTTTAAAGACTAATAATGAATAAAATAAANAAAAATAATCANAACTTTTATCTATCAAATACAGAGCCCTGCCCTTATCTAAGTAATAGAGATGAAAAAAAAATATTTTTGATAATGAATGATATTAATAAGTCAAACGAATATGAGTTTCTTATTAAAAATGGTTTTAGAAGAAGTCATAATATTTTATATAATCAAGTTTGTTCAAATTGCAATTTGTGCAGATCGATAAGAATAAATGTAAAAGAATTTACTTTATCAAAAAGTAATAAAAGAATTTTAAATAAAAATAAAAATCTTTTTNTAAAAAAACTATCTGAAAGCCCTACTGAAGAACAGTTTTTGCTTTTTAAAAAATATCTAAAATTTAAACACTACGATAGTGAAATGAATGAAATGAATTTTGATGATTATTGTAAAATGTTTAATGCCCCTGGAATCATTACAAAGGTCTATGAGTATTATTATCAGGATGAATTAGTTGGTTGTGTTATATCAGATTNCTTAGAGGGAGCTTTATCAATGGTTTATTCATTTTATAGTGACTCTTTTCTTAAAAATTCATTTGGTAAGTATATAATTATAGACCACTTTAGATTAGCTAAGGAAATAAATAAAAAATATGTTTATTTAGGTTATTGGGTAGAAGGTTCAAGTAAAATGGATTATAAAAATAGCTTTAATTCTTCTGAAGTTTTAATTGATAATATTTGGACATCTGTTTAGTTTTTTTAATCTTATTTTAGGAAAAAAAATGCGAAAAAATAAAAAATTTGGAAGAAGAAACTTTCTTCTTGGAGCCGCATCATCAATTGCAATAGGATCTGCGTTTTCTACTCCTGCAATTTCAAAAAATATAAGAAGATTAAATATGGTCACAACATGGCCTAAAAATCTTCCTGGTTTAGGAACTTCACCTGAAAGGATTGCTGTAAGAGTAAAGGAGGCTACGGAAGGTAAACTTGAAATTAAAGTTTTTGCTGCCGGTGAGCTTGTTCCTGCCTTTGGGGCATTTGACGCTGCATCAAGTGGATTAGCAGATATGTACAATGGTGCTGAATATTACTGGCAAGGAAAAAATATAGGATTTAATTTTTTTACCGCTGTTCCCTTTGGAATGACCGCTAATGAATTAAATGCTTGGATAGATCATGGCGGAGGACAAGANCTTTGGAATGANCTTACAAAAGATTTTAATGTAATNTCATTCCAATCAGCCAATACTGGTGTTCAAATGGGTGGTTGGTTTAATAAAGAAATAAAAAATCTTGAAGACCTNAATGGTTTAAAAATAAGAATGCCTGGTTTAGGTGGAGAGGTTTTAAGAAAGGTTGGAGCTGCAGCAGTAGCAATTCCTGGTGGTGAAATTTTTTCAAGTTTAAAATCNGGNGCNATTGATGCAACTGAATGGGTTGGGCCTTGGAATGATTTATCNTTNGCATTTTATCAAGCAGCAAAATTTTANTATTGGCCNGGTTTTCATGAACCTGGNGCTGGTCTNGCNACTGGNATTAATCTTGATACTTGGAACTCTTTTTCAAAGTCTGAACANTCAATTATNAGNCAAATACTAGCTTTTGAAAATNANTTTACTTTAGCTGAATTTAATCATCATAATTCAATAGCCTTAGAAACACTTATNAANAAACACAATGTTCAAATGAGAACNTTNTCNCCNGAAATAATGCAATCACTTAAAAAATTATCNGATGAAGTTTTAGAGGATGTTTCTACNAGAACTGAAATTTCAAAAAGAATATTTTTATCTTTTAAAGANTCTATGNCTAGNCTTAAANANTGGTCATCTAAGTCTGAGCAAGCATATATGAAAGCCAGAGGTTAAATTTGCTTAATACNATTNTAANTTTTTTTGANAAATCNAANAAAGTNATTGGNGANTACATTTCTTGGNTNATANTNTTTATGGTTNTAATTCAATTAACAATTGTTATGGCNAGATATATTTTTGGNGTTGGCTTTTTAAANNTACANGAATTATTAATATATCTTCACGGACTATCTTTTACACTNGCNGCTGGATATACNCTTTTNAGTGATGAGCATGTAAGAGTTGATNTAATTTANAGGGNATCCTCNNANAANTANAAATCANTNATNAATATTTTNGGTTCTTTNTTTTTCTTAATACCATTNTGTNTNATNACTTANTCNACAAGTTTTCCTTATGTNGAAAGATCTTGGAAAATTTTAGAAGGCTCTCCAGAAACAAGTGGCCTTAATGCAGTATTTTTATTGAAAACCGCTTTGATTATTTTTCCCTTATTACTGTTAATTCAAGCAATATCAATAATTTATAGAAATATCAAAGTTATAATTGAGATAAAAAATTGATCGAACATTTAGATTTATTAATGTTTGGATTTGCTTGCATTGTTCTTTTGCTTGGCTATCCAGTAGCCTTTACATTGGCAGGTTCAGCAATACTTTTCGCTTTTATCGGTGATTATTTTGGTGTTTTCCCAATGCAGTTTTTAAAAGCTATTCCTCAAAGAATATTTGGAACCATGACAAATGAAATTCTTATGGCAGTCCCGCTATTTGTTTTTATGGGAACGATGTTAGAGAAATCAAAAGTAGCTGAAGAACTTTTGGAGAATATGGATAGGGTTTTTCAAAATATAAGGGGTGGTTTGGGTATATCTGTATCAATTGTTGGTGCTTTATTGGCTGCATCAACAGGAATAGTAGGAGCAACTGTTGTAACTATGGGACTTTTATCCCTTCCAACTATGTTAAGTAAAGGATATGACCCAAAGATTGCAACAGGCACAGTTGCTGCAGCAGGTACACTTGGTCAAATTATTCCTCCATCAATAGTGCTAGTGTTATTGGGTGATGTGTTATCTAATGCATATCAAAAATCACAACTCGACATGGGGGTATTTTCACCTGAAACACTATCAGTTGGAGATTTGTTTGCCGGAGCTCTTTTACCAGGTATTTTACTGGTGTTTCTATATATAATTTATCAAATTGTGAAATCATTTACTGATCCATCCTCAATACCAAGTGTTATTAAAAATGATGAAAATTCTAAAAATAAAAAAAATATATTACTTATTCTTTTTCCTCCCCTTTTTTTAATAATATCGGTTTTAGGTTCTATTTTATCAGGTTTTGCAACACCTACTGAAGCGGCATCTGTAGGAGCTATTGGAGCTTTATTGTTAGCAACATACAAAACCTCTGATAATAACTTTTGGCCTTTAGTAGCCGCAGCTCTATTTATATTTTTAATAATTTTTTCAATATTTTTTGATTTAAGGCTTAATAGAGAAAATGTTGGATTTTTTACAAATTTATTTATTTATGGATCTTTCATAATATTAATTCTTTTTAGTTTCTCAATTATAAAATGTTTATCAAAGCTATATAAAAATAAAATTTTAATGGAGACCGCTTACTCAACAACAAAAATAACCTCAATGGTATTTATAATTCTTATTGGTGCCACTTTCTTTAGTCTTGTATTTAGAGGGCTTGGAGGGGATGAAACAATAGAAAGACTTTTAACATCTATCCCAGGGGGAGTCATTGGCGCCGTTATTGCAGTAATGATTACAATGTTTATTTTGGGTTTCTTTTTAGATTTTATAGAAATTACATTTGTTGTCGTTCCAATTGTTGCTCCAATATTATTTAAAATGGGAATTGATCCTGTTTGGCTTGGTGTAATGATGGCAATAAATTTACAAACCAGCTTCTTAACACCGCCATTTGGTTTTGCTCTTTTTTATTTAAGGGGTGTTGCTCCAGATAGCATAAAAACCATTGATATTTATAAAGGAGTAATTCCGTTTATTTTTATACAGATACTAATGTTAATTTTACTATCGATTTTCCCGATAATTGCTACATGGCTTCCTAATAAGATACTCTAATTTAATTTAGGAAAACCTTTTGGNGTCAATCTTCCAGCTTGCGCCCTTTTGCCAATCCAATCTTTAAGATTATCAAAAGTTCTTATTCTTCCTGCGCTATCTTCAATTTTTAATCCCTCATCTAAGTTAAATGTATCTAGAAATAATAAATCTGAGTCTTTATATTTTTGTATTCTTACACCTTTACCCCTGCTTAATTGTGGTAAATCATTTAGAGAAAATACTAACATTTTTTTGTTCTCACCAATTGCAACTACACTATCCCCAGTTATTTTTTTACAAATAATAGATTTTTGATTATCTTTTATATTAAGTACCTGTTTTCCAGATTTTCGATTAGAGAGCATATCATTACTATTAACGATAAAACCATTACCCACCGACGAAGCTACTATATACTTTTTTTCATTTTCATAGGGAAAGACACTTATTACAGAATGTTGCTCTTCAATATCTAAAAGAATTTTTAATGGAGTTCCGTGTCCTCTTCCAGATGGTAGTTCAGAGGCATCAAGGGAATAGGCTTTCCCGTTAGAGGAGAAAAAAATAATTTTATCATTAGAATTGGCGTTTATTGATATAAATAANGAGTCTTCATCTTTAAATTTTAAATCTTTTAATTCTTCAACTTTGCCCTTTAAACACCTAACCCAACCTTGTTTTGATAGAACTATAGATACAGGTTCGCTTGGTAAGGTGTATTCGTTTTTATATGCAATCTCCTCTTCAAGAAGAATAATATCAGTCCTTCTTTTACCAATCTTAGTTTTTTGTGAAAATGATTTTTTTAATGATCTAATTTCATCAGAAATAAACTTCCATTGATTGTCACTTGAATTAAGTAGACTTTCAAGATCTTTCTTTTTATTTGAAAGNTCATTAAACTCATCTTTTATTTTAATTTCCTCTAGCTTCCTTAATAAACGTAATCTCATATTTAGAATTGATTCAGATTGAAGATCAGTTAATTTAAATNTTTTAATCANTTGCTCTTTAGGATTATCGGCTTCTCTAATAATTCTTATTACCTCATCCATATTTAANTAAGCTATTAAATAGCCATTTAAAATTTCAAGCCTTTCATCAATTTTNGCTAATCTATAATTTGAAATATTTACAAGAACCTCTTTTCTGTGATCAAGCCATGATAAAATTAAGTCCCTCAAACCATGCACAATTGGTGTATTATTGCTTAGTGCATTTAAATTTACAGAAAATCTTGTTTCTAAATCTGATAAAAGAAAAAGACTATCCATTAAATTTTCAGGTTTGATTTCTTTATTTTTGGGAATTAAAACAAGNCTTATATCCTCCGAAGATTCATCGCGAATATCCTCAAGCATGGGTAATTTTTTATNGATTATAAGTTGNGCAATTTTCTCAATTAATTTTCCTTTACTAACTTGATATGGAATTTCNGTAATTATAATNTTCCATAAACCACGTTTTTCATGCTCAGTANTCCATCTTGCTCTAAGTCTAAACCCACCTTTTCCAGTTTTATAGGTTTCAATTATATTATCTTTAAACTCTAAAACTTCGCCACCTGTAGGAAAATCTGGACCAGGAATAAATTCTATTAATTTCTCATAGCTAGCATTTCTATGCTTAATCAGATGAAGTGATGCGTTACATAAGTCTTCGACATTATGAGGGGGAATTGATGTTGCCATTCCTACAGCAATACCCGATGATCCATTTGCTAAAAGATTTGGAAAATTTGATGGTAAAANAGTTGGCTCTGTATCAACCTCATCATAGGTTGAACGAAACTCAACTGCATCCTCTTCAATACCTTCTAATAATAATTCTGCAATATTGGTTAGTCTAGCCTCTGTATACCTCATGGCGGCNGCATTATCGCCATCAATATTTCCAAAGTTCCCTTGNCCATCTATTAAAGGCCAACGTACAGAAAAATCTTGNGCCAAACGGACCAAAGTATCATAAATTGCTTGGTCACCATGAGGATGAAAACGACCCATTACATCCCCAACTACTCTAGCAGATTTTTTAAAAGAAGAATTTGCCTTAAGGCTTAATTTAAACATACCATAAAGAATTCTTCTATGAACCGGCTTTAAACCATCTCTTGAGTCAGGGAGGGCTCTATCCATAATTGTAGTAAGGGCATATGCTAAATATCGTTCCTCAAGCGCGTCTATTAAGTCAATATCTTGATACTGATCAATTAATTTCATCATTTAACC
>NYSO01000023.1 GCA_002683015.1 Rhodobiaceae bacterium
TAAAATTTTATCGATATTATTCGAAGCTTCTTCGTTTACTTTATTCTCATTACCTTCAAGTCTTCCAATTTTTACTTTAAGCTCAACCTCTTTACCAAAACGAATAAGTTTAATTTTTATCTTTTTTCCAATATCAGTATTGGCTACTTTGGTAGTAAGGTCTCTCATATCGTTAATTTCTTCTTTATTGAAACCAATTATAACATCACCTTCTTCAATTCCTGCTTTATCAGCGGGTCCATCTTTAACAACTTGCTGAACTAAAGCTCCTTTTGCTTCATCTAAATCCATATCTTTAGCAAGTTCCTCGGTTACATTTTGTATCATAACCCCAAGCCAACCTCTTCTTGTTTCGCCATATTTTTTAAGTTGATCAATAACTGGCTTTACTAAATCAGATGGTATTGAAAAGCCTATTCCAACTGATCCGCCTGTTTGTGAGTAAATCATTGTATTTACTCCAATAACCTCACCATCCATATTAAAAAGTGGTCCTCCAGAGTTACCTTTATTTATAGGAGCATCAGTTTGGATAAAGTGATCATAAGGACCAGACCCTATATTTCTACCTAATGCAGAAATAATACCCGCAGTGACCGTGCCTCCTAAACCAAAAGGATTTCCAATAGCAACAACCCATTCACCAACTTTAGAATTTTCACTATCTCCAAAACTTACATAAGGAAGATCTTCCTCGGAATTAATTTTTAATAATGCAAGATCCATGCGTGGATCTAGCCCAATTACTTCAGCATCATAAACCTCGTCATTGCTTAGGGTGATTTTTATTGTTTCAGCCTCTTCGACAACATGGTTGTTAGTTACAATAAATCCATCATCTGAAATAATAAAACCTGAACCAGCTGTTCTTTGAGGCATTCTTTTCTGAGGTTGATTTCTAAAAAAATCTCTGAATCTTTCATCGTTAAAAAAATCAAAAGGAGATCCTGGAGGACTTTGACGCATTTGTCCTGATTGATTTTCTTTCTCTTTTTGCTTCCTAACTACTGATACATTTACAACAGAGGATGAATACTCCTCTGCAAGAAAAGTAAAATCTGGTAAAGATGAATTTGCAAGGGGATTTAAGAAAATCACAGAAAGAAAAGATATTGCTATATATTTTAAAGTTAATTTTATCATTGAGTCTGACTATTATTCTGAGGCTAAGTCAGGACATAAGGCATCCCTAAGCCTGCTATTATTATTTATTAAGTTGATTAATTTTTTACTTTCATCACTTAATTTATCAGTAGAATTTGTAACGATAGATGAAGAGTTTGGATTATTTAGAAATTTAAAAAACTCACTATCTGGTGATAAAACAATGGTAGTTTCATCATCTAATGAGTTTTCATAAGACATCATTGATCTATAAAATGCAAAAAAGTCCTTATCAAGTCCATAAGCTGATGCAAATATTCTATTCCTACAAGCGTCACCAATACCTCTATTAATTTCNGCATCACGAGNAGCCTCTGATAANAAAACAGTNACAGTTTTTTCAGCTTCNGCTCTAATTCCTCTNGAGATTTCTTGACCCTTACCTCTAAANTCTGCTGCTTCCTGNTGTCTNTCAGTNTGCATTCTTCTNTANATTGCTTGGCTATTTGCNTCAGGTAAATCAGCTCTTTTAATTTTAACATCNACAATANTAATACCTAAATTAAGNGCTTGTTCNTTTGCTCTTTCAGTNATTTTCTTCATAAGATCATCTCTATTGTCTCTTACAACNGNAACAAATTCCTCTGCACCTAAAATAGATCTNAAGCTTGAAGATACAATAGCNTGNAATCTTGAACGAGCTATTCTTTCATCTCTTACNCTAATATAAAATTGAAGAGGATCTGAAATNCTCCATCTTGTAAAAGAGTCAACAACAAGTCTTTTTTGATCTGCNGCAATTACTTCCTCNGCNGGAGAATCTAANGCTAAAATTCTTTTATCCAAATATTGAACTTGTTGGATGAATGGCATTTTAATTTTNAGTCCAGGCTCAGTTACGGGAGCACCAACTGGTCTTCCAAACTGAAGAACGATTGCTTGACGAGTTTCATGAACAGAAAAAAAGGTATTAAAAATTAATAATACAAAGATACCAAGAAAAACTATTGAAGCAGTCTGTTTAACACTCATTATCTTTTACCTTTCTTATTTATTTCATTTAAAGGTAGGTAAGGAACTACTCCTTGGCCTCCAACTGAGTCATTATCAACAATAATTTTATTCATACTTCCAAAAACCTTTTCCATTGTTTCTAAAAACATTCTTTGTCTTGTAACATCTTTAGCCTGTATATATTCAGAGTAAATTGATACAAATCTAGTAGCCTGACCTTCGGCTTCAGCTACAGTTTGTGATTGATAAGCTTCTGACTCCCTAAGAATTTTTGAAGCCTCACCTTGTGCTTCTGGAACAATTTTATTCGCATATGCATTTGCTTCATTTCTTGCTCGCTCTTGGTCAGCTCTTGCNGCCTGAACATCCCTAAATGCATCAATAACTGCAGAAGGTGGGTCAACTTTTTGCATCTTTACTTCTCTGATCTCAATACCAGAACCATAAGAATCTAAAGTGGATTGCATAAGAGACCTAACATCATTTTCAGTTCTTTGACGNGCCCCTGTTAAAATCGGTTGAATATCAGAATTACCTACAATTTCTCTCATAGCGCTCTCAGAAACTGCCTTTATTGTTCTTTCAGGGTATTGAATTTTGAATAAAAATGAACTTGCGTCTTTGATAACCCAAAAAACAGAAAAATCTATATCAACTATATTTTCATCACCAGTAAGCATGAGACTTTCCTCTGGGACATCTCTTAAAGATCTTGATGGATTTGAAAAGCCAGATCCTGATGGACCTCTCATTCCTATATCAATTCTGTTAACAGTTGTAACTTTCGGTGTAAGTGCNGTCTCAATTGGAAAAGGAAGATGATAATGTAGACCAGGTCCTGTTTGACTTGTAAATTTACCAAACCTTAAAACAACGCCTTGTTCATCAGCATTAACTCTGTAAATACCACTTAAGGACCATAGCCCAAATAAAATCAACAATACAGCTAANAGACCTTTCCAGCCCTTACCACCACCAGGTAAAAATTTTGAGATAATTTTTTGAAGACCGTTGAAAGGATTCTCAAAATCTTGTCGATTATTATTCTGACCCCATGGATTTTGATTATTACCATTCCAANCATTATTATTCTCATTAATTATTTTTTGTTNCATTTTTAAACTTTCTATTTACTCAATATGTCCTTATATGACATCTTGAGCCATGGAGTAAATCAAATTCAACAACATTAACGAAATTTAATTATTTAGATGACAGATAATATAAAAAAAATAATAGAAGAAAAGTTAAAAAAAATTATACTTCCTAACGAAAAATATCTTATTGAAGAGGAAATAATTGAGGGTATTAGCTTTAAAGAGGGNCATATTCAAATTTCTCTNTTTGCAAATAAAGATAATCTNGAAGAAATTGAGGTNGTTGGAAAAATAATAAAAAAAGAATTACAAAATATTGATGGAGTAATAAGCGTTACTNCGGTTTTAACAAACGAACCTAATAAAAAAAGTAATTCAAATAAAATTGAAAATAAAAAACAAAAAATTNATAAAATTAATAATGTTAAAAAAATTATAGCAGTTGCAAGCGGTAAAGGTGGGGTTGGAAAGTCAACAATATCAATTAATTTAGCCTCTGCGTTTTCTTTAATGGGTAAAAATGTTGGTATATTAGATGCAGATATACATGGGCCATCNGTTCCTCATATGCTTGGNTTAAAAGGCAAACCAGAAGTTAATAATGATAAGAAAATCATTCCATTTGAATTTAATTCAATGAAAGTAATGTCGATTGGATTTTTATTAAATGAGGAGCAACCAGTAGTGTGGAGGGGGCCAATGGTTCACTCGGCTATTAAACAAATGGCAACTGAAACAGATTGGGGTAATTTAGATATACTAATTATTGATATGCCGCCTGGAACAGGAGATGCTCAAATCACAGTGTCACAACACTTACCACTAGATGGNACAATTATAGTATCNACACCACAACCTGTTGCTCTTAATGATGCGGTTAAAGCTATTGGAATGTTTAGAAAAGTTGATATCCCAGTTATTGGGATTATAGAAAATATGTCTTATCTNCTTTTAGATAATGGAAAAAAAGAAGATATTTTTGGAAAAGACGGNGCTAAAAATATGTCAGAAAAAGAGAAAATTTTATTTATTGAAGAAATACCTCTAGATAAAGAAATAAGAGAAAGCTCAGATAAAGGAAATCCATACGTTTTTTCAAAAACAAATAGTTTAANAAAAGATATATTTATAAAAGCAGCAGAAAAAATAGAAAAAATAATTTAAAATTTATTTTTTTTCAAAAATTTTTAAGCGATGTGAACAACTATCTCCATCCATCTTTGTTACTTCACCTGTAAAAGTCTCATTATATAAATCTTTATCAAAATTTGGAAAAAAAACGTCACCATCAGGGGATGANTGAACTTGTGTGTAATAAATTTTTGAAGCAATTTTTAAAAAATAATTAAAAAGGTACTCTCCGCCTATAACCATAATTTCTTTTGTATTTCTCTTTTTAGCGCATTCCTCAGCTTTTGAAATTGATTGCTCAATATTTTCACAAAAAATAACACCATCATTTTTNAATTTTTTTTGCCTTGTAACAACAATATTATCTCGTCCTGGNAAAGGTCTACCAATTGAGTCCCATGTTTTTCTACCCATAATCATAGGTTTATTCATTGTAAATTTTTTAAAATTTGATAAATCAGATGGTAAATCCCACGGCATTGAGCCATTTTGGCCAATAACCCTGTTTTCAGCAACAGCAACAATTAAACTAAAATTAAACATTNTTACACCGCAACTGGAGCAGGAATATGTGGATGAAAAATATAATCTTCCANGACAAAATCTTCAAATTCAAAATCAAAAATACTTTCNGGATTGGAANTAATTTTCATCTTAGGAAGNTCTTTAAAGTCTCTTTCTAATTGTTCNTTGGCTTGATCAAAGTGGTTTGAATATAAATGAGCATCACCAAATGTATGAACAAATTCTCCAAGCTCTAATTTTAAAATTTTAGCAATCATCATTGTTAAAAGTGCATATGATGCNATATTAAAAGGGACACCTAAAAAAATATCAGCAGATCTTTGATAGAGTTGGCAGGATATTTTTCCATTCGATACATAAAANTGAAATAAACAATGACAAGGTGGAAGCGCCATNTTTTCAACATCCGATGGATTCCAGGCTGTAACTATCAGTCTTCTCGAATCAGGGTTAGTTTTTATTTGATCNATTAATCCAGATATTTGATCAATTGTTTCACCATTTCTTCCAGGCCATGATCTCCATTGATAACCATAAACAGGGCCTAATTCACCGTTTTCATCAGCCCATTCATCCCAAATACTAACACCATTTTCTTTTAAATATGATATATTGGTTTCACCCTTCAAGAACCATANAAGTTCATAAATTATTGATTTTAAATGAATTTTTTTTGTTGTTAATAATGGAAACCCTTTTGACAANTCAAACCGCATTTGATAGCCAAAAACTGACCGAGTACCTGTACCTGTTCTATCGTTTTTATCAGTACCATTTTCTAAAACGTGTTTTAATAATTTGTGATATTGTCTCAAAGAAAACTCCAAAATTTAATATTAATTCTAAACTACTTTTTTGTCTCTTCAAATTTTATTTAATCAATTGTATAAAAGAAATGCTGGTTTACCAGATATAGTGATAAACGGTTGATATAATAAACTGTTCGGACCCGGGGGCGGTACCCGGCACCTCCACCATAACTATGGGGGTGAAATAGGATCGACGAGAGCGTAAAAATCTTCTTTTCACTCGGCATTGTTCCGCCGTTATCGGGCTATTTTATAGAAGCAAAAAGCGACTATGCAGAGTATTCTCTCGCAGCTTAATGCGCGAGTTACTCAACTTAACTCCTAATTATTTGCATAATTAGGCGGGGTTTGAGGGGCACCTGGCAACAGAAGCTCCTTGTTTATTTCTAAACTAATAACCTTGGAGATTTAACGTGAAGAAAGATAGACAAGAATCAGATGCTTTTGGTCCAATTAAAGTAGAAAGNAACAAATATTGGGGTGCTCAGACACAGAGATCTCTTAAAAATTTTAAAATTGGTGTAGAAAAAATGCCTATTCCTCTTNTTAGAGCTTTAGGTATAGTNAAGTTATCCGCTGCTATAGTTAACAAAAATATGGGANCTCTTAAACCAAGAATTGCTAACGCAATCATTAGAGCTTCGAAAGAAGTTATTAGTGGTAAATTTGATGATCACTTTCCTCTTGTTGTTTGGCAAACTGGTTCAGGGACGCAATCAAATATGAATGCGAATGAAGTTATTTCAAATAGAGCTATTGAAATTCTTGGGGGTAAACTTGGATCAAAAGATCCAGTTCATCCTAATGATCATTGTAATATGTCACAATCATCGAATGATACATTTCCTACTGCAATGCATATAGCTGCAGCAATTGAAATTAACAAAGAACTTATNCCTTCACTCAAAAGACTTTCGGANTCNATAGGAAAAAAAGAAAATGAATTTAAAAAAATTATTAAAATAGGACGTACNCACCTTCAAGATGCCACCCCAGTAACCTTAGGACAAGAATTTTCAGGATATAAAGCACAAATTAACAACGGAATTAAAAGAATACAAAAATCATCAGAAGAACTTTTTTATCTTGCCCAAGGAGGAACTGCTGTNGGAACTGGATTAAATTCAAAAAAAGGTTTTGATAAAAAATTTGCTCTCGAATGTAAAAAAATAACTAAATTACCCTTTAAAACATCTGAAAATAAATTCGAAGCATTAGCAACGCATGATGCGATTGTTGAAGTTTCTGGTAGCTTAAACACCATCGCANCNTCACTTTTTAAAATTGCTAATGATATTAGATTGCTTGGTTCTGGTCCTAGATCCGGTTTAGGGGAAATACAATTACCTGAAAATGAACCAGGATCTTCAATTATGCCTGGAAAAGTTAATCCTACACAGTGTGAAGCGATGACAATGCTATGTCTTCAAGTGATTGGAAATCATACAACAATAAGTGCA
Organism: Rhodobiaceae bacterium; assembly: GCA_002683015.1. Taxonomy (GTDB): domain Bacteria; phylum Pseudomonadota; class Alphaproteobacteria; order MED-G09; family MED-G09; genus MED-G09. The sequence goes on from NYSO01000023.1 coordinate 7,141, forward strand.
GCAGGTAGCCAGGGTCACTTCGAACTTAATGTTTTTAAGCCAGTAATTGCATATAATATTTTACAATCTATTAAATTACTTTCAGATGGCTCAGAAAGCTTTATGAAAAATTGTATAGCAGGAATTAAGCCTAATAAAATTAAAATTCAAGAACTATTAAATAGCTCTTTAATGCTTGTAACTGCTCTTGCACCCGTTATTGGATATGATAATGCTTCAATCATAGCAAAATCAGCTCATAAAAATGGAACAACCCTTAAAGAAGAAGCAATTAAACAAGGTTTTGTGACCGAAGATGAATATATAAAAATTGTTAGACCGGAAAAAATGATTTCGCCGTCTTAAAATTATGAATCAAATAAAAAAATCACTTACTCTCTCAGGCCATAAAACAAGTATTGCATTAGAGAAAGAATTTTGGATTGCCCTTGAAGAAATTTCAAAAAAACAAAATATTGATATTGATAAATTAATTGAGAAAATTGATAAAAAAGGTAGAAGTGGAAGCTTAGCATCAGCAATAAGAGTTTTTATTTTAAAAAAATATATGAATCTTGATTAAAAATGAATCAATGTATGCTTAATAAATTATTNTAAATAATCATTATAAGTTATGTATNACATGTTACCTCAAGAAAATATTCAATGATAAACTTTAAAGAACTTGAGAATTTCAAAAGATTGAATGAAGTTCAGAGAGAGGCCGTTCTTCATGATAANGGACCTTTACTTGTTTTAGCAGGAGCAGGTACTGGNAAAACAGGCGTTTTAACAACTAGACTTGCAAGGTTATTAACTGAAAATCTTGCTCTACCAGGAGAAATTCTNTCCGTTACCTTTACAAATAAAGCTGCAAATGAAATGAGATCAAGAGTTAGCAATCAGATTGGTGACAGAGCCTCAGGGTTAAAATGGTTGGGAACTTTTCATTCTATTGGTGCTCAAATATTAAGAACATACCCAGAGAAANTTGGATTAAAAAGTGATTTTATAATTTTAGATACTGATGATCAAATTAGANTATTAAAACAATTAATNAGAGATGAAAATATAGATGATAAAAAATGGTCTCCAAAAGGGCTCCTAAATCTTATTGATAAATGGAAAAATAAAGGAATTCTTCCTAACAATATCTCACGAGATGATGGAGATTATTTTGCAAATGGTAAGGGGAAAATTTTATATAAAAAATATCAAGATCAATTAAAGTTTTTTAATGCCGTAGATTTTGGAGATTTAATTCTTGANTGCATAAGACTTTTTAACGAAAATATCGATATTTTGGAACAATACCAAAATCGTTTTAAATTTATGTTAGTAGATGAGTATCAAGATACAAATTCATCTCAATATACCTTATTAAAATTATTATCGAATAGATGGATGAACATTTGCTGTGTAGGCGATGATGATCAATCTATTTACTCCTGGAGAGGAGCTGAGGTAAGTAATATCTTAAGGTTTGAAAAAGATTTTCCGAATGCAAAAGTAATAAGGTTAGAACAAAATTACAGATCAACAGGTAATATTTTAGCTGCTGCTTCAAAATTGATTGAGTCTAATGNATCTAGATTCGGAAAAACTTTGTGGACCTCATCATCTGAGGGAGAAAAGGTNTCTATTACATCTACATGGGATGGTGAAGAGGAAGCAAGAATAATTACTGACGAAATAGAAAATTATTCTTTAAACAATAAAAATCTTGATGAAATTGCAATATTAGTTAGAGCTGGTTTTCAAATGAGAGAGTTTGAAGATAGGTTTATATCAGTTGGCCTACCTTATAAAGTTATTGGAGGTCCAAGATTTTATGAAAGAAAAGAAATAAGGGATGCAAATGCTTATTTTAGAATTGCTATTCAACCAAACGATAGTCTTGCTCTTGAAAGGGTACTTAATACGCCCAAAAGAGGTATTGGAGAAACAACAATAAAAAAAATTAAGGATTATTCTAAAAATAATAATATTTCTTCAATTGAAGCCATTAGAGACCTTATAAAAACATCAGAAATAAAACCTAAAACAAGACTTTCTTTAAAGAACTTTATTGATTTAGTGGATAGATGGCATAATTTACTTGATGAAAGAAATCATTATGAGCTTGCTGAAATAATTCTTGAAGACTCCGGCTATTTAGAAATGCTCAGGAATGATGAATCAATTACTTCTGCAGGAAGATTAGAAAATATCAAAGAATTATTTAGATCTATTGAACCTTTTGAGAGCTTGCAGGCCTACCTAGAACATATTGCTCTGGTAATGGAGATAGATAAAAACCCTGACGGTAACAAAGTTACTTTAATGACTTTGCATGCCGCTAAAGGACTTGAATTTGATTTTGTTTATCTTCCTGGTTGGGAGGAAGGTGTATTTCCAAATCAAAGATCCTTAGATGAAGGGGGAATAGAATCCCTTGAGGAAGAGAGAAGACTTGCTTATGTTGGAATAACAAGGGCAAAAATAAAATCCTCGATCTTTTATGCTGCAAATAGAAAAATGCATAATCAATGGCTTTCAAGCATACCTTCGAGATTTATCAATGAAATGCCAGAGGAAAATATTGAAATAAACTTATCCCATTTTTCAGGAAATCAAAAAAACTATACAGATATTGAAGAAGATATTTTCGATCAATCTGATTACAGCACGCCAGGTTGGGAAAGAGCAAAAATAGAAACAAGTAATAAAAATTTAGAAAATTTTGAACCAAAAATAATTTCTACCTCGCAAGCTAAATATTCTAAAGGATCAATAGTAATCCATAAAAAATTTGGTCAAGGTAGGGTTGAAAGTATAGATGGAAAAAAATTAACTATTAATTTTGGTGAAAGCGGNACCAGAAAGGTAATGGAAAATTTTGTAGAGTCCCTTAATTAAAAATTTCTATATTAATTTATCAAACTAATTATAATAATTATATGATGCCTAACAATATTGAGAAAAATATTAAAAAACTTCGTGAACTTTTTGATGAAGAGTCCATTGATGCTTATATTGTTCCACACGAAGATGAGTTTTTAACTGAATATGTTCCTAATCATTCTGAGAGGTTAAGTTTTATAACAGGATTTACTGGTTCTGCAGGTTTAGCAATAATAACAAAAAATAAAGCAGTCATTTTTGTTGATGGAAGATACACAACTCAGGTTAAATTAGAAACATCCAATAAAATATTTGATTACCAAGATTTTAATAATACCGATATTGAAAATTGGATAAAAAAAAATATAGAGCAACAAAGTCAAATTGGATTTTGTTCAATGACCATATCATTCGATAAATTAACTTCTTTTAAAAATTTTGTTTCAAATACANAAATTACTTTNAAGAAAACTGATAACTTGATTGATAAAATCTGGTTAGAAAGNCCCAATCAAAGCAATGGATTAATCTACGAACACAAAAGNAAGTTTTCAGGTGTATCTCATAAAGAAAAAAAACAACTAATAATNAAAGAAATTATAAAAGAGGATTGTGACTCTCTTTTTATAAGTGAACCAGAGAATAATTGCTGGTTTTTAAATATAAGGGGAGATGACCTAGAGTTTACCCCTCTNGTAAGAAGCTACTCTTTAGTTCAANAAAACGGAGAAANNAATCTCTTTTCAGATCATGAAATATCTAACAATATAAAAGAATATTTTATAGAAAATAATATAAAACATTTTTCAATTAATAAAATTGAAGAATTTTTTAAAAATAGAAATTTTAAAAAAACTATATTTGATTTTAAAACCACCCCATTTGAGCTTGCAAATATTATTTTTAAATATTCAGATGATTATAAAAATCTCTCAAATCCATGCAACTTGTTAAAAGCATGTAAAAATAAAACTGAAATTGAAGGCGCAATAAAAGCACACATCAGAGATGGTGTAGCTTTAACTAAGTTTCTATTTTGGTTAGATAGTCAATCTGAACATAATAAATTAAATGAAATTGATGTAGAGGAAAAATTACTAGATTTAAGAAAAAACGAAGAGAGCTTTATTTCACCTTCTTTCAATACAATTGCTGGTACAGGAAGTAATGGAGCTATTGTTCATTACAAAGCTAATAAGGCAAATTGTAAAAAACTTAAAGCTGGCGATCTTTTGCTTGTAGATTCTGGAGGACAATACCTAGATGGCACCACTGACGTAACTAGAACAATAGCATTATTTCCAAATGAACAAAAAATACAAAAAGAAAAGAAAGATAGATTTACCCGAGTATTAAAAGGTCATATCGCCATAGCATGTTCAGTCTTTAAAAAAGGTACTATCGGTAAAGATTTAGATCCTTGTGCCAGAAAATATTTAATAGAAGAAGGGTTAGATTATAAACATGGTACAGGTCACGGCGTTGGTTCATTTCTAGGAGTTCATGAGGGTCCACAAAGTATATCACCGCTAGGTTTTCAAGAAATTAAAGAAGGTATGATAATTTCAAACGAGCCGGGATATTATAAAGAAAATGAGTATGGAATAAGAATAGAAAATTTAATTCTTACTAAAGAAATGAACGATAACAGTAACCATCTTTACTTTAAAACACTTACCTTAGCTCCAATAGATAAAAATTTAATATCCACAGAAATGCTTAATAATGATGAAATAAAATGGATAGATACTTATCATGAGAATGTATACAAAAATTTATCGGAATTTATGCAAGAAAAAGAATTAGTCTGGTTAAAAAAAAGTTGTGGTCCTATTCTGCAATAAAATCATTCCACTCCTGCTCAGAAAAAACCTTAACACCATATTCATTTGCTTTATCTAATTTTGATAATGTCGGTTTATCTCCCGCAATCAAAAAATTAGTCTTTTTAGATAGTGATGATGATAGTTTGGCACCTAAAAGTTCAATTTTTACCTTCGCTTCAGCACGACTCATAGTTTTTAGTGTGCCAGTAATTAGGACTGTTTTATTTGATATTTTCGTTTCTTTAACTTCCTTATTGTACTGTTTTACAGTAACGCCAGACTGAATCAATTGAATTATTAATTGCCTTGTATCACTATTTTGGAAAAAATCTATAATTGAGAGAGCAACTTTTTCACCAACACCATCCAAAGACAAAAGTTCTTGTTTGGATATTTCCATGTTATCAATTGTTATATTTTCTAACATTTTATCAATAGATTTATAATAATTTGCAATTAAATCAGCAGAAGATAAGCCCAAATGTCTTATTCCAAGAGAAAATAAAAAACGATCTAAATCAATTTCTCTTTTCTTATTAATAGCATTAAATAGCTTAAGGGCGCTTTCCTTAATTGTTCCGATTTTTAACCTTGGCCCAGAGGTATATTTCCAAAAAGANGGTGGATTATTCTTATATTTTTCCTCTAAATAAAAAATATCAACTGGTGATTTAATTAAACCCTCCAAATAATATTCATCTATCTGTTTTTCACCCAAACCATCGATATCAAAAGCTGATTTTGATGAAAAATGCTTTATTCTTTCAATAAGTTGAGCAGAACAATTAAATGCTCCAGTACACCTAATGTATTTTTCTTCTTTTTCTTTTTTTCCTGTCTTTATTTTATCCCTAATAGTTTTGGAATTACAAACAGGACAAATTTCTGGAGGACTAATTGGTTTTAAATTTTTTTCTCTTTTCTCTTTAATTACACCGATAACTTGTGGAATAACATCCCCTGCCCTTTGAACCCAGACAGTATCTCCAACCCTAATATCCTTTCTTTTTATTTCTTCAAAGTTATGAAGACTTGCGTTTGAAACAAGTGCGCCTCCAATATTTACAGGCAAAAGTCTTGCGACTGGTGTCAAAACACCTGTACGTCCTACCTGTATTTCAATATCTAAAATTTTAGTCACTGCTTTTTCTGCAGGAAATTTATGAGCAATTGCCCATCTTGGGTGATGTTCGGTCGATTGAAGTCTCTCACGCCAATCTAGTCTATTAATTTTATAAACTATTCCATCTATATCATAACCAAGGGCCGCTCTTCGTTCCAATATATCTTCATAGAAAACAATTAATTCATCAATAGACTTAAAAAGACCAAAATTATCATTTGTGGGAAGGCCTAATTCTTTAAAAAAATTTATTAAATCATAATGATTGTCATATGGTAAGAAAGATGCACTTCCCCATGCGTATGCAAAGAACTCTAGAGATCTTTTTGCCGTTTCATTTGGGTCTAATTGTTTTAAAGATCCTGCAGCGGCATTTCTTGGATTTTTAAATAATTCCTTTCCCTGCTTATCCTGCATCTTATTTAATAGATTAAAATTATCATGGGACATATAAACCTCACCCCTGATCTCTAATAGTTTTGGTACTTTTTTTCTATCTAGTACATGAGGTATACTTTTTATAGTTTTAATATTTTCTGTAATATCTTCCCCTGTTTTACCATTTCCCCTAGTTGCTCCTACCTTTAAAATACCATCTTCGTATATTAAACTTGCTGAAAGACCATCTATTTTTGGTTCAGCTACATAATCAATTTTTTTGGGTGTTACTCCACACATTGAAATACGTCCACTTTTGAGTAGATAAACATGCTTTTCAGCGATCAGAAAAGCGCACATTTCCGGTGTCAAACCAGTGAAGGAAAACATGCCAATTTGGTCAGTGATGTGGTTCCAGACTCCCGGTGTACCTAATTTTTCCAATCTTGAACGGAGTCCTTGACGCATACCAATGATTCTTTCAGCCATGGTTTTGATATTGTCTCGCCATTCGTTGAACAAAGCTTCGTCTTTCAAGACCAAATCCACGATCCGGGCTCCATGGGCTGGTGGATTTGAATAGGTTGCACGAATATTCAAAGTGATTTGGGATTTGACGTTGGCTATTGCGGAAGTATCATGAATCACCACTGTCAAGTTTCCGCATCGTTCATTGTACAATCCAAAATTTTTGGAAAAACTTTGCGAGCAAAAAAGTTCAAAATTTCGCTCATCAGTGAAGTATCTAACGCTCCAAGCATCTTTGTCCAAGTCTCCAGAGGCAAATCCTTGATAAGCAGTGTCAAAAAATGGGAACAGCTTTTTCTCAATCATCAAATTGGCAATTTTTTCCCATTGCTCTTTGGAAGGATCAACACCTGTGGGATTATGAGCACAGGAGTGCAAAACAATTACTGCGCCCTCCGGAGCATTGCCCAAATCTTCCATTAATCCGTCGAAGTCCAGTCCCTTGCTTTCCTTATGCCAATACCGATATTTCCGGACTTCCGCGAAACCCGCATCCTTGAAAACCATGTTATGATTGCCCCATGTTGGATCAGACACGTAGCAAATTTTTTTGCCCATTTGTTTGGCTAGAAAATCGCCACCATTGCGTAAGGCCCCGGTGCCGCTCAAGGACTGGATTCCGAAGGCCAATCCAGCCTTCAAAGCCTTAGAATCTGGACCCAAAAGCATTTTGGTAGCATTGGCAGCAAAGCTATCGTGACCAAGCACTGGTAGGTACTCATGGTTGATCCGTTCAGCTTCGACATCATCTGCCAATTGGTGTGAAGCCTTTTTGACTACAGGTAAAATCCAGGGTTTGCCTTCGTCTGTTCTATAAGCTCCAACGCCTAAGGAAACCTTGTTGGGGTCTGTGTCGGCTTGGAAGTCCCTGGTCAGCTTGAACACCTCAATGGGTGGAGCAGCTTCGACGCCATTGAATGCAGACATAATCTTGAAAAAGCCTTAGAGGTCAAATAGGACGAAGTCACGAAAGTGAC
>NYSO01000024.1 GCA_002683015.1 Rhodobiaceae bacterium
ATAATTACAAATAAAAGAAAAGTTTAATCTTTGAAGGATTTTTTATGAAATTTGCCGTTGTTGGTTCGGGTATATCAGGTCTTTCTATGGCCTTAATTTTATCTCAAGATCATGAAGTTATTTTATACGAAACTGATGACAGATATGGAGGTCACTCAAACACTGTTGATGTTGACTATGATAAAAAAAAGATAAGTGTTGATACAGGTTTTATTGTTTTTAATAAGTTAAATTATCCAAATTTAATAAAATTATTTAAATTTCTTTCAGTCAAGTATGAAGACAGCGATATGAGTTTATCAATTGATCATCAAAAAAATAGAATTGAGTGGTCTGGTCAGGACTTAAAAACAATATTTGCTAAGAAAAAATATTTTCGAAACTTAAAATTTTTATTCGCTGTTTTACAAATTTTAATTTTTAATTTTCACGTAAAATATATCTTGAATTATAAAAATATTGAAAATATATCTCTTGAAGAATGGTTAAAAAAGAAATTTTACACCAGAAGTTTCTTGGAGCTATACCTAATTCCTATGGCTGGGGCAATTTGGTCCATGCCTCAAAAAGATATCATGAATTACCCCGTAAAGTCTCTTTTTGAATTCTTCAATAATCATAAACTTCTTCATGGTAAAAAAGATAGGCCTCAATGGCTAACTGTTTCCGGGGGAAGTATTAATTATGTTAAGAAAATTATTAGTTTTCTTGAAGCAAATCCCAAGGTAAAATTATTTAAAAATAATGGGGTGAAGAAAATAAATAGAGAAAATGAAATTATTAAAATTACTGATACTGAGGGAAATAATTCTGAAGTTGATCATATTATTTTTTCACAAAATCCATCTAAAGTGGTGAATATTTTAAGTGACATTCAGAAAAAAGAATTAGATATCTTAGGAAAATTTAAGGCCAATAAAAATACTGCTTATCTTCATTCTGATGAGAGTATTATGCCCAGAACTAAAAAAATATGGTCATCATGGAATATATTTGTTCCTAAAGAGGAGAAAAACCATATCTCAGTAACTTACTGGATGAATAAACTTCAAAATATTAATTATAAAACTCCATTATTTTTAAGCCTAAATCCAGCACGTCTTCCAAATGAAGGCTCTATTTTTAAAGTTATAGATTACGAACATCCAATATTTGACAGCAAATCAATAACAGCTTTAAAATTTTTAGATGAAATTCAAGGATTAAATAATACTTGGTATTGCGGAGCCTGGTCTGGAAATGGTTTTCATGANGATGGAATAAACTCTAGNTTAAGGTTAGCTAATAAACTTGGAATAAAAGCATTATGGGATTAAGAACATCAATATTTGATGGTNTAGTTGTTCATTCAAGNCTTATTCCTAAAAAACATAATTTTAAATATANNGTTTTTTCAATNTTATTTAATATTGATGATCTAANGNNTATTTCNAATAAAAACTTATTCTTTTCATACAATAANTTTAATTTATTTTCTTTCTTNGATANAGATCATGGNGAAAAAGATGGATCTAATCCTAGATCTTGGATCTTAAAAATTGCAAAAAAACAAAATATAAATACAGATAATTTAAAAATTTTTTGTCTATGTTATCCCCGCATTCTTGGTTACGCCTTTAACCCAATAAGTACTTGGTTTATTTATGATAAGAAGTGTTTAAAAATGATAGTTTATGAAGTAAGAAATACCTTTGGTGAAGATCACTCATATTCATTTAAAATAGATGGTGATTTTGATTTCGATAACCATAAAACAAAAAAGTTAATGCATGTGTCCCCTTTTATTAGCATGGATGGGGAGTATAAATTCTCAACAAAAATAAATGAAAATAAAGTTAGCATAGTTATTAAAGGATTTATTGAAAAAAAACATTTAATAACCGCATCATTTAAAGGAAAATATAGCCCTTTTAATGATAAAAGACTGTTAATAAATTTTGTAAAATATCCTTTTTTAACACTGAAAGTTACATACGGNATTCATTTCCAAGCATTGATTTTATGGCTTAAAAATATTAAATATATTAAGCATACACAGTCTAAGTATTATAAAATTTCATACAACGAAAAGTATAAAGAAAATGATTAATAGATTTTTTAAAAAGTACCTATCAGATATTGGTCAAAAAATTACAATTGGTGAGCTAACAATAACACTTCCTAATAATGAAAATTTAAAGTTCTTTGGTAAAGGTGATCTGAAATCTAACCTAAAATTAAACTCTTACATGCCTTTAATGAGAACTATAACATCTGGGCACGTTGGTTTTGCTGAGAGCTACCTTAAGGGCGAATGGACAAGTTCTGATTTGGAGTCTTTGCTTGAAATTATGGTAACAAATCTACCTGAAGCTTTTAATCCAAAAAGCAAGGCTCACCTAGCATACAATAGAATTATTCATTTTTTCAGAGAAAATACAAAGACAAGAGCTAAAAAAAACATTCAATATCATTACGACCTTGGTAATGATTTTTATAAGCTTTGGTTAGATAAAACTATGACATACTCNAGTGCCATTTTTAAAAACGAAAAAGAAAGCTTAATNGACGCACAAGAAAATAAATACCAAAATCTAATAGATAATCTTAACATAAAGCCNCATCATAAGGTNTTAGAAATTGGATGTGGATGGGGTGGATTNGCAGAATATGCAGCAAAAAAAGTTGGATGNTCCATAAAAGGAATAACAATAAGTCCAAGTCAATTAAANTTTGCCAAAAATAGNATTAAAGAGTCAAAACTTGAAAATAAGGTTTCTCTTGAACTATGTGATTATCGAGATTTAAAAGGAAAATATGATAGAGTTGTTTCTATTGAAATGATTGAAGCCGTNGGTGAAAAATATTGGAAAAATTACTTTANTAAAATAAAAGAGGTTTTAAAGAAAGATGGTATGGCTGGGATACAAGTAATTTTGATTAATAATAAAAGTTATCAAAAATACAGTAGATCAGTTGATTTTATTCAAAAATATGTTTTTCCAGGAGGGATGCTTCCCTCGCAAGATAAATTNAATGAAAATTATCTTGAAGCTGGTTTAGTTGAGGTCAACTCATATTCTTTTGGAAAGTCATATGCAAAGACTCTAGCTATTTGGCACAAAGAATTTTTAAATTCATTATCATCNATAAAANAACTAGGTTTTGATATTAAGCTTGAAAGAATATTCAAATATTACTTTTCGTATTGNAAGGCNGGGTTTAGTTCAGAAAAAATAGATGTNGCTCAAAAGATAATTAAAATAAACTAAGCTTCAACTTCATCAAATTCTTTTTCTATAACAGGACCAGAATCTTGACCTAAAGCTTCAGGATCTCTATCTACAAGCTCTATNACAGCCATTGGAGCTGAGTCACCATAACGAAAACCAGCTTTCATAATTCTNGTATAACCACCGTTTCTNTCTTTATATCTCTCAGCTAAAATATCAAAAACTTTTGCNCCCCANTTCTTTTCGGGAATAATTGAATAAAGTCTTCTTCTTGCAGTCANATCGCCTTTTTTTCCAAGAGTAATTAGCTTTTCAACATAAGGAGCTAACTCTTTAGCNTTTGGTAAAGTTGTTTTNATTTGCTCGTGCTTTATTAATGCAACAGCCATGTTTGCCAAAAGAGCCTTTCTGTGGCTAGAGGTTCTATTAAGTTTTCTTTTCGATACTTTATGGCGCATTTTAAATACCTATCTTAAAATTTATCAGATGCTTTTCTAGCAAGTTCATCAACATTTTCTGGAGGCCATGTTGGAACATCCATACCTAGAGATAATCCCATTTCTGTAAGAACTTCCTTTATCTCATTCAAGGACTTTCTTCCGAAATTTGGTGTTCTTAACATTTCATTTTCACTCTTAAGAATTAAGTCACCAATNTACACAATATTATCATTTTTTAGACAATTGGCAGACCTAACAGATAACTCTAATTCGTCTACTTTTTTCAAAAGAGCGGCGTTAAATTCTAACTCATTTTCATCTTCTTCAATAATCTCTTCTTCAGGCTCATCAAAATTGATGAAAGGCATAAGTTGATCTTGTAGAATTCTAGCAGAAAAAGCCACAGCATCTTCTGGTATAACTGAACCATTAGTCTCAACTTCTAAAGTTAATTTATCATAATCAAGTGAGTCGCCTTCCCTTGCATTTTCGACATTATAAGCGACATTTATAATTGGGCTAAAAAGACTATCAACCGGTATAAACCCTATCGGACTATCTTCATCACGATTTTGTTCCGCTGGCACATAGCCATTTCCTGTTTTAATTGAAAGCTCAAATCTAATTGATGCATTTTCATCTAAAGTACAAAGAACTTGATCAGGATTCATAACCTCAATATCATCTGTAAGAGTAATATCACCTGCGGTAACAACTCCAGGACCACTTTTCTCTAAAGTAAGTCTTTTTATTCCTGAAAAATCAGCCTTAAAAATTATTTTTTTAACATTTAATACAATATCTGTAACGTCTTCTCTAACACCATTAATTGATGAAAATTCATGCAGTACTCCATCAATCTTAATTCCAAAAACAGCAACACCCTGTAAGGAAGATAGTAAAACTCTTCTTAGAGCATTACCTAAAGTAGTACCATAACCTCTTTCTAAGGGCTCTACAGTTATCTTAGAGAACTTTTCAGGGTCTTGCCCTTGGTTGATGTTTATTTCACTCGGTTTTAGGAGCTCACGCCAGTTTTTTTCGATAATCACATTAACCTCTTAATTTAATATTTTTTATTTTAATTAATTTATACTCGACGTCTTTTTGGTGGACGACAACCATTGTGCGGAATGGAAGTAACATCTTTAATAGAAGTAATAGTAAATCCAATAGACTGAAGCGCTCTTAATGCACTTTCTCTACCTGACCCCGGACCCTGAACTTCAACCTTTAGGGTTCTGACACCGTGTTCTTTAGCTTTTTCTCCTGCATCTTCAGCTGCCATTTGGGCTGCAAAAGGTGTTGACTTTCTTGATCCTTTGAANCCCATTAANCCTGCNGATGACCANGAAATAGCATCNCCTTTTTCATCAGAAATAGTTATCATNGTATTATTGAAAGTCGAGTTAACATGAGCAACACCATTAGAAATGTTTTTCTTATCACGACGTTTTACTCTTTTTTTCTCATCAGCCATTTTAAAACCCAAAATTAATTTACTATCTAGTTACTTTTTCTTACCAGCAATTGTTTTAGCTGGTCCTTTTCTTGTTCTCGCGTTTGTATGGGTTCTTTGACCCCTCACTGGAAGACCTCTTCTATGACGAAGACCTCTGTAATTACCTAGGTCCATTAGACGCTTAATATTGGTTGAAACCTCTCTTCTTAGTTCACCTTCAACCTTATAGTTACCTTCAATTATTTCTCTTATCTGAATAACCTCTGAATCAGTAAGTTCATTAACTCTTCTTTCGGACGGGATATTAGCTTGCTTACATATATCGGAAGCTATTTTTGGACCNATACCTTTTATATATGTTAAGCCTGTAAAAACTTTTTTATTAGTTGGTATATTTATACCTGCAATACGTGCCAAAGAAACCTCCAAAAAAAGCGATTAAGTATAGAATCGCGGATTATATGCCTGTAAACAAAACAGTCAACAAACTATTTAAGTTTATTTAAATTATTTTTAATATCTTCCGATACTTTAGATATATCATTCATCCCATTGATAACAATATAGTTTTTGTGATTTGAATAGTAAGATATCAANGGTTCAGTTTGCTCNACATACTCTTTCAATCTTTTTTTTAATACATCTAAGTTATCGTCAGCCCTTTTTTCACCTTTATTTTCATTAGCTCTTCTTGTTATCCTTTTTTCTAAAATAGAAAAATCAACATCAATTTGAACTATTCCATCAATATTTTTGCCTGATTGGGAAAAAATTTCATCCAATGATTCAGCTTGTTTTTGATTTCTAGGGTAGCCATCAAGAATAAAACCATTCTCACAATCTTTATTTTTAATCCTCTCATTAATTAATTTAAGCAATAAATCGTCTGAGACTAAATCACCCCTCTCCATAACATTTTTTGCCATTAATCCTAGTTCTGTTTCATTTTTAACAGCCTCTCTTAACATGTCCCCAGTTGAAATATGAGCTAGATTAAAATGGTTTTTAATAAAAACTGCTTGCGTACCTTTGCCAGCACCAGGTGGTCCCAAGAGAATAATGATCATTATCTCTTTCTACCTCCTAACTTTGATTTTTTAAGTAATCCTTCATATTGATGAGCAAATAAATATCCTTGAAACTGCGTCATTGTATCCATTGCAACATTAACAATAATTAAAACCGACGTTCCACCAAAATAAAAAGGTACAGCAAATCTAGAAATCAAAAATTCTGGTAATAAACAAACTAAAACTAAATAAATTGAACCAACAACAGTAAGCCTTGTTAAAACAAAATCAATATATTGAGCNGTTCTCTCTCCAGGTCTAATTCCTGGAATAAAGCCACCTTGTTTTTTTAAATTATCAGCCGTATCGTCTGGATTAAAAACAATAGCAGTATAAAAATAACAGAAAAAGACAATTAAAAAAGCNTAAATAAGCATATATAAGGGCTGGCCTCTTCCAAGAAGACTAGTAATACTATTAACCCAATCAGGTCCTTGGCCTGCAGAAAAATTTGCAATCGTAATTGGCATTAATAGTAATGAAGATGCAAAAATAGCAGGAATTACACCCGAGGTATTAAGTTTTAAAGGTAAATGAGAATTATCTCCACCAAACATTTTATTACCAACTTGCCTTTTTGGATACTGAACAAGCAATCTTCTTTGTGCTCTCTCTATAAAAACAACAAATGTAATAGTTAATAAAACAAGTATTAAAAGACCAAACATTAAACCAATAGATAAAGCACCTTGTCTTCCAAGCTCAATAGTACCAAAAAGGGCACTTGGAAGTTCGGCGACAATACCAGCGAAAATTAGTAAAGAGATACCGTTNCCCAATCCATTAGAAGTTATTTGCTCGCCAAGCCACATAAGAAAAATTGTGCCACCCACAAGGGTTATGACTGCTGAAATTTTAAANAATAAACCAGGATCAGATACNACTCCTGTTGCNCCCTCAAGTCCAACAGCTATTCCCCAAGCCTGAATAGTAGCTAAAAAAACTGTAGAATAACGAGTATACTGATTAATTTGTCTTCTACCTCTTTCACCACCCTCTTTTTTTAAATAGTTAAGAGACGGAACAACAGGNACAATTAATTGAATAATGATTGATGCAGTAATATAAGGCATTATACCAAGAGAAAAAATAGCCATCCTTCCAACAGCACCACCTGAGAACATATTAAAAACGCCAATAATACCTGATTGATTTTGTTCAAAAATTTGCCTTAATGCATCAAGATCTATGCCAGGTAAAGGTAGGTATGTTCCAAACCTGTATACAATTAAAGCTAGGATAGTAAACCATATCCTTTTTTTAAGTTCAGAAGCACTTTTAAGGGCTGAAAGACTTATATTTGAAGCTAATTGTTCAGCTACTGAAGCCATTATTATTTATCTGCTGAATCTTTTGTTGAAGTTTCAACAGCCTCTTTACTAATTTCTTTTTCTTCAGGTTGTTCTTTTATTTCTTTTTTTTCTTCTACTTTTTCAAGTATCTCAATTTTACCACCTAAGCTCTCAATTAACTTAATGGATGATTGAGTAGCTTTTGTAACAGAGATATCAATTTTATCCTTAATTTCACCCTTGTTTAAGATTTTAACGCCATCTCTACTTTTTTTGACAATCCCAGATGCATTTAATTCTACTTCAGTAATTTTTTTTGAACTATCAATAAGACCTTTTGTGATTGCTGCTTGAAGATTACCTAAAGTTAATTCTGAGAAATTTTTTCGAGAAATATTATTAAAACCCCTTTTTGGTAAACGCATATGGATAGGCATTTGACCACCCTCAAAACCTTTTATAGCAACACCAGATCTGGATTTTTGCCCTTTGTGACCTCTTCCNGCAGTTTTACCCTTACCAGAACCAATGCCTCTTCCTACTCTGGTTCTAGATTTTCTAGCGTTAGGATTATCTCTAAGTTCATTTAATCTCATTTTGCTATTCCTCATTAATTATTTTAACAAGGTGATTAACTTTTTTAATCATACCTCTAACTGAATCAGTATCTTCAAGAACCCTAACTTTATGAAGTTTATTTAAACCAAGTCCNATTAGTGTTTTTCTTTGATCNGGACTTCTTCTTAAAGCACTTCCAGTTTGTTCTATAGTAATTTTTTTAGATGCCATTTTAATACCTATGCAGAAACTTCGCTATCATTTATACGCTGGCTAATAACCTCGTTAACTTTTTTTCCTCTTCTCGCAGCAACTTGTCTAGGGCTATTAATTTTAGCCAAAGCTTTAACAGTTGCTCTTACCATATTATAAGGATTTGAAGAGCCAATAGATTTTGCTACAACATCTTGAATACCAAGAACTTCAAATACTGCACGCATTGGTCCACCAGCAATTATTCCTGTTCCCGGAGGCGCTGTTCTAAGGACAACCTTACCTGCACCATGTCTTCCTTCAATATCATGATGAAGAGTTCTCCCCTCTTTAAGAGGAACTTTTACTAATGAAGCTTTTGCTGCATCAGTTGCTTTTTTAATTGCCTCAGGAACTTCTCGTGCCTTNCCATGGCCAAAGCCAACATGNCCCTTTTGGTCACCAACCACTACAAGAGCTGCAAAACTAAATCTACGACCNCCTTTNACAACAGTTGAAACTCTGTTGATAAAAACTAAACGATCAATAAACTCACTATCTCTCTCGTCATTATTATTTATTTCATTTGCAGACAATACATAATCTCCTAAAATTTTAACCCAGCCTCTCTAGCATTTTCAGCTAGAGCTTTAACACGGCCATGATATTTATAACTACCTCTATCGAAAAAAACCTCATTTACTCCTGCTTTAATAGCTTTCTCTGCAATTTCAGATCCAACTTTAGATGCTGAAGATATATTAGAGCCTAAACTAGAAGAAGATTTTTCTAAAGTTGAAGCTGAGGCTATGGTTACTCCAGAAGTATCATCAATGATCTGAGCATAGATATGCTTTGACGATCTAAAAACAGAAAGTCTCATTCTATCCGCAGAAGATTTTTTTAGCTTTTTTCTAACTCTAGCTTTTCTTTTATTTGAAACAATTTTATTAACCATCTGATTACTTCTTTTTTCCTTCTTTTCTGAATATAAATTCGTCTTTGTACTTTACACCNTTACCTTTATATGGCTCAGGAGGCCTNTAACTTCTAATCTCTGCTGCAACTTGGCCAACTTTCTGTTTATCAATACCNCTCACATTTATTTCTGTAGGAGAGATAGCTTCAATTTTAATTCCCTCAGGCGTTTCATAGTTTATGTCATGACTAAAGCCAAGTGATAATTGTATATTATTTCCCTTCATTTGAGCCTTATAACCAACGCCATTAATTTCCAATGTCTTTGTATAACCCNCTGAAACNCCNANNATATTATTGTTAAGTAATGTTCTTTGTATTCCCCAAAACTGAATACTCTCTTGAGAGTCATCAATGGGCTCAACGCTAATCTGGTTATCTTGAAGAGTAACAGTTGTTCCAGAGAAATTTTCACAAGACAACTCACCCTTGGGTCCGGTAGTTAATATTTCTGATTCAGAAATTGTTACATTAACACCTTCAGGCACATCTATAAGTTTTTTTCCAATTCTAGACATTCAAAAACCTCAATATTAAAAAACAGTACATAAAATTTCNCCACCTACGTTTTCATTACGAGCAGANGAGTCTGACATAACCCCTTTAGGTGTTGAAACAATTGAAATNCCAAGACCGTTTCTAATTAATGGCATNCTTTTTACAGACGAATAAACTCTTCTTCCTGGCTTAGAAATTCTNTTAATTTCTTTTATCACAGGATCTCCCTCGTGATACTTTAATTCAATTTGAATTTCTGATTGACCAGTATCTCTCTCAGTTTCTGAAAACCCTCTAATAAAGCCCTCATCTTTTAAAACCTCAAGTACATTTACTCTAAGAGAAGATGAAGGNGAATCTACAATTTCCTTACCTCTCATATGAGCATTTCTTATTCTTGTAATCATATCCCCTATTGGATCATTAATATTCATTGTAACCTCACCAACTTGATTTAACTACACCAGGCAACTTACCGTCTGAAGCTAAATCCCTAAAGGCAATCCTTGATAAACCAAATTTTCTATACACACCTCTTGGACGNCCAGTTATTAAACATCTATTACGAATTCTATTTTTTGAAGAATTTCTNGGTAACTGAGCTAATTTCAATCTAGCCTCAAATCTATCTTCAGCAGANAAGCTCTTATCTTTAGCAGTTATTAAAAGTTTCTCTCTTTTATTTTTATACTTAGAGTATAACTTTCTTCTTTTTAAATCTCTTTGTACCATACTTACTTTAGCCATTTGTAATACCTTTAATTTATTTCTTTTTAATAGGAAAATTAAAGCTTTGCAGCAATGCAAGAGCTTGTTCATCATCTTTAGCGGTAGTNTTNATAATTATATCCATACCCCAAATNTCTGTTACTGATTCATAATTNATTTCTGGNAAAATTAGATGTTCCTTAATACCAAACGCATAGTTACCATTACCATCNAAACTTTTTGGACTTAATCCATCAAAATCTCTAACTCTAGGAAGAGCAATATTAATTAATCTATCAATAAATTCATACATTTGTGCTTTTCTAAGAGTAACCTTCACACCCACAGCCATGCCTTCACGCAATTTAAAGCCAGCAATAGCCTTTTTTGCAGCAGTTTTTACTGGTTTCTGGCCAGATATTAACTCTAAAGCAGCAGCAGCATCATTAACTTTTTTGCTGTCAGAAACAGACTGACTTCCAGCGCCAATGTTTATCACAACTTTTGAAATCTTTGGAACTTCAAAAATATTGCTTAGTTTTAAATTTGATAAAAGTTCTTTTTGAATTACTTCATTGTATTGCTGTTGTAATCTTGGGATATAGTTTAAATCNTCAGACATTTTATAAAACCTCNCCTGATTTTTTTGCAAAACGAANTTTATTTCCCTTTTTATCTAACTTAAAACCAACTCTACTTGGTTTTTTTGTTTTAGGGTCAATAATCATTAAGTTTGAAATTTGTATTGGACGTTCCTCAGAAATAATACCGCCTGGATTATCCTGAGATGGCTTTCTATGTCTTTTTACCAAATTAATGCCCTGAACAAGAGCTTTATCTTGGCTTTGAGAGCTCTTAATAATTCTAGTTACCTCTCCTTCTTTACCTTTATCTTTTCCAGAGATTATAAACACTTTATCGCCTTTTTTTATTTTTGCAGCCATTATATAACCTCCGGTGCTAGAGAAACTATTTTCATCAATTTTTTACTACGTAACTCTCTAGTAACTGGGCCAAAGATACGAGTACCCAAAGGCTCACCATTTGCGTTAACTAAAACAGCTGCATTAGTGTCAAATCTGATTGCACTTCCGTCATTACGGCGAATTTCTTTTTTTGTTCTTACAATCACAGCTTTTAAAACTTCACCTTTTTTAACTTTACCTCTTGGAATAGCCTCTTTAACAGAGACAACTATTATATCGCCAATAGAGGCGGTTCTTCTTTTAGATCCACCCAAAACTTTTATGCATTGAACCTGCTTTGCACCAGAATTATCGGCTACATCTAACTTTGTTTGCATCTGTATCATATCAAAAAACCTTAATTTAATGACTAATCGTCAATTACTTCCCATGTTTTAGATTTAGATAATGGTTTGCATTCTCTTATTTTAACTAAATCACCAACTTTAAATTTATTATCTTCATCATGTGTCATATATTTTTTAGAACTTCTTACAGTTTTCTTAAATAATGGGTCAGTGAATCTTCTTTCTACCAAAACAGTAATGGTTTTATCTGCTTTATCACTAACAACAACACCTTTTAAAATTCTTTTAGGCATTACTCACCTCATTTTTATGCTTACTAATCATAGTTTTAACTCTAGCAATATCTTTTTTCTTTTTAGATATCTGAGAAGTATCTTCATATTGGCCAGCAAGTTTTTGAATATTAATATTAAAAACTTCCTGTTTGAGTTCGCTTAATGAGTCAACTAACTCATCAAAACTCATATCATTAATATTTTTTTTCTTTTTTACCATTTAGATAGACTCCCCTGGTCTAGTAATAATTTTAGTTAAAACAGGAAGTTTTGAAGAGCCAAGCTCTAAAGCTGTTTTAGCTATCTCAGGAGAAACACCATCAATTTCAAACATAATTCTACCAGGCTTTACTTTTGCAGCCCAATATTCAGGAGTTCCTTTACCTTTACCCATTCTTACCTCGGTAGGCTTTTTAGAAACTGGTACATCTGGAAAAATTCTAATCCAAACCCTTCCGGCTCTTTTCATATGCCTAGTAATTGCACGTCTTGCAGCTTCAATTTGTCTAGCTGTTACTCTTTCAGCAGTTATAGCTTTTAAACCATATGAGCCAAAGTTAAGGGTTGTACCGCCTTTAGCATTACCCTTGATTCTACCTTTGTGGGCTTTACGAAATTTTGTCTTCTTAGGCTGTAACATCCTTATTATCCTTAATTATTTTGCTTAAAGTTTGTATTTTCCTGTGAAGGTGTTTTTTCCTCTTTTGCAAAAGGATTATGCTCCATAATCTCCCCAAGAAATATCCAAACTTTAATTCCACAAATTCCATATGTAGTATGAGCAGATGCNACACCATAATCTATATCAGATCTTAATGTGTGAAGCGGAACACGGCCTTCTCTATACCACTCAGTTCTAGCAATTTCNGCACCACCTAAACGTCCACCACAATTTATACGTATCCCTTGTGCACCTAAACGCATTGCGGATTGAACAGCTCTTTTCATAGCCCTTCTAAACCCTATTCTTCTCTCAAGCTGTTGAGCAATATTCTCGGCAACAAGTGTTGCATTTATCTCAGGTTTTCTTACTTCAACAATATTAACAACAACATCCGAAGAGGTAATTTTTTGAAGTTTTTTCTTTAAATTTTCAATGTCAGCACCTTTTTTACCAATTATTAAACCAGGTCTACCTGAGTGAATTGTTACTAAACATTTCTTATGAGGCCTTTCAATNACTACATTAGCAATTGCAGCATTTTTAAGGTCTTTGAAAATCATTTCACGCATATGAATATCTTCNTGTATTAACTTGCTATATTCATTTTTTCCAGCATACCATCTTGAATCCCAAGTACGATTTATTCCTAGCCTCATGCTGATTGGATTAACTTTTTGTCCCATTATTTTTTTTCTCCTTCAGCTTTCTCACGTAAAATAATTGTAAGCTGNCTAAATGGTTTAAGAATTTTTCCTGTTCTTCCTCTTGCTCTTGGTCTAAATCTNTTCATAACAAGATTTTTACCAACATAAGCTTCATCNACATAAAGCTTATCTATATCGAGATTATGATTATTTTCTGCGTTAGCAATCGCNCTCTCAAGAATTTTTTTTGCTTCATTAGAAATTCTTTTCTTNGAAAANTCTAAATAAGACAAGGCGTCGCCAACATTTTTTCCTCTAATACTTTTTACAGCATCGTTTAGTTTTATNGGACTTGTTCTAAGCATTTTACCAATTGCCTTTGATGAAGGTCCTTTATTTACATCTAGTTTTTCAACATTACTCATAACTAACTTCTCTTTGCAGACTTATCCGCTGTATGACCATAATAGGTCCTGGTTGGTGAAAACTCTCCAAATTTATGACCAACCATATCTTCTGAAACTAAAACAGGAATGAATTTCTGTCCGTTATATACACCAAAATTCAAACCTACAAATTGAGGTAAAATTGTTGATCTTCTACTCCAAATCTTTATCACATCTTTACGACCTGACTCTCTAGCAGCTTCTGCTTTTTTTAAGATATATTGGTCTACAAAAGGACCTTTCCATACTGATCTAGCCATATTTACCTTCTTTTTTTCCTTTGATGACGAGTTCTGACAATGAATTTATCAGAATTTTTATTAGAGCGTGTTTTCTTACCTTTTGTTGGCACACCCCAAGGTGTAACAGGATGACGGCCTCCAGAAGTTTTACCTTCACCTCCACCATGAGGGTGATCAACTGGGTTCATAACGACNCCACGAACTGATGGTCTCTTACCTTTCCATCTATTTCTTCCAGCTTTTGCTAATTTAGTATTAGAGTTATCAGGGTTTGAAACAGCACCAACAGTAGCCTTACAAACATCAGGTACGAGTCTTTGCTCACCTGAAGTTAATTTTAAGATAGCCATACCCTGATCTCTACCAACTAATTGAGCGAAAGTACCTGCAGACCTTATCATCTGGGCACCTTTACCTGGCTTCATTTCGATATTATGAATGATTGTNCCTATAGGCATTTTTTTCATTGGCATTGTATTACCGGGTTTAATATCAGCTTTTTCACTCGAAATAACTTTATCACCNACGCTAAGCCTTTGCGGAGCAATTATATAACTCAATTCACCGTCATCATATTTTATTAGAGCAATAAATGCTGAACGGTTTGGATCATATTCAAGTCTTTCAACTGTTGCGGATACATCTACTTTATTTCTTTTAAAATCAATCTTACGATAAAGTCTTTTATGGCCACCACCTCTTCTTCTAGCAGTCATTCTTCCTTTATTATTTCTTCCACCTGAACTGGTTAAGCCTTCTGTTAGAGATTTTATTGGACGATCAGTTGATAAATGAGATTTATCAACTAAAACTAAACCCCTTTGACCAGGACTTGTAGGTTTGTATGTTTTTAAAGCCATAATCTATACTCCACCCATTACGTCAATAGATTGACCTTCCTCAAGCGTAACAATTGCATGTTTAAAATCTTTTCTCTTACCTTTAATATTTTTAAAATTAGTAGTTTTTCCTTTTCTTCTGAGAGTATTTACAGATTTCACATTTACCTTAAACAAAGCCTCAATACTTTTTTTAATTTCTTGTTTTGATGATTTTAAACTAACCTTAAAGACAACCTTATTACTCTCTGAAAGCATAGAAGATTTTTCAGTAACTACAGGGCTCATTAAAATATCAAAATAATTTTTTTCACTCATTGCAGCCTCTCATTAAGCATATCAATAGAGCTTTTTGTAAGAACTAATTTTTCTTTACGAAGAATATCGTAAACGTTAATTCCTTTAATATTTATAAGCTCAAGACCTTTCACATTTTTAATAGCAAGTTCAAAATTTTTATCAAAATCATCGGAGTCAATAAATAAAGCATTTTCAATTTTTAGCTTTTTAACTTTTGATAGAAAATCTTTAGTTTTTGGAGAGGATAATTTAGCTTCATCTAAAATTATAAGTTCGTCATTTTTTACCTTTGAAGATAAAGCGTGCTTTAATCCTAATGATCTTATTTTTTTTGGAAGTTTAGTAGAATAGTCTCTTGGCTTTGGACCAAAAACCACTCCGCCACCTCTAAAAATATTTGGCTTTCTTGTACTATGCCTAGCACCACCAGAACCTTTTTGATTCATAATTTTTTTTGTACTACCTTTTATTTCACCACGCTCTTTGGTTTTATGAGTACCAGATCTTCTTTTAGCAAGCTGCCATGTAACAACTCTATGAAGAATATCGCTTCGTGGATCAAGGCCATAAATTTCGTCATTAAGTTCCTGAGAAGATTTTTTATCGGAACTCAAACTTACAACATTAACTTTCATTTGAGTCTCCGTTATTTTCAGAATCTATATTTTCTTCAGAATTTTTATCATCTGATATATTTTCATCTTTTTTGACTTCATCTTTCGCATTCTTTAAAGCAGCTGGAAGAGGAATATCATCCGGTAATGATTTTTTTACAGAATCTTTAAGTAAAACCCAACTACCTTTTGGACCAGGAACTGCTCCTCTAACATAAATATAACCTTCATCTGATTCCGTTTTAACAACTTTTAAATTTTGAACTGTTACATTTGCAGCCCCCATGTGACCTGCCATTTTTTTTCCTTTAAATACTTTTCCAGGATCTTGACATTGACCGGTAGAACCATGACTTCTGTGACTAATAGAAACACCATGAGAAGCTCTCAAGCCACCAAAATTATGTCTTTTCATTGCTCCAGCAAAACCTTTACCAATAGATATTCCTGAAACATCAATAAATTGACCGTCTACAAAATGAGATGCAGCAAGCTCAGAACCATTTTCAAGTAAATTATCTTCAGTTACACGAAATTCTGAAAGCTTAGCTTTTGCATTAATTTTATTCTTTTTAAAATGCCCTTTCATAGGATTAGAAACATTCTTTTCGCTTATATTTCCTACACCAAGCTGCACAGAGGTATAACCATCTTTTTCTTTTGTTTTTGTTGAAACAACATGACAATTATCTAAGTGAAGTATTGTAACCGGTGTATGAATGCCGTCTTCAGTATACAGTCTGCTCATCCCAAGTTTTTTACAAATTAATCCGGTTCTCATCGCTTTAATCCTAATTCTATAGTTTTATCTCAACATCAACACCCGCAGCCAAATCTAACTTCATTAAAGCATCAACAGTTTGCGGGGTTGGATCAATAATATCCATTAATCTTTTGTGAGTTCTTATTTCAAATTGCTCTCTACTTTTCTTATCGATATGAGGACCTTTAAGAACAGTAAATTTCTCAATACGAGTAGGTAAAGGTATCGGACCACGAACATCAGCCCCTGTTCTTTTTGCAGTATCAAGAATTTCTTTTGCAGACGTATCTAATGTTCTATGATCATATGCTTTTAATCTAATTCTAATATTTTGATCTTTCATTTAACTACCTTTTATAACTATGCTAGCTTAGCAATTACCTCTTCTGATACAGCTTTTGGAACTTCTTGATAATGGTCAAAGAGCATAGTAAAAACTGCTCTACCTTGTGACATGGATCTCAAAGTATTTACATANCCAAACATATTTGCCANAGGAACCATTGAGTCAATNACTGTTGAAGGGCCTCTTGTTTCAGTACCTGAAATCTGACCTCTTCTACTATTAAGNTCGCCNATTATATCNCCTAAGTGTTCCTCGGGAGTTACAACNTCAACCTTCATTATTGGTTCAAGTAATTTAATACCAGCGTCACGACAAACTTCCCTAAATGCTGCACGAGCAGCTATTTCAAATGCCATAACGCTTGAGTCAACATCATGATAAGCACCATCAACAAGTCTGACACTAAAATCTATAATTGGGAAACCAGCTAAAGCGCCAGTCTCTTTTACACTTTCAATTCCTTTTTCTACACCAGGTATATATTCCTTAGGTATTGAGCCACCAACAATTTCACTTTTGAAGTTATAGCCTTCACCTGGTTGATTAGGGGTGATAATAATTTTTAAACGGGCAAATTGACCAGCGCCACCACTTTGTTTTTTGTGGGTATAATCAATTTCAGCTTCTTTAGAAAAAGTTTCACGATATGCAACCTGAGGAGCGCCAACATTTGCTTCAACTTTAAATTCTCTTTTCATCCTATCGACAAGAATATCGAGATGAAGTTCACCCATACCA
Organism: Rhodobiaceae bacterium; assembly: GCA_002683015.1. Classification (GTDB taxonomy): domain Bacteria; phylum Pseudomonadota; class Alphaproteobacteria; order MED-G09; family MED-G09; genus MED-G09. Next base: position 17,555 of record NYSO01000024.1, read on the forward strand.
CTAATAACTGTTTGTCCTGATTCATTATCAGAAGAAACTCTGAAAGATGGATCTTCTTTAGCTAATCTTGATAATGCTAACCCCATTTTTTCTTGGTCAGCTTTAGTTTTTGGCTCAACAGCAACCTCGATCACTGGTTCAGGAAATTCCATTCGCTCAAGAATAATTTGATTGTCATCACCGCATAAAGTATCACCAGTTGTAGTATCTTTTAAGCCCACTAAGGCAACGATATCACCAGCACGCGCTTCTTTAATATCTTCTCTTGAGTTTGAATGCATTTCAAGCATTCTACCTATTCTTTCTTTTTTATTTTTAACTGTATTTACTAATGTTTGACCAGCTTCTAAAACACCAGAATAAATTCTTGCAAAAGTAAGGTTTCCAACAAAAGGGTCATTCATTACTTTAAAGGCTAAAAGAGATAATGGCTCATCGTCTGAAGATTCTCTTTTCATTTCCTCTTCAGTATCAGGATGAATACCTTTGATAGCCTCAACGTCCGTAGGGGAAGGCATAAAATCAACTACAGCATCAAGAAGTGGTTGAACACCTTTATTCTTAAATGCAGTACCGTTAAGAACAGGTACAAAAGACTGATCTAGTACACCTTTACGAATACACTCTTTAATCGTATCAACATCTGGTTCATTACCCTCTAAATACTGCTCCATAACTTCATCATCTTGTTCAACAGCACTCTCAATTAACTCAGATCTATATTTTTCTGCCTCAGCTTTAAGATCCTCTCTTATTTCCCTGTACTCAAACTCAGCACCTAATGATTCTTCTTTCCAAATTATTTCTTTCATTTGAACAAGGTCGATCAAACCCTCATAATTACTTTCAGATCCAATCGGCAATTGCATAACTAAAGGTGTAGAACCAAGTCTATCTTTTATCATTTCAACACATCTATAAAAATCAGCGCCAATTCTATCCATTTTATTAACAAAACACATTCTTGGAACATTATATTTATTTGCTTGCCTCCAAACTGTCTCAGACTGAGGCTCAACACCAGCAACGGAGTCAAAGACGGCAACAGCACCATCAAGCACTCTTAAGGATCTTTCAACCTCAATCGTGAAATCAACGTGCCCAGGAGTATCAATAATATTTATTCTTTTTTCATTCCAAAAACATGTAGTTGCAGCAGAGGTAATAGTAATACCTCTTTCTTGTTCCTGTTCCATCCAATCCATGGTTGCAGCACCATCGTGTACCTCACCAATTTTGTAGCTCTTTCCGGTATAATATAAAATTCTTTCTGTTGTAGTGGTTTTACCAGCATCAATATGGGCCATAATACCAATATTTCTATAATCTGATAATTTTGTTTTTCGTGCCATGATAAAACCCTTTTAATTAACTACCAACGATAATGAGAAAAAGCTCTGTTAGCTTCAGCCATTTTATGAGTATCCTCACGTTTTTTTACAGAAGCTCCTCTATTNTTAGAAGCNTCAATNAGTTCAGANGATAATTTTTCACCCATCGTATCCTCACCTCTAGAGCGGGCAGCAGAAATAATCCACCTAATAGCGAGAGCTTTTCTTCTATCAGATCTAACCTCGACAGGAACCTGGTANGTAGCTCCACCAACTCTTCTTGACCTAACTTCAACGGANGGCATTACATTATCAATAGCATCATGAAAGACTTTTACGGGATCAGTCTTAAGCTTGCTCTCTATGTTATCAAAAGCCCCATAAACAATTTTTTCTGCAACAGATTTTTTTCCATCAACCATTAAATTATTCATAAANTTTGAAATNACCTCATCNCTGTATTTAGGATCAGGAAATATTTCTCTTTTTTCAGCTTTATGTCTTCTNGACATTTNTATTCCTCTATAACTATTTAGGTCTTTTAGTACCGTATTTNGATCTTCTTTGTTTACGCTCTGATACTCCTTGAGTATCTAATACACCTCTTANAACGTGATATCTTACACCAGGGAGGTCTTTTACCCTTCCTCCTCTAATTAAAACTACTGAGTGCTCTTGAAGGTTATGACCCTCGCCAGGTATATAACTTGTAACCTCAAAACCATTAGTTAATCTTACTCTTGCAACTTTTCTTANTGCGGAATTTGGNTTTTTTGGTGTTGTTGTATAAACACGAGTACAAACACCTCTTTTTTGAGGGCATGCTTCCATAGCAGGAACTTTATTTCTTTTTGCAATATTTGCNCTTCTATTGCGAACCAATTGGTTAATTGTAGGCATATTTATATTCCCCAATAAGATTTTACTCATTAAAAAATTAATGAATAAGTTACTATAATTTTTTGCGAATGGCGCGGCAGCGTTTAGGAAAATTCCTACGACCTGTCATAAGCGTTGTCTTAGTAGCTTTGTATTTGTTTTCAGTCAAGAAAAAAACGGTATTTTTTTAATTATTCTACCGCTTCTATTTCTTCATTTTCAACATTTTTAGCATTTTCAGAAATTAATTGTTCATCCCTTACCGCTGCATCATTCTCAAGACGGCGAATAGAACTACCAGTTCCAGCAGGAATAAGNCTTCCNACAATAACATTTTCTTTCAAACCTATTAAGTGATCTGATTTTCTATAAACTGCTGCATCTGTCAAAACTCTTGTAGTTTCTTGGAAAGATGCTGCAGAAATAAAAGATCTAGTTTGAAGAGAAGCCTTAGTAATACCTAANANAATAGGTTTATAGACCATTGGTTGTTGTTTNTTAGATACTAATTTTTCATTAATTTCTTCAGCNTCAAGNTTATCAAGTTGCTCACCNGCAATAAAGGCGCTATCACCTGGGTCAGAAATCTCAACTTTTTGAAGCATTTGTCTAGTAATAACCTCTATGTGCTTATCATTGATTGTAACGCCTTGAAGACGATAAACACTTTGAATTTCATTAACAAGATANCTTGCTAGAGCTTCTAAGCCTAAAATAGATAAAATATCATGGGGCGCAGGNTTTCCGTCAATTAAATACTCACCTTTTTCAATNGTATCACCNTCTTGGACAGATATATGTTTTCCCTTTGCAATCAAATAACTTACTTCCTGCTCAGATTCATCAAGAGGATGAATAACTATNTTCTTTTTATTTTTATAATCACGAGCAAATTCAACTCTACCNGTAATTTCAGCAATAATTGCATGATCTTTTGGTTTTCTAGCCTCAAATAATTCGGCAACCCTAGGAAGACCACCTGTAATATCTTTTGTCTTTGCGCCCTCTGTAGGAATTCTAGCAATAACATCTCCNGCACCTACTTTAGTTCCGTCACTAGCGGAAATGATAGCATCAACTGACATTAAATATCTAGCTTCCCTATTNTTTTCTAAGGTTACAATATTACCATCAGGGTCTTTAATAACCATGGATGGTTTTAACTCACCAGATTTTGATGAGTTTTTCCAATCAATAACAACTTTTTGACTTATNCCTGTAGATTCGTCTGAAACTTCACCAATACTTACTCCGTCTACAAGATCTTCAAAAGCAACAGTTCCTCCAGCCTCAGTAATAATTGGNATTGTATAAGGATCCCATTGAGCTAATCTTTGGCTTTTTTTGACTTTTTCTCCATCATTAATTAGTAACTGAGAACCATAAGGAAGTTTATGACTAGCTCGTTCAGTTCCATTTTCATCGATAACATTAATTGTTGTAGTTCTACCNATAACAATATTACGGTCATCAGAATCTTTAAGGATATTTAAATTTTCAATCTTAACAGATCCATCTGCATTTGACTCTACGTAAGAATTATCCATAACCTGAGCTGTTCCACCAATATGGAAGGTTCTCATTGTAAGNTGAGTACCTGGCTCACCAATTGATTGAGCNGCNATNACACCTACAGCNTCACCAATATTAACCGGTGTTCCTCTTGCNAGGTCACGTCCGTAACAAGTAGCGCAAGCACCTCTNTTAGTTTCACANGTTAAAACAGATCTTAANTTAACNGATACAAGGTTTGCTTGATCTAAAAGAGGAATTTGATATTCCTCAATAATTTCANCTTTTTTTGCAATAACNTCGTTTGTACCNGGATCAATAATATCTTCACAAGGNACTCTTCCAAGTANTCTCTGAGAAAGCGATACTATTTCTTCACCTGAATCAACAACAGCAGTCATAGAAATACCATTTTCAGTTTTGCAATCGACCTCTGTAATTATACAATCTTGAGCAACATCAACTAATCTTCGGGTAAGGTACCCAGAATTAGCAGTTTTTAAAGCTGTATCAGCAAGACCTTTTCTAGCTCCGTGAGTTGAATTAAAATATTCAAGAACATTTAATCCTTCTTTAAAGTTAGAAATAATTGGAGTTTCAATAATTTCACCAGAAGGTTTTGCCATTAAACCTCTCATACCCGCTAATTGCTTCATTTGAGCTGCAGATCCTCTAGCGCCTGAGTGAGCCATCATATAAATTGAGTTAACATCATTCTCTCTATTTGTTTCTTCATTCATAGAT
>NYSO01000025.1 GCA_002683015.1 Rhodobiaceae bacterium
TGCTAATTCAGTTATTCTTTGATCCCTTGCTACATCTTGAATTCTCTCGTAATAGGATTGTCCAATTAAGTAATAAGCATAAACCGCATGTTTGTTACCAGGGTGAAGAGAAATAAACCTTTGAGCAGTTGATATTGATTGATCATACTGATTTTGAAGATAATAGGCATATGCAGACATCAACATTGATCTTCTAGCCCATGATGAGTAAGGATGTTGTCTTTCAACCTCATCAAACTCAAATGCAGCCTGTTGAAGTCTTCCCCTATCAAGATTATAAACGGCATTATTATAAATCGCTGCCAATGATCTTTCTCTGTACTCAGGTCTTTCATTGGTACTAGAACATCCTGATATAAGAATTAATAGCAAAGGTATAAATAATTTATATAAATGTAGTTTTCTCAATTGATTTCAACGTAAGAATTAAATTAAATTAATACTATAAACATCTATAATTAAAATGTCTTTATAAAATTAACTCGCTAGGTAGTTTGATTCAATACCTCTATTAAACCCTTGATAAGTTTTATCTGAGCATTCAACAATTTCAAAGTTTTCATTGGATTTAAATAATTCATGCANTAAAAGGTTNTTAATNTAATGACCACATCTTANCCCTTGATAACTTCCNTGAATTCGATAACCTGAAGTATAAATATCCCCTACTGCATCTAANAATTTATGCCTTGAAAACTCATTTTCATGCCTNAAGCCCTCNGGATTAATTATTTCATTGTTATCAACAATTATACAATTATCAATACTTCCACCTAAGCCAAGACCTTGCGAGCGCATATATTCAACATCTTTCATAAAACCAAAAGTTCTTGCATTTGAGGCAAAGTTTTTAAAATTATAATTANTAAGTGATGTNGATGCACTTTGCTTACCAACGGCCTCATTTTCAAAATCAATTTCNACAGAAAATTTTTGATCATTGCTTGGGGTAAATGAACAATATTTATTATCAACGGNAACTTCGANCTTTCTTAAAATTTTNAAAATTTTTCTTTTCNNTTTAAGNGATTGTATTCCACAGTCTTCAATTATCTCAATAAAGGGTAGTGAACTTCCATCCATAATTGGAACCTCAGGTCCATTTAACTCAATAATTATGTTATCAATACCTGTTCCATTAAAAGCAGCCATTAAATGTTCAATGGTTGATATTTTAACACCNTATTTATTCTCTATTGTTGTGCATAAGCTTGTATCAGAAACATTTGAATATAACGCTTGTATTGAACGTTCTTTAATTTNTTTATCTATATCTGTCCTTATAAAAACAATACCAGTATTTTCTCTACCAGGCTTCAAAGTTACTTTAATAAGGTTTCCAGAGTGTAGACCTATACCATTAAAACTCTTGGGTTTTAAAATAGTTGTCTGCCAAGGATGGTTTCCAGATGTTATTGATGGTGAAACAAGGTTATTCATAAAAATATCTTTAATTAACTTATTTTCTAATTTAAAATTTACCTATAAATTCATAACAATNGTTATGTTTACAGTTAAACAAATAACAATTAAAATCATAGATAGCTAATAAATGATTGTGACTTAATGTAACTTAGATTAATTAAAAATTTATTGGCCTTTAATTTTTCCAAAAAATCTTTGTAATGCAGGAATNTCTAATTGAGAATTTGAATCATCTTCTTNNTCAGAGGAGTCAAATCTATCGCTATTAAATAATGGAACTCCATCATCTTTTTCCCAATCCTCAGGTTCAGGTAAATTTGAAATATTCTCATCAGATAGTGATTCTGAAAAGTCATCATCAAAATCATTATAATCATCAAAGTCCATATTATGNGGTTCCTCAGGTGAAGTTTTTTTAACCTCTAGTTCAACATTTTCTTGTTCATTATCATTGATCACATCAACAAAATTACTCTCGGTTGAATTATTTTCCTTATTAATTTCAACAATCTTCTCTTCAACTGATTGATCCATACCAGTTGCAATAACTGCTGTTTTAAAATTATCCCCCATTTGTTCATCCTGGAAGATACCAAAAATTACTTCGCATTCTTCTCCAACATCCTTTTGAATAACAGATAGAGCACCTTGTATCTCAAAAGGATTAATATCTGCACCAGCTGTCAATGAAACCAAAAGTCCCTTTGTTCCTTTCAATGATANATCATCTAACATAGGATTTGAAATTGCATCCTCAGCAGACAAAATAGCTCTGTCCTCTCCAGAAGAAACTCCTACACCAAATACAGCTTTACCTTTGTGTTGCATTATTGTTTTAACATCTGCAAAATCAATATTAATAGAACCGTTCTTCATTATTAGAGCGCTTATTGCCGAAACCCCATCATATAGCGTTTTGTTTACGAGATCTTCACATTCTTTCATTGGGGTTTTTTCATTAATAATTCTAAAGATATTTTGGTTAGGTATTACAATTACAGTGTCAAGAATTGCACATAGCTCGTCGATACCACTTTTAGCAGATGACATTCTTTTTTTGCCCTCAAANCTCCAAGGTGTAGTAACAATTGCGACTGTAAGAATGCCCATATCNTTTGCTAACTGAGCTATAACTGGTGCAGCACCNGTACCAGTACCCCCGCCAAGACATGCAGTAATAAACAACATATGAGTACCCTCTAAATACCTCCTAATTTCTTCTTGAGACTCCTCTGCTGCTTTTTTACCAACTTTTGGATCAGCACCAGCACCNAGGCCTTCTGTCGAATGAGAGCCAATTGAAATGGGTGTAACNCCTTTAAGATTTTCAAGGTCTTGAACATCGGTATTAGCAGCGAATAACTCAACTCCATCAAGGCCTTGCTCAACCATTGTTTTAAGAGCATTACCTCCNCCACCACCAACACCTATTAAGGATAACCTTGGTCGTAGCTTTTCTATTTCAGGTGTTTCTAAAGAAATACTGCTATTAGATACGAAATTTTCATCNTCATAAGTAGTCATTTTAAGACCTCANAACATTACAATGTAAATTTCTACTGATTCTTACATTTAAACAAGCTTAAGTTATTGATTAAAAACCAGAACCCATTATTTTTTCNATTATTTTCACAGCAAAATTATTATTTTTAGATTTATTTTTAATTTCATTTTCTTGCATTAAAATTGAATGCAAAAGCATNCCAGTACAAGATGTGAATGCCGGNCCTGAGAGCTCTTCAACTAAATTATTTATACCAGAAGGAAAACCAATTCTTACTCTAGCTTCTAATACTCTTTCTGCAAACTCTATACTACCAGGTAACTCCATAGTACCGCCTGTAATTATAGTATTTTTGTTGGAAATATCTTTGTAACCAGATTGTTCTATACATTTTTTTGAATGCATNAGTATTTCCCANAGTCTTGGCTTAATAATTGAAATCAATTTTGACCTAGAAAATGAAAGTCTATTTTCATCATTGCCACCTATCATTGGTATTTGAAAAATTTCTTCTCCATCATTTGCTCCCCTTAANGCGCTTCCATATAAGGTTTTTAATGCNTCAGCTTGATCNAATGGTGTNCTTAACTCCTTTGATATATCGTTTGTAATATACCAACCACCNAGGTTAAGNGATTTTGCATAAACTATTGAACCATNGATAAAAACTGAAATTGAAGTAGTNCCTGCTCCAATATCAATACANACNGATCCTTGATTTTTCTCCTCATCTGTGAGGGCTGACANAGCAGATGTNTATGGTTTTGCTGTGAAGTTAGTTACATTTAAAAAACAACTATTAATTATATTTTCTAAATTATTNATATGGTTAGGGTTTGCATAAATAAAAAGTAATTTNACACCAAGTTTTGAAGCACTCATGCCAGAGGGNTTAACAATATTTTTTATGTTATCAACAATATAATTTGATGGAATAACATGAAGAATTTTTTTATTTNCTTTATTAAATTTTTGTTTTGCAATTTCTATTACTTCAGCAATNTGATTTTGATTTATAATTTGATTGCCAACAAAAAGTTCACCGAAAACTCTNTCTGTTCTAATATAATTTCCTGAAACATTTACTGAAACATTTTCAACCTCATANTTTGCTTGATTTTCAGCNAAATCAACCGCTTTCCTTATTGACTCCTCAAGNTCATTAATATTTGTAATTCCTCCATTNTTAATTCCCTTTGATTGTGAATACCCAGAGCCAATGAGTCTAATTTTTTTTCGATCTAAAATATTATCTACTTTCCCGATTAAGCACACCACCTTATCTGAGCCAATATCAATTGCTGTAATAACTTTTTCGGATTGATAGTTTGATTTATTATTAATGAAAAAATCTTGTTGATTATTNTCCTTTTTAACCATTTCCACTAACCCTGTCCGTGGTTATTTTACCTTCCACTCTTAAATCAATCTTTTTGTGACCTTTTTCAATTAACTTATTTTTCTTAATATAAGAGTCTAATAATGAGAGAGANTCTGTAATATTATTCTCAGGTAATAGTATCCTTACTCCATTTTTATAATGAAGATCCCATCTTCTTCTACTAACNAAATTAGCATGATCAATCTGATTTAAAATATCTGGATAGTTNTGCAGTTTATCTAAAAGATTTTTTAATTTTTTATCAGCACCCATTCCTTTTATTTGGAAGTAATTTTGAAANTCATTTGATTTAATTTTCTCTATTCTAAAACCATANTCATCTAAAACATACTGTTCAGAACCTCTTTTCCAAACTGCTGAAGGAGAATATTCCTCAATACTTATACTTAGAGTTTCTGGATANACCTTTCTCACAATCACATCNTTTATCCATGCTATTTTTTCTATCTCACTTTGAATATTTTTTAAATTTATGGATACCAGTGATTTATTTTCATAAGGCCNTAAAACCTCAGATAATATTTTTTTTGATGAGCGGTCTCTTCCAATAATTTCAATATTATTTATATAAAATAAATCAATAAAATTAGANGTTAANTCTTCTTTGATGATACCATTTTTAAAAAAATTAATAAAAATTATGGAAATAATAATTACTAAAAGAATTAATAGATATTTATATTTATTTATCGATCGCAAGAAGCATCCTCCAATAAATAAAGAATTAAATCACCATATGAAATACCTTGTTTATCTAATAACTCAGGAACAAGAGAAGTTATAGTCATTCCCGGTTGAGTATTTATTTCTAGAGCAAAAAGTGACTCTATATTATTTTTACCACTCCACCTAAAATCGGTTCTCGAAACTCCTCTGCAACCAAAGATATTATGACACTTAAGTGCTGTTTTTTTTACCAAATTATATATTTCTGTTGGAATATTGGCAGGAATAATGTGGTCCGATGCTCCAGGTTCATATTTTGCATCAAAGTCATAGAAAGTATTTTTTGTTTTGATCTCTACAACCTCTGTTGGCTTATTATTAAAAACTGCGCAAGATAATTCAATTCCTCCAATATAATCTTCAATCAAAACATTTTCCCCATAAATCCAGGATTTCTTAATTTTTAATAATTTATTTCTATCTGATTCATTCAAAATTACATAAACTCCATTACTAGAACCTTCCTGAACAGGTTTTATTACAAAAGGTAATGTCTTGTTTTGATTACTAATATTATTAATTTTTATAAGTTCATACTTTGGGGTATTAATATTATTCTTTAAAAATAGCTCTTTTGATAAGACTTTATTCATACATATTTTAGATGAAGAAATACCAGAATGCGTATAGGGGATATTATTTTTTTCTAATAAAGATTGCACAGATCCGTCTTCACCACCCAACCCATGCAAAGCATTAAAGCAGACATCTGGTTTGATTTTAATCAAATTTTTTATGAAATCACCCTTACAATCAAAAGGTATGGCGTTAAAACCTTGAGACGATAAAG
>NYSO01000026.1 GCA_002683015.1 Rhodobiaceae bacterium
TGGATCAGCTGATATTATTGACCAAACATTTGCCGTTCCGCTCCTGTATAATGGATTACCATTATCATCTAAAATAGTTGCTTCATCAGGAGGAATGGGATCCCAATACCAAACTAATTTTCCTGATCTTATATCGAAAGCTCTTACTACACCCCCGGGAATATCTATTGATAAATTATCAATAACACTTCCACCTACTACAATTTTTTCATTGATGATTGCTGGTGGAGAAGTGCTCCAATAATATAAAGCAGGATGTTCACCGAGCCCTTCTCTTAAATTTACTCTTCCACTATTTCCAAAACCCTCACAAGGTTTTCCATTCTTGCCGTCTATTGAGAAAAGTTCTGCATCAATGGTAACTCCCATTATTCTATGATAACAGATATCAGAGGGTATCTTTGTTTTATCTTTCCAGCTACTTAAACCTCTGCAAGCTAAAATTGCCCTACCATCTTTTTTAAGTTTAGGATCAAAAACCCACTTTTCTTCTCCAGTTTCAGGGTTNAGAGCAAAAACTCTATTATAGGATGTGCAATAAAATAATGTATCATCAACTAAAAGAGGTGTTGCTTGAAAGGATGTTTGATATTCTCCNCCTTTTACGCCAGCAGAATTTGCTCCACCCTTATAATCACCNGACCTATGAACCCATACTTTTTCTAACTTTCNAACATTTTCAGGGGTTATTTCATCTGCTTTTGAAAAATGGCCACCACCAGATCCCTTACCATAAGCTGTCCAATCATCGGTTGCAGAAAAAGCTGGGTTTATAAAGAAAATAGTAACAAAAAGAAGAAAAAAACGCATACACNACCCCTTTGGAAATAAAGATTATTATATAAGTAGTTTTTGAAAAATGTTTCAATAAAAATAAGAATTATTTATTTAATTTTTGTATAATTGATGGAGGTCTTCCTAGAGAATATTCTACATAATTTTGAATTCTTTTAGTTTCTTTTTCTATATCATCAACGATNGANGANGGCTCAATTGGTTTCCCAAATTTTATATTATATTTAAAATTTTTTTTATTAATTAATTCCCTAAANAAGCTAATGTCTTTTAATTCAGTATTAAATATTTCTAAAATATAAAAAAGTAATGAATTTGAAGCAGACATATGAAAAGGGATAATTGGCGCGTTAAATTTCTTGGATAGCTTTATTATCGTTGTAATCCAAGGCCTCTCATATAAATAAATACCTTTTCTTTTGGAAAGNCTGGANGATGGAAAAACAAGCAAAGCTNTATTTTTANTNAAAGTTTCTTTNGTTATCTTTAAAATTTTACGNCTTTTTTCAGAAGATTTATTTCTTTCATTCCAGTCTACAGGAATAATGATATCTTCAAATCCTTTAGCGATTTTAATCATATCAGAATTAGCATATAGAGTNTAATCAGGTCTACGTTCTTTCAAGACATCAAACATTACTATGCCGTCAGTCAGACCAGTTGGATGATTTCCAGCTAATATAATAGAACCATTTTTGGGAACATTATCTATGTCTTGAACAATATGATCTGATTGAAGAAAATTTGATAAATATGAAAAGCATCCATAACCTGATTTTTTTGAAATATCACATACAATTTTTTTAGCATCATTATATTTAAAAATTTTTTGTATAGGTNATTTTATAAAAGACCAAANAATCTTATTTTTCATAAGATTTGGACACCTTTCTTCCATAATTTCATCAATAGGGTGCATAAAATTATCAATCCTTAATTTTTAACTAATTCGGATTATTCTTTTCTCTCTTAATAATTAATCTATTCAAAGCAGCAATATAAGCTCTCGCGGAGGCAACAAGTGTATCAGTATCAGCGCCTCTTCCAACAACAGTTTTTCCATCTTCATGCAAACGAACACTAACCTCAGCTTGCGCGTCAGTTCCTTGAGTTACAGCATGAACTTGATATAGCTGAAGATCAGCATTATGAGGAAAAAGATTTTTAATTGCATTAAATATAGCATCAACTGGGCCAGACCCCTCTGATACGCTGGATATCTCTTTATTATCTATTTCAACTGATAAATCAGCTGTTTGCGGTCCAAAAGTACCAGCTTCAATTTTAAGTGAAATTAATTTTATATGATCTAAACTCGTAGAAAACTCATCATCAATAATTGCTATGATATCATCATCAAATATTTCCTTTTTTTTATCTGCTAAATCTTTAAATCTGTAAAATGCATCATTTAATTGATTGTCAGCAAGCTCGTATCCAAGTTCAAATGCTTTTTCTTTAAAAGCATGGCGACCAGAATGTTTACCCATAACAAGAGTTGATTCACTTAAGCCAATACTCTCAGGGGTCATAATTTCATATGTTTCATTGTTTTTAAGCATACCATCCTGATGAATACCAGATTCATGTGCAAAAGCATTCTTTCCAACAATAGCTTTGTTATATTGAACAGGGAACGATGTTACTGACGAAACTAACCGAGAAGCCCTTGTAAAAAGAGTAGTATCAACTTTAGACTCATAATTTAATATATCTTTTCTTACTTTCATTGACATGACCAATTCTTCAAGAGCGGCATTTCCTGCACGTTCTCCAATTCCATTCATAGTACATTCAATTTGTCTTGCGCCAGCCCTTACACCAGATAAAGAATTAGCAACTGCTAAACCAAGGTCATTATGACAATGAGTTGAAAATGTAACTTTATCAGCTGAGGGTACGTTATTAATTAATGAGTCAATAATTTCAAAATATTCCTCAGGAGTTGTGTAACCAACAGTATCGGGAATATTTATAGTTGAAGCTCCTGATGAAATAGCAGTCTCAACACACTTAAAAAGAAAATCTCTATCCGTTCTAGTTGCATCCTCAGCAGACCACTGTACATCCTCTACTAGATTTCTAGCTCTTGAAACCGAACGATGAATTGCATCAATAACCTGAACCTCATCCATTTGAAGTTTAAATTTCATATGTATTGGACTTGTTGCTATAAATGTATGAATACGAGGGTTAACTGCGTGTTTTACTGCTGCTCCTGCTCTATCAACATCTTTATCTCCAGCTCTAGCTAAACCACAAACTTGAACGTTTTTAACAACTTTAGAAACCTCTGACACTGACTCAAAGTCACCTTCGGAAGCAATCGGAAAACCAGCTTCAATAATATCAATACCCATAGTATCAAAAATTTCAGCTATTTGAATTTTTTCACTTAACGACATTGAAGCACCAGGAGATTGCTCTCCATCTCTAAGTGTCGTATCAAAAATTTTAATATAATTATCTGTTTTGTTCATTTTTATCTCCAAAAAAATTTATTTTTGGCTTTTTAAAATTATCCCCTAAGACATCTCGCCAAAAGATTAGTCCTAGAGGCTAATAAGCAGAAGAGATAAAAGAACTGAAGACAATAGGAAAGTCTGAAGCAAGCTTGTGCTGCTATTAAAAAACAATTTATGTTGACTATCCATATTCATAGATAAGCTAATGCCTTAAATTTTTGATTGGATCAAGTAAAAATTAGTTTTTATCTTTATCAACTAATTTATTTTCTCCAAGCCATGACATCATGTTCCTTAATTCACCACCAACTTCTTCGATTTGATGAGAATTAGACTTCTCTCTCATGGAATGAAATTCTTTATTAGAGCCTGATTTATTTTCTGTCATCCAGTCCCTTACAAATTTTCCAGACTGAATATCTTCTAATACTTTTTTCATAGCCTTTTTTGACTCTTCTCCGACAACTACTGGTCCTGAGACATATTCACCATATTCAGCTGTATTTGAAATTGAATAATTCATATTCTTAATTCCACCTTCATACATTAAATCAACAATTAACTTCATTTCATGAAGACATTCAAAGTATGCCATTTCGGGTGCATATCCGGCCTCAACTAGAGTNTCAAAACCATTTCTTATTAATTCAACAACCCCTCCACATAGAACAGCTTGTTCACCAAATAAATCAGTTTCACATTCTTCTTTAAAGCTAGTTTCAATAATTGCAGCTCTTCCTCCTCCAATTGCTGAAGCATACGAAAGTCCGATATCTTTTGCTGTATTAGTTGCATCTTGATGAATGGCTATTAAACAAGGAACACCCGCATTTCTCTCATATTCTGAACGAACAGTGTGTCCAGGGCCCTTTGGAGCCACCATAAAAATATCTAAATCAGGTCTTGGATCAATTAAATTAAAATGAATATTTAAACCATGTGCGAATAATAAAGCAGAACCCTCTTTCAGATTATCTTTTATGTCATCATTATAAATATCCGCTTGTAATTCGTCAGGNGTAAGCATCATCATAACATCAGCCCATCCAGCAGCGTCAGCAACATTCATTACTTCAAATCCAGCATTTTTAGCCTTTTCTATTGAGGATGATCCATCTCTTAATGCTACGCAAATTTCAGAAACACCACTATCTTTTAGATTTAGTGCATGGGCATGACCTTGACTACCATAGCCAATGATAGCAACTTTTTTTGATTGAATTAAGCTTAAATCAGCATCTTTGTCATAATAAACTTTCATTTATAATCTCCGTATAATGAATTTAATTTTTTGAACCACGAGCAATTGCAGCTAAACCAGTTCTTGATATATCGTTCAACCCTAAAGGACGCAAAAGGTCAATAAATGAATTAATTTTATCCATTGCACCTGTCAATTCAAAAACAAATGATTTATCAGTTGTATCAACAATTTTTGCTCTATAAATTTCTACTAACCTAAGAATTTCTTCTTTATTTTCATTNGTATATAATACTTTTATTAATGCCATTTCTCTTTCTACTGAAGGTCCTTCTATAGTTAGATCTGTTACTTTATGAACTGGAACAAGTCTTTCTAAATGGCGCTTTATCTGATCAATTGTTTTTGGGCTTCCTTTTGAAACAATTGTAATTCTTGAAGTATGAGAGTCTTTATCCACTTCAGCAACAGTTAGGCTTTCAATGTTGTATCCCCTTCCAGAAAAAAGACCTATTACCCTTGCTAATACACCAGCTTCATTATCTACAAGTAAGGAAAAGGTATGAGCTTCTTGAATATCTTCTTTAATTGTAATCATATCAAAACCTTTCCTTCATCACCAACTTCTATAGATATACCCTCATCATTTAAAAGCATCTCATTATGCCCAGCGCCAGAAGGAATCATTGGATAACAATTCTCATCCTTATCAACAACACAATCAAAAATTACAGGTAAATCAGTATCAAGCATTTCCATAATCTTATCATCTAGCTCTTTAGGGTTCTGAGCTCGAATACCATGAGCGCCATAAGCTTCAGCTAATTTTACAAAATCAGGAAGAGAGTCTGTATAGGAGTGAGAATATCTTCCGCCATGAAGCAATTCTTGCCATTGTCTAACCATACCCATGTATTGATTATTTAGAATGAATATTTTAACTGGTAATTTATGCTGAACAGCTGTTGATAGTTCTTGCATATTCATTAAAATTGACGCTTCTCCAGCAATATCAATAACAGTTGATTTTGGGAAGGCAACTTGCGTACCTATTGCAGCAGGAAGTCCATAACCCATTGTACCCAATCCCCCTGATGTCATCCATCTATTAGGCTCATTAAAATGATAATGTTGAGCAGCCCACATTTGATGTTGACCAACCTCGGTACTAATAAAAGTATCCTTATCTTTTGTTAATTCATATAATCGCTCAATAGCATATTGAGGTTTAATTGTTTTTTCAGATTTTACATAATTTAGAGATTTAATATCTCTCCATTTATTTATTTGATCCCACCATTTTGAGGTATCCGATTTATAACCTTTTGATCTCCACAAAATAAGCATATTTTCTAATACATGAGCACAATCACCTATAACAGAAACATCAACATCAATTGTCTTGTTAATTGAAGAAGGATCAATATCAACATGTATTTTTTTTGAATTTGGAGAGAACGCATCTAAACGACCAGTAACTCTGTCATCAAATCTTGCGCCAATGTTAATGATTAAATCACTATCGTGCATAGTCATATTTGCCTCATATGTTCCATGCATGCCAAGCATGCCAAGCCATTGATCATTGTCTGCAGGAAAAGCACCTAAGCCCATTAATGTAGATGTAATAGGAAAGCCAGTTAAATTAACAAACTCTCTTAAAAGATGGCTGGCCTCAGGTCCAGAGTTTATAACTCCACCACCGGTATAAAAAACAGGTTTCTTTGCCTTAGACATTAATTCTACAGCTTGTTCAATTTCAGAAATTTCTGGTTTTACCTTTGGCTTATAGCTTGAATGCTCAACTTCAGACATAGAACAATATTCTGCATCAGCAAATTGAACATCTTTAGGAATATCGATAAGAACAGGTCCAGGCCTTCCGGTAGTAGCCACCAGAAATGCTAAATGTATTGTTTTAGCCAAATCCTCAGGTCTTTTAACCAACCAATTATGCTTAGTACAAGGTCTTGTAATNCCTATTGTNTCACATTCTTGGAAAGCATCCGTTCCAATTAAATGGCTTGGAACCTGNCCAGAAATACAGACCAAAGGAATAGAATCCATTAAGGCATCAGTAAGACCAGTAACAGCATTTGTAGCNCCTGGNCCAGAAGTAACCAAAACTACACCTGGTTTACCAGAGGACCTTGCATACCCCTCAGCTGCATGAACTGCACCTTGTTCATGACGAACTAAAACATGAGCAGGAGCCTTATTNCTTTTAAATAATTCATCATACAAAGGTAAAACCGCACCTCCAGGATAACCAAAAATATGATCTACACCCTGTTCGTTCAAAGCTTTTACTATTACCTCTGCACCAGTCATTTTAGTCATGTATAAATTCCTTAAATTACTTTTTTACCAATTAATCTTGCAGGAAATTAATAAATATAGCAATAAAGGTCAATATTATTTTATAATTTTTTTATAATTTNGTTNATAATTTTATTNGAATATTGCGTATTTATGCTATTCCACGAAATCATCTGATTATTTATCCAAGTTATTTGTCTTTTTGCATATTGGTGAGTTTTAAACTTTATTAACTCTAAAGCTCTATCAAGAGTGATATCACTATTTAAAAATGANNTAATTTCATCNACACCTATNGCCTTCATTATTGNAGAATTTTCAGAATAATTCTTANTTAATAAANNCCTTACTTCTTCAACTGCACCATTTTCAAACATGTAATCGACTCTTAAATCACAATTTTTATAAATCCATTCTCTATCAGCATCTATTTTAAAATTTATGGATTTATAATTTATTATTTTTTCTCTCTTCATAAGCCAAAAGTCTGAAATTTTTTTATTAGTACCTTCGTATACCTCTAATGCTCTCATTATTCTTTGCCTATCATTAGGATTGATTTTTTCTGAAGCCTTAGGATCAATGAAAGCTAATCTTTTTTGTAATTTCGTAAGACCATTTTTTTCTAAATCATTCTCGATTTTTAACCTTATTGATTTGTCTATATCTGGTATAGGTGATAATCCGTCAGTAATTGCCTTAAAATAAAAACCTGTACCACCAACAACTATTGGTACCTTTTTTCTTTTTATTACATCTTTTAGGATTTTATTTATTTCATTGATCCACTTTCCAACCGACCAATTAATATCTCCGTCTAAAAAACCATAACAGTGATGTTTTATCTTTTCTTTTTTGATGTCTGGTCTAGCTGTTAAAATAAATAAATCTCGATAAAGTTGAATTGAATCGGCATTTATTATTTCACCATCAATTTTTTCTGCTAATTTAGAAGCCAAAGAAGATTTTCCTGTGGCAGTTGGACCTGATAATAAAACTATTTTTTCAATCATGATTTATACTTTTTAGTCTTAAATTTAGTTAATAAATAATTTAAATTATTTTCAAACATTATTAGATATATGTGTTAATTAAAATTAATTAATTTTCTTAAACGGTAAAATCATGAAACTAGTAAAATCATTTAAAGCCTTAAGACCAAAAAAGGGTAAAGAAAATGATGTAATAGCCCCTCCTTATGATGTATTAAGTTCAGCAGAAGCAAGACAAATGGTTAAAAATAAGCCATTCAGCTTTCTACATGTTTCAAAGCCTGAAATAGATTTAGATCATAAAATTGAATTTAATAACCCTAAAGTTTATGAAAAGGGAGCGGAAAATCTTAATAACTTAATAAAAAATAAAGTTTTGATTCAGGATGATGAAGATTGCTTGTATATTTATGAAATAATATTAAATGAAATATCACAGACTGGTATAGGTTGCATAGCATCTGTAGAGGCATATCAAAAAAATATTATAAAAAAACATGAATACACCAAACCGTTGAAGGAAGATGACAGGGTGGAAAATATTACCAAACTTAAGGCGCAGACCGGCCCTGTTCTTTTAGCATATAAAAATACCGATAAAATTTCTGAGGCAATAAATAAAGCTAAGGCTCAAAAGCCAGTATATAATGTTTTTGCTCATGATGGATCAAATCATAAAATATGGATCGTCAATAATAAGGATCAAATTGAACAAATGCTTAGTGAGATTAACTCCATGGATTCCCTCTTTATTGCCGATGGACACCATAGATCAGCTGCAGCTGCTAGAGTAAAAGAAAAATTTTCAAAAAAAAATCTAAACCATGATGGTAATGAAGACTATAATTATTTTCTTGCAGTTGCTTTTCCACACTCAGAAATGACAATTCTGGATTATAATAGAATAATCAAAGGATTAAATGGGCAAACAATTAACTCTCTTATATCCAATATAGAAAAAAATTATTCTTTAAAAAAACACAGTGAGGAATTTAAACCAGTAACCAAAAATACTTTTGGTATGTACATAGATAAAAATTGGTATGAATTAAATGCCATTAAAGAAAATATAAATTTAAACGACCCTGTAAAATCGCTTGATGTATCTATATTACATGACACAATTATTGAACCTTTGCTTGGTATTTATGATGAAAGAACTGACCCAAGAATAGATTTTGTTGGAGGCGCAAGAGGTCTTATAGAACTTGAAAATAGAGTTAATAATGACAACTTTGATATTGCATTTGCACTTTTTCCTACACCTATTGAGGCACTAATCGATGTAGCAGAGGCCAACAAAGTTATGCCTCCTAAGTCAACGTGGTTTGAACCAAAATTGCTCGATGGATTGTTGTCTCACCTTATAAATTAAGTAATTATTGCTGATTAAAAGACAAAGAAACTAAAGAA
>NYSO01000067.1 GCA_002683015.1 Rhodobiaceae bacterium
ACACAATGTCTGCAGTTAGAGCTGGTTTTTTCTGGGGATATACTGGTTTGATTGACAATATCATTAATTTAATTAAGAAAGAGACTAGAAAATCTTTTAAAGTAATTATTACTGGTGGATTTTCAAATTTATTTAAAAACTCAATTAAAACGAAAGCAAATCACAACCAAGATATTACAATTAATGGTCTAATAAAGATTTCAAAATTAATTAAATAATATGAAAGACGAACTATTATTTTGTCCCTTAGGTGGATCAGGTGAAATAGGCATGAACATGAATTTGTTCGGCTATGGGCAGTCCAGTGATCATAAATGGATTATGGTAGATATAGGTGTAACTTTTGCAGATGATAGTATTCCAGGCGTTGATTTAATTTATCCAGATCCAGGATTCATTGTTGAAAGAAAAGATAATTTGTTAGGAATTATTTTAACACATGCTCACGAAGATCACATTGGCGCAATTGCTCATTTATGGCCTAAACTTAAATGTAAAATTTTTGCAACACCATTTACTGCAGTTTTAATCAGAGAAAAATTTAGAGAGAAGCAAATTGATATAACTAATGACTTACAGATCGTTGAATTGAATGGAAAAGTATCTTTAGATCCATTTGAAATTGAGTACATTACTTTAACACATTCTATATTAGAACCTAATGGACTTAGAATAAAAACCCCAGCTGGAGTTATTTTGCATACTGGAGATTGGAAAGTAGATCCAAATCCTTTAATTGGAGACAATATAAATGAAAAAAGGTTGAAAGAAATTGGTCAAGAAGGTGTTCTAGCAATGATTTGCGATTCAACAAATGTTTTTAGTCCTGGTAGATCCGGATCAGAGTTAGATGTTAGAAAAAATATGTTGAAAGTTATGTCTAGATTAAAAAAAAGGATTATCATAACTTCTTTTGCTTCAAATGTTGCTAGAATGGAAACAGCTTTTTACTGCGCAGAACAAACAGGAAGACAGATTTCATTAGTTGGAAGATCTATGCATCGAATTTATAAAGCTGCTCGCCAATGTGGATATTTAAAAAAAACGATTGAACCAATTGATCCAAGAGAGGCAAAAAATTTCTCAAGAGAAAAAATTGTATATTTGTGTACAGGAAGCCAAGGTGAACCAATGGGAGCAATGATGAGAATTTCAAGCTATACTCATCCAGATGTTTTTATTGAAAAAGATGACGCCGTAATTTTTTCTTCAAAAATTATACCTGGTAATGAAAAAAAACTTTATAAACTTCATAACCAGCTAGTTAAGGATGGAATAGAGGTAATATCTGAAGAAACTGAATTCGTCCATGTTTCTGGACATCCAAATAGAGAAGATCTAAAAGAGATGTATCAATGGGTAAAACCCAAATGTGTAATACCTGTTCACGGTGAGCATAGACATATGATTGAACACATAAATTTTGCTAAAGAAATGCAAGTACCACATCCAGTTCAAGTAGAGAATGGTGATATAGTAAAATTATATCCTGGAAATAAGCCCGAAGTATATGATAAAGCACCGTGTGGAAGACTCTATTTAGATGGCAGTGTGAGTGTTGATCCTGACTCACAATCAATAAAAGATAGAAAAAATTTAAGTGCAAATGGATATCTTGAAGTAACAATAATGATTACACCTAAGGGGAATATACACAACAATCCTATACTTTCGTTCCGTGGCCTACCTGTGGATGACAGGGAGGATTTTGTTTATGGATTAGAGGAAGAAATTGAAAAAACTTCGAAAACATTTAAAATTGGAAGCAAACAACAAGAACATAATCTGATTGATGCATTAAAGATTGTCTGTAGAAAATTTTCTAAAGAGAGAACAGGAAAAAAACCTTTTACAAATATTAATTTAGTAAGAATTTAATGAGCGTAACTGGTTTAGCTATTATCTATATAATTATATGGTGGATAGTTTTCTTTGCTATTTTACCTATTGATGTTAATAGAGCAAAAACTGTAAAAATTGAGGGTGAAGATCCTGGATCTCCAGAAAATCCAAAAATGCTGAAAAAATTCTTAAATTGCACAGGAATTACTACTGTTATTTTTATGATAATTTACTTATTAATTAAATTTGAATATTTAAATTTAAGAAATATGATCAATTAAGATGCTTTTATCAAATTCATTTATTCCAATTTTAAAAAATAATCCCTCAGAGGCAAAAATTAAATCTCATCAGTTAATGTTGAGAGTTGGCATGATAAAGCAAGCTTCAGCAGGAATTTACTCGTGGCTACCTTTGGGCTTTAAGGTAATGAAAAAAATAGAGAAAATTGTCAGACAAGAACAAAATAAAATTGGAGTTCAAGAAATATTAATGCCAACAATTCAATCGAGTGAAATTTGGAAAGAAAGCGGTCGTTATGAAGATTATGGTGAGGAGATGCTTAGAATAAAAGATCGACAAAATAGAGAAATGTTATATGGACCAACAAACGAGGAGCAAGTTACAGAAATTTTTAGATCGTCAATAAAATCCTATAAATCATTACCGCAACTTTTGTATCATATACAATGGAAATTTAGAGATGAAATCAGACCAAGATTTGGAATTATGCGTGGTCGAGAATTTTACATGAAAGATGCTTATTCATTTGATGTTTCTGACGAAGATGCTTTTTATTCATATAATAAATTTTTTCTTTCATACTTAAGAACATTTAAAAAATTATCTTTAACAGCCATACCAATGGCTGCTGATACAGGACCTATTGGCGGAAATTTGTCGCATGAGTTTATTATTCTTGCAGACACAGGTGAAAGTAAGATTTTTACAGATAAAAGAATATTTGATTTAAATAGTGACGATACAAAATTAGAGAAAACATCTTTGGAAAATATGAGAAAAAAATATGAACAATTCTATGCAGTAACTGATGAAAAATTCAATAAAGATGAATTTGAAAAAATTGTTTCTAAAGAAAATCAATTAATCACAAAAGGTATCGAAGTAGGTCATATATTTTATTTTGGTGACAAGTATTCGAAACCAATGGGAGCATCAGTTGATTTACCAGGAGGAAAAAAAGATTTTGTCAAAATGGGCTCATATGGAATAGGTGTATCAAGACTGGTAGGCGCTATAATTGAAGCTAAATATGATGATAAAAATGAGATCATGAAATGGCCATGGTGTGTTGCTCCTTATGATGTTGCTTTAATACCTATGATAAATAAAAATGATAATTCTGCTTTAGAGAAAGCGAATAATATTAATAAAGAATTACTCAAAAATAATTTTGATGCAATAATTGATGATACTGATGAAAATATTTCTTCAAAAATAAAAAAAATGAATTTAATTGGAGCTCCATATCAAATTATTATTGGAAAAAAAAATGATGGTGAATTATTAGAATTTAAAGAAACAGGTGGAGAAACTCAAAATTTATCATTAGAGAAAATTATTGAAATTTTAACAAAACAACAAAATTCAAATTGATTTCTACATTAGAAAAAGAAATTACTTTACGATTTTTAAAGGCTAGAAAAAAAGATGGCTTTTTAAATGTAATATCAATCTTTTCATTTATTGGAATAAGTTTAGGTGTAGCAGTTCTGATTATTGTTATGTCCGTCATGAATGGATTTAGAGCAGAATTGATTAATAAAATTGTGGGTTTTAATTCTCATATAACTGTTCAGCCTTATGATAAACCTATTGATATTGATGAAAAATACAAAAGCAGTTTAGAATTAATTTCAAAAAATTTGATATTAAGTAATTCAAGTGAAGCTATAATTATAAACGAACAAAACTCAAAAGGAATACTTTTAAGAGGCTACCTCGAGAGCGACTTTTCCCAACTAGAAATAATAAATAATGGAAATTTTATTGGCCAAAATAAAAAATTAAAAAAAAATTTTATATCAATTGGGAGAGAATTAAGTTTTAATCTTGATTTGGATATTGGTGACAACATCACTATCATGTCATCAGCAGGTCTCGAAACAATTGTTGGAAATTTGCCGAAACAAAAAAGTTTTATAATTTCATCAATATTTGACAGTGGATTGGCAGATTTCGATAATAATATAGTTTTTATAAATTTAACTACACTAGAGGAATTTTCTAATCTTTCTGAAGGTGATCGTAACTTAGAAATATATCTAAAAAATCCTCAAAAGATAGAAAATCAAAAAAGGATTGTTCAAAACATTTTCCCTAATGATTTAGTTTTTACCTGGGCAGATATGAATAAATCTTTATTTTCTGCATTAAAAGTTGAGAGAAATGTTATGTTTATAATTTTATCTTTAATTATAATAGTGGCCGCTTTTAATATAATTTCAGGTTTAACAATATTAGTAAAAAATAAAACTAAGGAAATTGCTATACTTAAATCAATTGGAGTATTAAACGACTCTATTATAAAGATATTTTTTTTAGTTGGAGTTATAATTGGAACATCTGCAACTTTATTTGGTGTTTTGCTTGGAGTTATTTTTTCAATTTATGTTGAAAATATAAGAGAATTTATAAGTACTACTTTTAATATTTCTTTGTTTCCTGAAGAAATTTATTTTTTAAGTACTATGCCATCGGAAATAAATATTAGCTCCATAGTCCTAATTTCTATTTGCTCAATTTTTATAACAATTTTAGTCTCAATTTTTCCAGCTAAGAAAGCTTCAAAATTAGATCCAATAAAATCATTAAAATATGAATAATCTTATTGAATTATCAAATTTAAATAAAATTTTTATTGCAAAAAAGAATTTGAGGGTTTTAAAAAAGATAAATTTTAAATTTAAATCCGGCAAGATTTATTCTTTAATGGGCCCTTCAGGATCGGGTAAATCGACATTGCTGAATCTAATTTCTTTAATAGATAAACCTTCTTCTGGATTGATAAAATTTAATAATAAACAAATTGATTTTGATAATAATAAAGAAAATGATATATTTAGATCAAATAATATAGGAATTATTTATCAACAAGATAACCTATTGCCAGACTTTAATGCTTTAGAAAATGTTTATCTTGCAAGCCTAGCCGCTGGCAACAAAAAAGATTTTGCTATTAATAAATCAAAAAAAATTTTAAAATTAGTTGGACTTTCAAATAGACTTGATCATTATCCAAATGAACTTTCAGGGGGAGAAAAACAGAGAGTCTCGATTGCTAGAGCAATTATAAATGAGCCAAAAATTATCTTGGCAGATGAACCAACTGGTAGTCTTGATAAAAAAACATCAGAGGAAATTTTTGCTTTGTTAAAAAAACAAGTAAATTCAAATAGATTAATAATATTTGCAACTCATAATAGATTTTTTGCTAAAAAATCGGATTATATATTGGAAATGGTGGATGGTAATATAAAATCTACTAATGTCTGAGTCTAGGTTTCAAAATTTTAATCATCTCAAAATTCATTCTCAATATTCTATATGTGAAGGTGCTTTAACAATAGACACTTTGAAAGATAAATCTAAAGAATTTCATATTAAAACACTTGGGTTGTGTGATACCTCAAATTTATGTGGAGCAATTGAATTCTCAGAAAAAATTTCAAAGGCTGGTACTCAACCAATAATTGGATCCCAAATAAATTTTAAGTTTGAAGATACAATAGGATTACTTCCTTTATTCGCGTTAAATGAAATAGGTTATAAAAAGATTATAGAATTATCATCAAAATCCTATTTAAATAACAATGAAATCTCAGAACCTATTTTAGATTTAAATGAGATATTATCTTTAGATAACTCAGGAATATCAATTTTTTCTGGAACTATTTTTGGTTTATTTGGAAAATTATTTGATAAAGGTAAATTTAAGGAAATAACAAGTCTCTACAGCAGCTTATTTGAAAGTTTTAAAGATAGATTTTATATAGAAATTCAAAGACACAAAGATAATAACGAGCAAAGTTTTGAAAAATTTAATCTTAATCAATCAAATATACTTCAAATCCCTATAATAGCTACTAATGAAGTTTTTTATCTCACAAAAGATATGCATGAAGCTCATGATGCTCTTATTTGCATTGGTAATAAAACATATATTAATGAAAAAAATAGAGTCAGATATAGTTCTGAACATTATTTAAAAAATGATAATGAGATGTCCGAAATATTTTCAGATTTACCAGAGGCATTACAAAATAATTATAATTTCCCTTATAGATGTAGTTTTAGACCACTTTTTTCAAAACCAATATTACCAAATATAAGCTCATCAGAAGATGGTAATGCAAATGATATTATTAAAAAAGAGTCATTTAATGGTCTTAAAGAAAAGTTTATCAAATATTTTAAAATAAAATTAAATGAAATGGAAACTGATAAACAGTTTTTGATCTATAAAGATCGATTAGACCATGAATTAGAAATTATCTTAAAAATGGATTATGCCAGTTATTTCTTGATTGTCTCAGACTACATTAAATGGGCAAAAAGAAATGATATACCAGTTGGACCTGGAAGAGGATCAGGAGCTGGATCATTAGTTGCATGGTGTTTGTCAATTACAAATGTTGATCCAATTAAATATAATTTAATTTTTGAAAGATTTTTAAATCCCGATAGAATCTCAATGCCAGATTTTGATATTGATTTTTGTGAAGAAAAAAGAGACTTAGTTTTTGAATATC
>NYSO01000068.1 GCA_002683015.1 Rhodobiaceae bacterium
AAAAATTCAATTAATAAAAGATATACAAAAACAAGTAGGGTCAAATAAAGTTATTTGTGCATTGTCTGGTGGTGTAGATAGTAGTGTTGTTGCTCAACTTTTGAACAAAGCTATTGGAAAAAAATTGTATTGTATTTTTGTTAATACTGGATTGTTAAGAAAAAATGAGGAAACTCAGGTTGTAAAGACATTTAAAAAAAAATTAAAGATGAATTTAATTTATATAAATGCTGAAAAACAATTTTTAAATAAACTTAAAAATGTTTCTGATCCTGAAAAAAAAAGAAAAATTATTGGAAATCTTTTTATTAAAATTTTTGAAAAGTATTCCAAAAAAATTAAAGATGTAAAATATTTAGCTCAAGGCACTCTATATCCAGATTTAATTGAAAGTAGATCTGTAACAGGAAGTCAAACCTCAAAAATAAAGTCCCATCATAATGCGGGTGGCTTACCTAAACGAATGAAACTTAAACTAGTTGAGCCCTTAAAATTTTTATTTAAAGATGAAGTTAGAAGATTAGGTCTAGAACTAAAATTAAGTAAAGAAATAATTTTAAGACATCCATTCCCAGGCCCTGGTCTCGCTATTCGAATGCCAGGCATAATTACTACTGAGAAAATAAAGATTCTCAAAGAAGCAGATTATTGTTTTATTAATGCTCTCAAAGAAAATGGACTTTATGATAAAATCTGGCAAGCATACGCAGCTTTGCTGCCTGTAAAAACAGTTGGAGTTATGGGAGACAATAGAACATATGAGTATTTGTGTTTATTAAGAGCAATAACATCTGAAGATGGTATGACTGCTGATTATTATGATTTTAAAAAATCATTTATCCAAAATGTTTCAAATAAGATTGTAAATGGAATAAGAGGAATAAATAGAGTTGTTTATGATGTAACATCTAAACCACCTAGCACTATTGAATTAGAATAATAATCAATATAATTTAGAATATAAAAATAATTTATATTTAGCTATCAAAGTGAAAAAGATTCAAAAATTATTAGGTAAAAAAAATAAATCAAAAATTATATGCTTAACAGCATACTCAAAAAATATTGCTGAAGTAATTGATAAATTTACCGATTTAATATTAGTAGGAGATAGTCTCGGGTCAGTATTATATAATTATAATTCTACGAGAAAAGTTACATTAAATATGATGATTGAACATACAAAAAGTGTTCGTAAAGGTGTATCAAGCAGTCTATTAGTAGTAGACATGCCTTACAATACTTACAGGACTAAAAATGAAGCACTCAAAAATTGTAGAAAAGTTATTAAAGAAACCAATTGTGATGCTATCAAATTAGAGGGAGGAACTAAGATTGTGCCAATTATAAAACATCTTGTTCAAAAAAAAATACATGTAATGGGTCATCTTGGAATATTACCGCAATCAGTTAAGGGTAAATTCAAATTTAAAGGAAAAAAACCAAAAGAAAGAGATCAGATGATCAAAGATGCAAAAGCAATTGAGCAAGCAGGAGTTTTCTCATTTGTACTTGAAGGTGTAGAAAAAACTTTATCAAAAATAATTACTAAAAATTCAACAGTACCAACAATTGGGATTGGAGCATCAGAAAATTGTGATGGTCAAATTTTAGTAACAGATGATTTAATTGGTTTAACTAAATCAAAAATAAAATTCGTTAAAGAATTCTCAAATATAAGAAAAATTATTTCAAATGGTGTAAAAAAATATCGATACGAGGTATTGAATAAAAAATTTCCTAGTAAAAAATATTCATATTAAAAAAATTTTTGAAAATTCTGATTAATTGATAAAACCCCATAATCATTCAAGCCACCTATTACTAGTTGAATACCTACAATTAAAATAAAAAATAAACCAACATAAGCTATCCAAATATGTTTTTGAATGTAGTTCGCCAAATATGTTGCCAATGCACCTGTTAAAGCCACCGACAATACAAGTCCAAAAATCATGAAACCAAAATTACCCTTAGAAGCTCCCACTACTCCAATGACATTATCAAAACTAATTGTTATATCTGCAAATAATACCTTGTATATACTTTGTATATACGAAGGTTCGGTTGATTTTTTTACAGGGGTTTTAATTTTGTTTTTCAACTCAACTAAATCTTTTCTTAAATCATTAGCTATCCAAATCAATAGTAGGCCACCTAAAATTTTGATAAAATAAAATTCAAATAAATAAGTTGCGAATAGTGCAAAAATAATTTTAAAGACTAAAGCTCCAATTACACCCCAAAGAATAATTTGCTTTCTATTTTTTGGAACAAAGTTTGCTGCTATCAAACCAATAATAATGGCATTATCAGCAGCTAAAATTATATCTATGAATATAATTTGTACTAATATGATTAATTCTTCTAACAAAGTATAATCATTTTAATAATATTTTTTTATTTATCAATGAAATGATAGATGTGAATTTAATATTTAGAAACTTTTTTACCTTCGATTATCTCTTTTAATTCTTGATATTCTTCACAATTACAAGCTTTTAATATTTCAAGTCTCTCTATTGCTAAATTTACTCTATTTGTTGCAACATATAGTTCTCCAAGATATTCATTTATACCTATATGTGTTGGGTCAATAGCTAATCCCTCTAAGTAATATTTTTCACCATTTTCATAATCTCCAAGTTTTCTAGTGGTGAATCCTAAATAATTTAAAGTATCAGCCTTATTTGGAAATTTTTTATTAGATTGAATTAATAGCTTTTGAGCTTTCTTATATTTTTTTTTTGCTTCTTTTGAATTATCTTGGCTTTCAAATTTTTTCGCAGCTTTAATATGTGAGACAGCTATATCATACTTTGTTTTTGATGATCCGCTATCACTTGATCCAGCCGCAATAGAATTAGTTGTTGTTAGCGCTATGTAGAGTAAGGATATAAATATTTTTTTTATCATTTTAAAAATTTTTCCATTTTATTAAGTTTTGTTAATTTAATTCCATTTTTTAATAAGTTATCTTTTATTGATTTAGCTGTTGCTAAAGAACTTATATTATCTCCATGTATGCAAACTGAGTCAATTTCACAAGGTATCTGTTTTCCACTGTGACAATTAAGTGCCTGATTTCTAACCATAGCTAATACATGTTTTTTTGCTATTTCTGGATCTGTGATCAAAGCATTAGGTTTTTTTCTAGAAACCAAATTGCCGTCATCTTCATAATTTCTGTCAGCAAAAATTTCACATGCTATCCTCATATCAAGTTTTTTTGCAGCTATCTCCATTTTAGATCCTGTAGGAACTAGATAAATTAGGTCTTTACTTATTTCGTTGATAGTTTTTGCGAGCACAGTTGCTAATTCTATATCTTCACAAGCCATATTATTCAGAGCACCATGGGGCTTTATATGACTAACGGTTTCTTCATATTTAATTGCAATATTTTGTAAAATTTCATATTGGTCAATTATAAGCTTTCTTATCTCTGAAGATGATAAATTTATTCTTTTTCTTCCAAAATTTTCTGGATCATTGAATGATGGATGAGCTCCGATACTTACTCCATTTTTTTTTGAAATTTGTATTGTTTGATTCATTGTTTCCTCATCGCCAGCGTGAAATCCACACGCAATATTTGCAGAATTAACTATTTCTAATAAATCAGGATCATATTTATTAGAATGATGTTTAGATTTTTCACCTAAATCGCAATTTATATTAATTTCCATAGTGTTTATAGTTAAGTATAACATGGCATGATAAAAAATATATCAAATCTTGGTGACGCAGCTTTATATTGTGATTTTGGTAAAAATATAAATAAAGAAACTAATTCATATGTAATAAAATATTTTGATAAAATTAAACAATTAAAAATTGAAAATATAAATAATATTATTCCTTCTTATAACAAGTTAATAATTTCTTATGATTTAAATAGAATTAATTATAAGGAATTAAAAGATTTAATCGAAAAAATTCAAATAGATCAAACAGATAGTGAAAAAAAGAATATTTTAGAAATACCAATTTGTTGTGAAGAACCTTACTCTTTAGATTTTAATAGATTGGAAACAAAACTTAAATTGAGCAAGAAACAAATTCTTCAAAATTTTCTTAATAAAAAATATTTTTGTTATATGACAGGTTTTATTGCTGGTATGCCTTTTTTAGGAGATTTAAACGAAAATATGAGAACAAATAGACTAGAAACACCAAGGGTAAAAGTTCCCAAGGGATCTATAGGAATAACAGAGCAATTTGCAAATATTTATACTTTTGAAAGTCCAGGGGGATGGAACATCATAGGCAATACTCCAAAAAAAGTTTTTGATAACTTTAATGAAGACAAACCAAATTTAATTAATCCTGGTGATACAGTGATCTTTAAAGAAATAACTAAAGATGAATATTTAAACTATGAGCAATAATTATTTTAAAGTAATTAGATCAGGCATAAATTCGACTTTTCAAGACAAAGGTAGATCAAATTTATATCATTTAGGAATTCCATTTAGTGGGGCTATGGATAATAGAAATTACTTATTAGCAAACAAATTAGTAAAAAATGATTTAAATCATCCTGCTTTAGAATTTGCTTATCAAGGCCCTCTTTTAAAATATATAGGTGAGAAAATTAATATTGTAATTACAGGAGATGTTTCATTTACGATAAAGTCGAAAATATCTGAAATAAATGGAAATTGTTACGAGACTTATGAAATTAATGACGGTGATGAAATAGATATATTATCAACTAATAAATCTGTGTATGGTTATTTATCTTTTAGTGGAAAATTTGATGTGAGCTACCAATGGGGTAGTTGTTCAACAAATACCAAGTCTCATATTGGAGCAAATAATGGAAAAAAATTATTTGATAATCAAATTATAAAGATATCTGAAATTAATAAAGATTTTACTCAAAAAAAGATTAATTATTTTAATTCTAAAATTGAAAAAATTAGAGTTATTAAAGGCACTAATTTTGATTATTTTTCAGAGATTGCTATTAGTAACTTTTTCAAAAAAGAGTTTAAAGTTTCAAAGTTATCTGACCGAATGGGTATGAGATTAGAAGGAGTTAATTTAGAAAATATTAATAATTCAAATATAAAATCAGAGGGATTAATTAAAGGAGTTATTCAAGTACCAGGTGATGGTAATCCAATAATTATGCTATCAGACCATGGAACAATAGGCGGTTATCCTAAGATAGCTGTGATTATAAGCGCTGATTATGATCGTATAGTTCAATTTCCATCTGGATCTAAAATTAAATTCCAACAAGTTGAATTATCAGATGCAGAAACACTTTTTAAGATGTATGAAATGGAAACTCAAAATTTATTGAATCAAATATAATGAATTTAATTACAAAATTACCAGGCCCATTATTAATTTTTTTGGGAGCATTGAGCTTAAGTTTTGGTGGATTAATTGTAAAATCATTTGAGGGCGCTACTTTATGGCAAATTTTGTTTTGGAGATCTTTATTTTTTTCTTTAACAGTCTTAGCTTTTTTAATTTTAAGTTATAAAAAAAAGACATTAGAGTCATTTTATATCTCTGGTTTACCAGGTTTTTTTGGAGGTATAGTATTATCGTTTGGTTTTTGTGGCTATGTTTTTGCAATGTATAATACTACTGTTGCTAATACAAATTTCATAATATCACTTCAAATATTATTTTTAGCTGTCTTTGGATATTTCTTTTTAAAAGAAAAAATTAGTACAGTTACATTGATTTCAATCATTTTAGCAATAACTGGTGTGTTGGTTATGGTTGGAAACTCGTTAAGCCCTGGTGAATTAAGTGGAAATTTAGCAGCTTTTACCATGCCAATAACATTCGCAGTTTTAATAATGATTGTAAGAAAATATCCAACCGTAGATATGGTTCCAGCTCAATTTGTAGCTGGCTTAAGTTCATGCCTAATAGGTTTTTTACTTTCAAATAAAATTATGATTTCTCCTAATGATATTTTTTTAGGTTTTTTAGCTGGCTTTTTTCAAGTTGGTTTTGGATTTATCTTCATTACTATAGGTGCGAGAACTACACCATCAGCCATGGTAGGAATAATCATGTTATCAGAATCAGTTTTAGGGCCGATATGGGCATTCCTATTTGTTAGTGAAAGACCTTCAATGTTTGGATTAATTGGTGGAGGTATAATATTATCTGCAGTGCTATTACAGTTTTATTCACTATTGAATAAGGACAAAAGAAGTATTTCTCATTGACATTCATAGTTCTTTGTAAGATTATTGTTTTACGGGAGAGACTACAGATTATCGTAGCGCCGAAGGAGCAACCACCCAGGAATCTCTCAGGCAAAATGGACCGTACATATTAACTCTGGAAAGAGATTAAATTCTCGCCGAAGGAGCAAAACTCTCAGGCAAATATACAGATGGGTGAAAGAGTTAATATGAAAATTAAAAAAACACCTTTATTCAAACTACATCAAGAAAATAGTGCAAAGTTTGTAGAGTTTGCAGGCTATCAAATGCCAATACAATACGCAGAGGGGATCGTTGAAGAACATAAATTTACTAGAAATCATGCTGGAATATTTGATGTTTCTCACATGGGGCAATTGTTTATTCATGGAAATGAAAATTTAATTAAAGATTTAGAAAAAATATTTCCTTTAGATTTAAAAAATTTAAAGATGAATCATTCAAAATATAGTTTTTTAATGAATGATGAGGCAGGAATTTATGATGATCTAATTATCACTAAAATTGAAACAGGTTTTATGATTATTCTTAATGCGGCCTGTAAAGAAAATGATTTTGAAATCTTAAGCAGATTATTAAATGATAAATATAAAATGGAGATAGATAAAAAAAGATCTTTAATTGCCATACAAGGACCTAGGTCTGCTGAGATCTTAGGTTATATAATTAATGGTGTAAGTGATTTAAAATTTATGTCAGGTAACCGATTTATGTTTCAAGAAAAAAAAGTTTATATCACACGCTCAGGGTACACAGGAGAAGATGGATTTGAGGTATCTATTTCAAACGAATTAGTTGAAGAATTCACAAAAAAACTAATTGAAAAGGGAGCCAAATTGATTGGTTTAGGTGCTAGAGATACCTTGAGATTAGAAGCAGGTTTATGTTTGTATGGCCACGAATTAGATAAAGATAAGACCCCAGTTGAGGCAAATTTAAAATGGGCAATTTCTAAAGAAAGAGTATTACAAGGTAATTTTATTGGTTCTCAAAAAATAACAAAACAATTGAGTGATGGGGTGAATAAAATTAGAGTCGGCATTAAGCCAGAAGGTAGAATTATAGCCAGAGAAAAAACTAAAATATTTAACCAATCTGACTCATTTATTGGTGAAATCACAAGTGGAACATTTGGACCAAGCGTCAATGGTCCAGTGGCTATGGGATATGTTGAAAATAAATTTTCAGAACAAAATACAAAAGTTTTTTTGGAAGTCAGAGGAAAAAAACATCCAGCAAACATTTGTGGATTACCATTTTATAAAAAAAGCTATGTGAAAGGAGTAAGTAAATGAGTGAAGTAAAATATTCTAAGGAACATGAGTGGATTACACTCGAGGGAGATATTGCAACAATTGGTATAACAAAACATGCAACAGAAATGCTGGGTGATATAGTTTTTACTGAACTTCCTGACAAAGGATCTAATGTAGAAAAAGATGGTACAGCAGGTGTAGTTGAGTCGACAAAAGCCGCAAGCGATGTTTATACGCCTGTGAGTGGCGAAGTAGTTGATATAAATCAAAATATTATAGATGATCCATCTAAAATCAATGAAGATCCAGAAGGCTCTGCATGGTTTTTTAAACTAAAAATGAAAGACAAAAATGAGTTGGATAGTCTAATGAATAAAGAGGAATATGATAAATTTGCAAAGGAGAGTGCTAGTTAATGTTACATAATTCACAAAAAGATTTTTTAAAAAGACATATTGGACCTTCAAATGAAGATCAAAATAAAATGCTTAAAGAACTTAATTATGAATCTTTAGACGATTTAATTAAAAGCACAATTCCAGAAAAGATACAATTAAAAGATCAACTAAATATTGGTGAGTCTAATTCTGAATATGAAGCATTAAGAAAATTGAAAGCAATATCAAAAAAAAATCAAATTTACTCAAATTTTATTGGAATGGGTTACTATGGAACTTATACTCCATATGTAATCCTAAGAAATATTTTAGAGAATCCAGGTTGGTACACTTCTTATACACCTTATCAGCCAGAAGTAGCACAAGGTAGATTGGAAATGTTACTTAATTTTCAACAAATGATAGTTGATTTTACAGGAATGGATATTGCAAATGCATCTCTATTAGATGAAGGAACTGCGGCTGCAGAAGCTATGGGGTTAAGCCATAGATTAAATAAAAAGGATAGCAATCTAGTTTTTGTCTCAGAAAATTGTCATCCACAAACAATCGATGTAATTCAAACAAGAGCTGAACCAATGGGATTAAAAGTAATTGTTGGTGATGAGGAAAAAGTATTAGATCAATTAAAAGAAGATTTGGTTTGTGGTATATTGCAATATCCGGGAACATTAGGGGATATAAAAGATCCAAGCGAACCGATAAGTAAAATACATAAAAAAAATGGTAAAGCTATATTAGCTTGTGATTTATTGGCACTTGCTAAGTTAAAAACACCAAGGGAGCTAGGAGCAGATATTGCCGTAGGAAGTTCTCAAAGATTTGGAATTCCAATGGGTTATGGAGGACCTCATGCAGCTTTTTTTGCAACCAAAGATGAATTTAAAAGATCCATGCCAGGAAGAATTGTAGGAGTTTCTGTTGATAGACATGGAAACAAAGCATATAGATTGTCATTACAAACTAGGGAACAACATATAAGAAGAGATAAAGCCACAAGTAATATTTGTACTGCCCAAGCTTTATTAGCAATTGTGTCAGCAGCATATGCTATTTATCATGGTCCAGAAGGTATTCGAACTATTGCTGAA
>NYSO01000069.1 GCA_002683015.1 Rhodobiaceae bacterium
CACTTGATATCATTTCAAGAGGTTTTGAACCTGCAGACCAAAAAATAACATGGTCTTTGATTGTATCTAACTTAGCAAATGCTCTGTCAATACCTTCAGGTGTACTCATTACTTTGTATACATCTTTGTGCTTAACTCCATCAGCAACTAAAGCCATCTCGATTGTAGCATTAGCCCAAGTATGGATTGCTCTTTTTCCTGGGAACTTTTTAACATCAAAAAAGTCTTTGATTGTTTTTGGTTTTTTTCCAGGAAATGCACTTTTGCTATAAAATGCAGTGTATGCCCAAAAAATTTGTGGTGCAACACACTCAGATACAGGTCCAGCGATCATATCATCTATAAATTCACTTTGATCTAATTTAACGAATAAACCTTCGTCACAACCTGTAACACCTTGGTCTGGCAGGATATCTACTACATCCCAAGTAACATTGCCAGCTTCCACTTGTGCTTTAATTTCTCCTAAACCACCATTGTAGTTTTCAACATTAACTTTACCATTCCAATTGTTGATGTATCCTTTTTGTTGCGCAGCTGTATATGCTCCACCCCAAGAAACGAAAGTAATATCTGCGTATGCAGAAGATACTAGCGCTAAAGACAACAATGAAAAGAAAGCTATTTTTATTTTCTTAATCATATTTTTCCTTATTTTATTGTTAAACTTAAGTTTTTATATTTATATTAAAGCACATCTCAAGACTGACTACAAAACTTTTTTTTTTGATGAAATAAGATTTTTTAAAATTATCTAGCTTCTAAAGCTCTAGAATCCTCAGTTTTCCATGATAGTTTCACAGAACTACCTTCGGATAAATTAAGACTCAAATGCGAATTAGGAACTTTTACAATAAATTGATCATTACCACAAATTTCTAATCTAGTTCTAATGTGGTCACCCAAATAAATTAATTCTTTAACTGTTGCATCAAAATTATTATCAAATTTTTCATTAGAATTTATATAAACTCTCTCAGGTCTTAATGATATTAGAGAATTATCTCCAACATTATTAATATTTATTTTCAAGGCTTTAATATTTTCTCCAGTATTTGTTTCAACTACACATATTTCACCATTTATTGATTTAACTTTCCCGTTTATTTGATTATTTTCTCCAATAAACTGAGCAACAAATGAACTGTTGGGTTTTTCATATAAAACATCCGGTGAAGATATTTGTTGAATTTTTCCTTCATTAAATACTGCTATTCTATTAGACATTGTTAATGCTTCACTTTGATCATGTGTTACATAAACTACTGTAATACCAATATTCTCATGAATATGTTTAATTTCATATTGCATTTGCTCTCTTAAATTTTTATCTAACGCTCCCAAAGGTTCGTCCATTAAGACTAACCTTGGTTCAAATACTAGTGCTCTAGCTAAAGCAACCCTTTGTTGTTGTCCTCCAGACAATTGTAAAGGCATTCTGTTACCAAACTCTCCTAATTCAACCATGTCTAACGCACTTTTCACTTTTTTTTCTATTTCATTCGTCTCTACTTTTCTTACTTCTAGTGGAAACATTAAATTTTCTTTTACTGTCATATGTGGAAACAGCGCATAATTTTGGAATACCATTCCTATACCCCTTTTATTAGGCGGTATGTTACTTATTGGTTGGTTGTCTAAATATATTTCTCCGTTTGTCGGTGTCTCAAAGCCAGCTAACATCATTAAGCATGTTGTTTTTCCTGAGCCTGAAGGACCTAACATTGTTAAAAATTCTCCTTTAGCAATATCTAGATTTAAATTTTTGACCACTAAGAGTTCACCATCATAGCTTTTGTCAACTTTTTCAAACTTTACAAATTCTTTATTGTTCATAATTTATTATTAAAAATTAATTTAGACTTAAAACATTTGCATAAAATAATTTCAAGTCTTATTAATTAGTTTTTGATATAAAGTTTCTAAGGAAAATCAGGAATTTATGAAAATAAACTGCCCTTCATTAGCATAGTCTATTAATTATATGCCTCACTAACAAAATTTCCTATCTAATTGTATATATAATTTTAAAAGGTATAAATAAAAAATATCAATAGTCCTAAAATGAATAAAGTAATATTTATTGTAATAGTCAGTTTTCTTCTTTTTAATAATATTAATGCTGAAGAAAAAAATAAAGAATTAGATAGCCTATTTACTCAACTCAAAACCAACGATTATATTTTTGCGTTAAAAACAGAAAAAAAAATTTGGAAAATTTGGTCGACTCATCCATCAGATGATAGAAAAGGTATTAGGCTAACAAATATGTTAGCTCAAGGAGATTTGCTAATAAGAAAGAAAGAATTTGATAAAGCAATCAACATTTTTTCTTTAATAATTTCAATAGATTCAAATTGGGCCGAAGCATGGAATAAACGTGCTACAGTATTATATTTATCTGGTAGATATGAAGACTCTATTAAGGATATAAAAAAAGTACTTCAGCTTGAACCACGTCATTTTGGTGCTTTATCAGGGTTTAGTTTAAATCAAATAGAATTAAAAAACTATAAAGCAGCTTTAAAAAGTTATCAAGAGGCACAAAAAATATATCCTACTATGGAGGCACCAAAAAAAATGATTCCAATGCTCAAAGAATTAATTAATGGTCAAAAGATTTAAGATGTTTTTAAAAAAGTTTAAGATTTTAAAAAATATTTTTTTTATAATCTGTATTAGCTTATTAATTAATTCAAAAGTTTATGGGAATGAATACGTATTTACAAAAATAACAGATTTGAATAGTCCATGGGGTATGTCATTTATAAACGAATATGAATTAATCATAACTGAACAAACTGGAAATTTAATGATTGTAAATATAAATAATGGTAAAAAAAATAAAATAGAACACAATCTTAATTTCATTAAAATAGGTCAAGGAGGTTTGTTAGATGTGATTCATAAAGATAATTTTATATGGATTGCTTACACAGAAATCCGAGAACAATGGGAGATAAATGGCTTTTTTGGAACAATTACAAGTACCTCTATTGCAAAAGGTAAATTTGATAAAAGTAAGATATATTTTAAAAACATATTCCAAGCTGAACCACCATTAGAGGCTCCTCAGCACTTTGGCTCAAGATTAGAAATTAAAGAAGATTTTCTCTTTGCTTCAATCGGAGAAAGAGGTGAAGGTATGATTGCCCAAGATGGAACTCAACATCCAGGCAGTATTATTAGAATTCATACTGACGGAAGTATTCCTAAAGATAATCCAAAGTTTCAGGATAAACCAAGTTGGTTGCCAGAAATATTTCAAATTGGAGTTCGTAATCCTCAAGGTTTAACACTATCACCTTTTGATGAAAAAATTTATTTAAGCAACCATGGTGCAAGAGGCGGTGATTGGTTTGGAGAAGCAAAAAAAGGAGAAAACTATGGTTGGAAAATATTAGGATGGGGAGGAACAAACTACTCAGGAACAGAAATTGGTCCCAAATGGAAGACTGGTTTCACTAAAGCTATCAAGTATTGGGTACCATCTATTGCTGTAAGCGCAATAACAATTTACCAAGGAAACGAATTTAAAGATTGGAATGGTCACGCTCTAATTACCTCACTCAAAGATAAATCTTTAAGAAAATTAGTTTTTAATGATTTATCAAATATTAAAGAAGAAATCATTTTTAAGGACAAAATTGGAAGAATTAGAGATATACAAATTCATCCGATTAATGGAAAAATTTATTTTTTAGCCGGTAAAAATCTTTGGTTAATGGAAAGAAAATAAATATTGAGTCTAATTTTTTAAATAAAGCTCTTTAGGAAAATTACAAAATAACTCATAACCTTTATCTGTTACTCTAATCGCTTCAGATGCTTCAACACCCCAGTTTCCAAACTGCATTACAGCTATCATGTGAAAACAAACATTGGGCTCAAGCACTGTCATATCTCCTTTATATATATTGAGAGTATGCTCTCCCCAATCAGGTGGATAACCAATACCGATCGAATACCCTGTTCTAGATTTCTTTTCTATTCCATATTTATCTAAAATTTTCCAAAAAGCTTGGGCCACATCATCTGCTGTATTTCCTGGTTTGATTGCACTTATTCCAGCGTTTAAAGCCTCAATAGTTTTATTCATTGTATCAATCTTTAATTGATTAGGTTTTCCAAGCAGAACTGTTCTAGCCATTGGAGCATGGTATCTCTTATAAACTCCAGATAATTCAATAATTGTAGCCTCACCCTCTACAAATTTATCTTGTGTAGCGGTTAAGTGAGATGCTGAAGTACCCTTTCCAGTTGGTAGTAAAGTTGCAATACTGGAATATTCACCTCCAAATTCTTCGGTGCCATAAAATAATGTTTTTTGAATTTCCCCTACAGCATCACACTGTCTTACACCTGGTTTAATTACTTCCATAGCAGTTTTCATTCCTTTTTCTGAAATTTTTGCTGCAGATTTCATAAAACCTATCTCAGCATCTGATTTAACTAATCTTGCCCAATTAACTAAACGATCACTATCTTTAATTTTTGCGTTGGGTAATCCTTGTTTGATTTTTTCATAACAGAATGCAGTAAAATAATGTGCATCCATTTCAACACCTATATTAAGCTTATCCCATTTTCTATCTTTGATTATTTTAACTAAATAATCATAAGGATGTTTTGGCCATGTATGAATATAGTTTTCATCATAAACAATTACATTCTCGTTTTTTAAGTAAGTTTTTATATATGCACCGCCCGCATCTTGTGCTCTTACAAAGCATAAAGGTTCATCAGAATTAATATGGACTAAAGCACACTGAGCATAATAAAAAGACCAAGCATCGTAGCCTGTTAAGTAATTCATGTTATTTGTGTCATGTGAGATTAAAAGATCGATGCCTTTTTCCTGCATCATCTTTTTAACTTTTATTAATCTTTGTTTGTATTCTTCTTTAGTGAATAGCATTAATTTACTTGGAATAATTTTCCAAACCCCTCTACTGAATTATTTTTCTTAATTTTCACAAGGGTATCCCAAATTAATGCCTGATTACTAGATAAAACTATGGTATTTAATTTTTTTTCTAATTTATCTATAATTTCTAAAACTGGTAGAGCAGTACATGAAACAAACAAAGCATCTGCTCCATTCATGTCTATTTTTGAAAGAACATCATACAAGTAATCTTGGTCAACTTTTCCAATGTCATAGTCATCTTGAATGTCGAAGTATGAATTCGAAGTAACTTCAAAACCTTCGCTTTTAAAATAATCTAAAACATCATCATTTAATTTTTTATTGTATGGTGTAAAAATTGAAACTTTCTTAATATTTAATTTCTTTAACGCTTTAATAGCTGCGGTGCTTGGAGTTGAAACTTCTGCCATAGGTTTTGCTAGTTTGACTTTTTTTTCTATTGAGTCATGACCAGCTGCAATAGTACCCGAAGTACATCCATAAACCACACAATCCAAATCTTGGTCAGGTAAAATATCTTTAGTGACTTCCGTCACTTTATTAGCCATTTTGATCAGGTTTTCTTTCGTGAGAGGGTTGTAGCATTCAATACGATTAACAAAAAAATCAATTTTCCTATTTTTAATCACATTTATAAAATCTTTTTCAATCATAAAGTCACTTGCAAGAGCAATTAAGCCAACTCTAGGATTAGCTTGGCTGATAAACTTTGGATCTATTTTTGTTGAATTCATATTTTAAAAAGTGAATATACCACAAGTTCTTTAATAATCATTAATATTAAAAGTAGGCATGAATATAAAAGATACTTTTGTTGCTTCTCTTGTGCCTATTTTTTTGGGCTTTGGTTTTGTTATAGCAAAACCTGCATTTGAGTCTTTCCCTCCTATTCTTTTGATGGGAATAAGGTTTATGTTTGCTGCATCATTATTAATTTGGTGGTTTCCAATCCCAAAAGGATATTTAAAAAGAATATTTGCTGCATCACTAGTAGCTAATACATTGCAATATAGTATTACGTATTCTGGTTTAGATTTAATTGACGCTTCCGCAGCCGTTCTTTTGGTTCAAACAGAAGTTCCATTTGGAGTTATTTTTGCTTACTTTATACTTAAAGAAAAACCAACTATTAGAGCTTTGATAGGAATAGCAATCGCCTTTGTAGGTGTTTATATTTTAACTGGATCTCCTAACTTGGATGGAAAATTTATTGGAATTGGTCTTACAATTTTAGGATCTGCTGTATGGGCTCTTGGGCAAGTTATGGTTAAACCTTTAAGTAAAGAAATAAATCCATTAGCTTTAGTTGCTTGGTTAGCGTTATTCTCTGGACCAATTCTAGTAATGTTGTCTGCAATAATTGATGGAAATACAATTAATTATTTAACTAATGCTAAAGTTGATCATTGGATTATTGCAATTTATATTGGTTTCATTATGCAACCAATTACTTATGGTTGTTTCTATTATGTTTTAAAAAATAATCCACTTTATAAAGTACTTCCTATTGTTACTATGGGTATTCCACCAACGGGATTATTAGCTGCAATTTTTCTTTTAGGAGAAAAACCAACTCCAGAACTATTTGTAGGTGGTGCAATAATAATAGTGGGCGTAATTTTAATTGTATTTACAAAAAATAAAAAAGAAGAGGAAATAAAATGAAAATAGGTTTTATTGGTTTAGGAAATGTTGGTAGAAAACTTGCTGGAAGCTTAATAAGAAATAATTTTGATGTTACTGTTAGAGATATAGATGAAAATTTAACTAATGAATTTAAAAAGCTAGGTTGTAAAGTTGTAAAGTCTCCTAAAGAATTAGCAGAACAAACTGATCTAATTATTACTTCACTTCCTTCACCTGAAGTTTCTGCGGAGGTTATGGAAAGTGAAGATGGAATTTTAAATGGTTTATCAGAAAATAAAATTTGGTTAGAAATGAGCACAACAGATGAGGATGAAGTTAAAAGACTTGGAAACAAAGTGACATCAAAAAAAGCTATCCCACTAGATGGACCTGTTAGTGGAGGGTGTCATAGAGCAGCCACAGGCAATATTGCAATATTTGTAGGTGGAGAAAGAAAAGCTTTTGAAAAAATATTGCCTGCCTTAACTGTAATGGGTAGAAAAGTTTTGCATACTGGGGAGTTAGGTAGTGCGTCAGTTCTTAAAGTTATAACAAATTATTTGGCATCAGTTCATTTGGTAGCTTTAGGTGAAGCATGGACAGTTGCGAAAAAATCAAATTTAGATCTAGCTAAAACATTTAAGGGTATTGCAGTTTCATCTGGAAACTCATTTGTTCATGAAACAGAAAGTCAAGTTATTTTAAATGGTTCCTATAATATTAATTTTACAATGGATCTTGTTTTGAAAGATACTGGTTTATTCGATAGTCTAGCTAAGAAATTAAAAGCTCCTTTAGAAATTTCTCCAAAGATAGTTAAAATATTCGAAGATGGACAAAAAAAATATGGTTCAAGAGCATGGTCATCAATGATTGTGAAAAGAATGGAAGATTTAAATAAGATTGATTTTAGAGCCAAAGGTTTTCCTGATGAACTTGTGGATAATGAACCAGAAGAAAAAGGCTATGAAATTTAATTAATATGTTAGGATTAT
The DNA here is from genome assembly GCA_002683015.1 of Rhodobiaceae bacterium. Lineage (GTDB taxonomy): Bacteria > Pseudomonadota > Alphaproteobacteria > MED-G09 > MED-G09 > MED-G09. The sequence goes on from NYSO01000069.1 coordinate 7,552, forward strand.
AAAATGTTAGATAAAAGAAAATTTTACATAAATGGAAAATGGGTTGAACCAGTAGAAAAAAATGATTTTGAGGTGATCAATCCTTGCAATGAAGATCCCTTTGCAATTATTTCATTAGGATCAAAAAAAGATACTGATAATGCCGTTAAAGCTGCAAAAACTGCTTTTGAAACTTGGAAAGACACTAGCAAAAAAGAAAGGGTGGATTTACTTGAGAAATTATTAGCAGTTTATAAAAAAAGATTTACCGAAATGGCAGAGGCTATCTCTTTAGAAATGGGTGCACCAATGGATTGGGCCTCAGATGTTCAAACTGGATCAGGCCAAGCACATTTAGAGGATTTTATTTTAAGGTTGAAAGAATTTAATTTTGATGAACACTTCGATCAAAAATCTAACAACCACATTTGTTATGAACCAATTGGAGTGTGTGGATTAATTACTCCATGGAATTGGCCAATAAACCAAATAGCTCTTAAAGTTGTCCCAGCATTTGCAACGGGGTGTACAATGATACTTAAACCATCAGAGATAGCTCCTATTTCTGGGATTTTGTTTGCTGAAATGATTGAGGAGGTTGGATTTCCTAAGGGTGTATTTAATTTAGTAAATGGTGATGGTGCAGGTGTAGGAACACAAATATCTAGCCATCCTGATATTGATATGGTTTCTTTTACTGGATCAACTCGTGCTGGAAAATTGATTTCAAAAAATGCAGCTGAAACAATTAAAAGAGTTTGTTTAGAACTCGGAGGCAAAGGTGGAAATATAGTTTTTGCAGATAGTTATAAAAATGCTGTTCGAGATGGCATAAGAAATGTAATGAGTAATTCTGGTCAATCTTGTGATGCTCCTACAAGAATGTTGGTAGAAAAATCTATATATAAAAGAGCAGTTGAGGAAGCAGTTGATGAAGCAAATAAAATAAAAGTAGATCAAGCCTCAAAAAAAGGAAATCATATAGGTCCTGTAATTTCAAAAACTCAATATGACAAGATCATTAATTTAATTGAAAGTGGAATATCAGAAGGAGCAACATTAGCAGCTGGTGGTCCAGAGTTACCTAATGGATTAAACAAAGGTTACTTTATAAAACCAACAATTTTTACAAATGTTACAAACGATATGAAAATAGCAAAAGAAGAAATCTTTGGTCCTGTGCTTTCTATTATTCCATTTGAAACTGAAGACGAAGCGGTAAACATTGTTAATGATACTTCTTATGGTTTGGGGAATTATTTACAAACAGAAGACAGAGAAAAAGCACATAGAGTTGCTAAAAAATTAAGATCTGGTTGTGTTTATATTAATGGTAATGCAGCCGACGCTGGGACACCTTTTGGAGGTTACCGACAGTCAGGAAATGGTAGAGAGGGTGGAGTTTGGGGTCTTGATGAATATCTAGAAGTTAAAACTGTTACTGGATGGAAATAAAAACTTATGCATTTAATCCATCGTGGGATTGTAAACAAAAAATATAAAGAAAACCTTTTAAATTCATTTAAACAATCATTTAAAAAAGGATTTGGAATAGAAACCGATATACATGCAACTAAAGATCATAAATTTGTCTGTTATCACGACTTTACTTTAACTAGAATTTTTAAAAAAAAACAAAGTATTAAAAACTTAAATTATCAAGAGATAAAGGAAATCAGTATTAAACATAATAAACCAATACCCCTATTCCAAGATTTATTGAAGATATCAAAAAATAAATTCTCTTTGTTTATTGAAATTAAACCTACATTCTCAAAAAAATTACTTAGGAAATTAGTAAAAGAGACATCTAAATATTCAAAATGTGTATTTATTTCCTTCAAACATCAAAATATTTTTAATCTTTTAAAGTTAAATAAAAAAACAAAAGTAGGTTTATCTTTTTCGCCACCAACAAGTGTGAAGTCAATAATAAAAAAATCAAAAATAAAGAATATAGACTTTTTAATTCTTGATAAAGTTTATATTAAAAATAAAGATATTCAGAATTTAGAAATTAAAAAATATTTTTATACAATTAAAAAAGGTTCAGATTTCAAAAAATACAATAAAAAAAATAATTTAATTTTCGAAAACTTATAATTGCTGTTTTAGGTATTTTAATCTTCCAATTATTTCATCTCTATCCATATAATAACCTTGTAAATGCCTATGTCCTGAATTTGGATCAAATTCAGTTCTTCC
>NYSO01000070.1 GCA_002683015.1 Rhodobiaceae bacterium
TAGAAAGTTTTGAAGAGTCCTATACATATAAAATTGAAAATGGTATTTCTTTATTTAAAAAAAATTTAAAAAATGAGTAAAACTTCTATAGTCATAATAGTCTATATAATTGGGCTTATATTTGGAGCTTTAGTTCTTAAAATCTGGAGTGCTGATACTAGCGTTTTAAAAGGTCTTTTAGGCCTTGGTTGGACAGCTCTTCTTTTAATAGGAATATTTTTTGCTGAAAAGAATGATAAAAACTAAATATTTTATTTTTCTTTTTTTAATCATTTTACCACTTCAAAATTTAAAATCAGAAATAATTGTTCTGAGTGGATGCGACGACAAACAGGATGAGTTTTTAAAAAATGAATACATTTTTAATTTAAATGAATTAATAATGACAAGGAATTACGTTTACAAAGAAAAAACATATCAAAAATATAAATTGACGGACCTGAGTGTTAAAAAATCCAACTCTTATGTAAGAAATATTTATGAGGAAGATGGAAAAATTTTAACACATAAACATGGTTATCCACAATTTTATACTCAAATTTTGTTTAAAAAAGGAAAACAAGAGGTTTTCATAAAAACTGTTTTAAATGATGAAGAAGGTATTTCAAAAATTTCCACATGTAAAAAAATAGAAAAATTTGATAACGAAAGTTAATTCTTCTTCTTATTTTTAATTAAGTTCCTTTTTTTAGTTCCAAATCTACTATTAGTTATATTGCTTCTATGTTTTGCATAAGCTTGTTTTTGTGCTTGTTTCATGGCTCTTTTTGATGACATAATAATTTAATAATTTATTTCTATACTTCCTATCATATTAAAATTTTTATCAGAAACAACTATTTCACCTGATGATGGTCCGTAATTTAATACTTCAGATATTAATACATAGTGTGTTACGAAGACTAAATTTTCATTACTTTCATACTTTTTTATATAATTATTTAGTTCTTTAATTTGTTTATCTTTATTTTTTGCATATTTAGAGCTGTAAAAAGAATTTAAGAAACTATTTGTTGAATAATCATCAAAAGCAATTTTAGCTGTTTCTTTACATCTACACCATTCGCTAGATAAAACTTTATCAATTTTAATTTTATTTTCTCTAAAAAATGCACCAATATATTGAGCTTGTTTTCTACCAATGTTACTTAGATTCCTTTGAGTGGAACAATCGTTTAAATTGAAATTAATAGGATCTCCATTTCCAGGTGCGTATGCGTGTCTAATAAATATTAATTTTCCACCCTTATCAAGTTGATCGATTAAATTTTTATTTAAATCTGCTTTAATAGGTGTACTAAAAGTTATAAATATTATTATAAAGAATTTTATAAATTTCATTTATGGATATTAGATTAAATAATTTAAACAAAACAATAGTTAACTGTAAAAAATGTCCAAGACTAGTTAAATTTGTTAATAAAATAAGTACAAAAAAAAGAAAACAAAATATTGATGAAATTTACTGGGGTAAACCTGTTCCAGGATTTGGAAACTTAGATTCGAAATTAGCTATAATTGGTCTAGCACCAGCTGCTCACGGAGGCACAAGAACTGGAAGAGCTTTTACTGGAGATAAATCAGGAGATTTTTTATTCAAATGTTTGTACGAAGTTGGGATCTCAAATTCTCCTTTTTCAAAAAATTTAAATGATAATTTAAAATTAAAATCCACTTACATTACAAATATTCTTAAATGTGTGCCTCCTGAAGACAAACCTCTTAGTAATGAAATTTCAAACTGCTCTAACTTTTTTGATGAAGAAATTTTATCTTTAAAAAAACTAAAAGTAATAGTTACATTGGGTAAAGTTGCTTTTGATAATTGTATTAAATTATATAAACAAAAATTTAATATAAAAAGAAAATTCATTTTTGAACATGGTAAAACACAGTTATTGCCAAATGGTTTAATAATATTATCAAGTTATCATCCGAGCCCCAGAAATGTTAATACAAAGCTTATTTCAAATAAGATGATGGTTAATTTATTTAAAAAAGCAAAGAGGCTTTCTAAGTTTTAATAGTATCACAAAAATAAGGTTTAAATTTTGAATATATTTCGTTTGGAATCTTAACTGGTTTTCCATCCTCGCTAATAAAAACTAAGTGAACTTGAGCCTCTACGATAGTTTCTTCTCCCTTTGTAATAATCTGATTCATAAAAAAAGAGGTTTTGGTAATTGATTTTACGAAAGACCTTACTGTCAATTCATCTTCTAAATGAGCTGATTTTTTATATTCAATATTACATGATTTAACAATTATTAATGAATTAAATTGATTTAGAACTTTTTTATTACTAAAACCAATTGAAAATAAAGCTTCAGTTCTGGCTCTTTCTAAAAATTTCAAATAATTTGCATAATATACCACTCCGCCAGAATCGGTATCTTCATAGTAAACTTTTAATTTATGAAAAAAATTTTCATGCATATTTATATCAATTTAATCTGCTGAAAAGTAAATGTTCTGATAATAAGCTATCGCTATCATTTTTGAATTATCTGTATCAGACATAATAGCTAAACCATCTAACTCGTTTACGTCTAAATTATGAAATTTCTTAAAATCTTCCTTTACATTAGATTTTACTGTAATCCATTCGTCTAAATTATTTTTTGTAGAAGCTAAAACGTTATCAATAGACTTTTTTGTGTAAGGACTTGGAGAGTAAAAACCAACTTCATTATTACTTGAAAAAACATAATTTATAGCCCTATTAGATAGTGGCGTGGCTCCTGTCTTTTTTATAACAAAAACTCTTGCTGCAAAGTCATGCCCTTTTTTTGTATTTTCTTTTATTCCAGGTAAATCTCTTTCAATTTTCCATGTAATATTGATAAAAGGGGTTTGATTGAGATCAATTTTTACCTCTTTTCCTAAACCAGAAGCAGCATTATCTGCTATTGCTTTTAAGAAGTTGCCATTTTCGTTAGACCCTACTTCATAAATTGTCTTATTGTCTGCTCCTCTAACCTTTCTGACCTCTAATTTAGAAAGTTCTGTATCAGTAAATTCAAATACCTTTACATCCTCTGCGAAACAAGCGCTCCACATTAGGACAAAGACAATAAAAACTCTCATTATAAATTTCATAAATTAATTTAAAAAAAATTGTTAATACATTATTTTGACAAGATTTAAACATCCAAAAATCAATATTTATCTTTATATCATAATTATGAAGACAATTTCTATTTTTATACTCTTAATTTATTGGTCAATCATGATTTTTGCACCAGTTATGTCAAAAGATATTAAATTTAGCCGAGCAAAAATAAATAATACTAAAATAGTCGAGCAGAAACCTCGGATTTAATAGGTAGAACGACCACCGCTTATATCGAAAACAGCAGCTGTAGAAAAAGTATTTTCCTCAGATGAAAGCCAACAAACTAGAGAGGTAAACTCTTCTACCTCAAGAAATCTTCCTCTTGGTACTTTGGATAACATTCTTTGAACATGCTCTTTTGTCATTTGATCTAAAATTCTTGTTTTGGCTCCAGCAGGAGTAATTGTATTTACTGCTATATTTTTGTCAGCTAACTCTTTACCCAAAGATTTTGTTAGTCCAATTATACCTGCTTTTCCTACACTATATGCGCTGGCATTAGCATTTCCGTCCTTTCCAGCGACAGATGCAACGTTTACAATTCTACCATAATTATTTTTGATCATGTTTGGAACTATCGTTCTACAACAATTAAATGTTCCCATTAAATTTATATCAACAACTTTTTTCCACATTTTAATGTCATATTCCCACAATGAGGCTGTTGGACCAGTAATACCAGCATTATTGATCAAAATATCTATATTAGTTTTTTCTGTAATTGCATTAATGCATTTTTCAACTTCTTCATAATTTGATACATCAATTGTATTTGAGCTTAAATTTGGATTACTAATGTCTTTTTCAGCTTTTGCTAACATTTTAGAGTCAATGTCCCATATTATTACCCTCGCTCCTGATTTTAAAAATCTTTTAGCTATATCAAGACCAAACCCTTGTGCACCACCGGTTACTAAAGCTGTTTTTTTTGAGAAATCAAAAGTGATTTTTTTCATAAATTATTTTTTTGCTAACAAATAATAAACAAACCCTGAAATAAATGCTCCGATGATCCATGAGTAAGACTGTAGAAACATTAAATTAGAATTCCAAATTGTTGAGCTTGAAAAAATAAAACCTAGAATTAATGAATAAACGCCCTTTATATGCCATCCTCCAGTATAAAAATAGGCACCATTTATTTCTAATGAGTAAATATCTTTGTTTAAAAGATCGCCTTTTTTTATAAAATAAAAATCTGCAATCATCAGACCAAATATTGGACCAAAAAAAGCTCCAAATGTATCCACAAAAGATAAAATTCCAATTTGACTTATATAGGTTAACCAAAAAATACTTATTAAAAAACCAAAAACAGAAATGATAATGCTTGTTTTTTTTATAGAAAGTTTACTTGGAGCTAAATTTACCATTACATATTGTGATGGAATGAAATTAGCAATTAAGTTAGTGGATGCTGATGCAATTATAATTAATATTAAAACTAAATAAGTAACTAAAATGTTGTTTAAAGATCCAATAATGTCTGTTGGATTTGTCAAAATTCTAGATAGACTTTCGGGACTTTGTTTTAAAAAGGCGTCTGTGCCAACAACTATGAATAAAGCAAAAAATGAAAATATAATCAAATTTAAGATTAAACTTAAATTCCCTTTTTTAAGTTCACTCTCATTCTTTACATAACGTGAAAAGTCACCATAACTTAAAATTATAATTGAAAAATATGCAAAAGTAGTTCCAGCAACAGTTGCGAGAGGTCCTAGGTTTTCTAAGTTAATAAAATTATTATAGTTAATTGAGTTAATAAATGCATCAGTTGTAAATTTAACATCGCTTAAAAGAATTGAGAAAAAAAATAATATTATACCTAAATAAATTGAAACAGCCGAAAATTGAATCAACTTCTTGTTAAAAATCATTCCAGCACTAAATAAAAATGTTTGCAAAACAATTGAGATTACAATTGAAGACCAATCGATAATATTTAAACCTAAGAAAAATGTAAGTAAGATTTCATGATCTAACAAAGAAGGTTGAATTGAAAAAATTATTACTCTTATTAGATAACCAAAAGCTTTAGATAAAAAATACGTTTGAATACCAAACATAAAAATTCCAACTAATCCTCTCAATAATCCAAAATACTTTGCGCCACTAATCCCTAAAGAAGATCTCAACATCACTATAAAAGGTAATCCAAATTTTTGGGAGGGCTTGCCTATCATGTTCGAAAAAAAGTAAACTAGTAATGATCCAATTATTGTTCCAAAAAACACAATAAAAGTATTTAAATCATAAATTAAATAAAGAGATGTAATTAACGAAAACCCTATAACACTTTGAATATTCACACCCCAAAAGCAAAATAAATCTTTCCAATCCCAGTCTTTATTATTAGGATTTACAGACACTAAATCCCAGTTGGTTAATGTTTTTTTTGATTTTTGCTGACTCACTTAAACAATATAAAACTAAAATTTATTACTGTCCATATAAGAGAGTTGGTAACCAAAGAGCAATTTTAGGGAAAATAATTATTAATATTAAACCAATAACTTGTAGTACCATAAATTGCATCATTCCATAGTAAATATCTTTTAAATCCCACTCGGGCACGACACCTTTAAGAAAGTATGCTGACAAAGCAACAGGTGGTGATAACCAGGCGGTTTGTAGATTGACCGCAACCAATATTGCAAACCAAGTTAAATTAAATCCTAATGCTTCAATTAATGGTAATATTATTGGAACAATAATCATTACTATAGGTACCCATTCTAAAGGCCATCCTAATAAAAATATCATTACCATAACCATTGCTAAAATTAGATATTTATTCATTTCAAGACCCAATAAAAATTCAGTTAATAAAGTCGGTGTTCCTAGTCTTGCAAAAACAGCACCAAAGAAATTCGATGCTGCAACTAAAACCATTATCAATGCAGTTATCTCTAGTGTTTTAACTAATGCCTCTTGAAGCTTTGAAAGAGTTAATTTTTTATATGCCAATGAAAGAAGTAAAGCACCCATAGCTCCACATCCTGCTGCTTCTGTTGGGGTTGCGAAACCAAATAAAATACTTCCTAGTGCAGCAAAAACTAAAGCAGCTGGTGGTACTAATCCAAGAAAAAATTCAATCCAAACTTCTTTCATGCTTGCAGCTCTCATGTCTTCTGGTATGACTGGTCCTAATTTTGGATTGATCATACATCTAATCGTTGTGTAACCTGCATATAAACTTGCAAGAAGTATTCCTGGTAGAATTGCTGCAGCAAATAAATCTATCACTGGAATTTCCATTATAGGACCCATAACAACCAGCATAATACTTGGTGGAATTAATATTCCCAAAGTTCCTCCAGCCGTAATAGTTCCGGCTGCAAGTCTTACATCATAACCAGATCGGTTCATAGATTTTGCAGCCATAATTCCAAGAATTGTTACAGATGCACCAACAATTCCTGTAGCAGCAGCAAATATTACAGAAACAAATAAAACTGCGTAATATAAAGATCCCTTAACTTTTGCCAGCATCATTTGGAATGCTGAAAATAATCTTTCCATTAATCCAGCTTGTTCCATCATAATTCCCATAAAGACAAAGAGTGGGACGGCGGCGAGTGTTTGCTCGGTCATAACCATAGAAAATTGGAGAGTCATTAAATAAAAAACTAATTTTCCAAAACCTAAATAGCCAAATACAAAACCTAAAAAAATTAGTGTAAATGAAATTGGGAAACCTACAAATATTGCAAATAGCATTACTCCAACAAGAATAAAACCTAAGATTGCTGGATCTACAAATTCAGCTATCATTTAGTATCTCCAGGCCACTCACCTTTTTTAGCCGCCCAATAACTTTTGAGTAGTTCAGAAACTCCTTGGACCAGTAAAAATATTATACCAATAAGTAAACAAGTTTTAATTGGCCACATATAAGGCATCCATGTGGTATCCATGCCTCTCTCTCCTCTTTGAATTGATTCTCCAACATATCCAATAGTCATATAAAGGAAAACGATCAGACCTGGAAAATAAAATAATAGATATAACCAAAAATCTATTAGACCTTGGTTTTTAGTTTTAAAATTTCTATATAAAAAATCTGCTCTTATATGAACTCCTCTTGAAAGAGCATAACCAGCACCCAACATAAAAAGTGCTCCGTATAAAAAACGACTTATGTCATAAGCCCAAATAGTTGGTGCTAAAAATAATTTTCTTGCAAGTACTTCATAAGTCATTGCAAAAATTAGTGGCATCAATATCCAACAAACAATATTTCCAATCCACTTACTAAATTTATCAATACCTGTAATAGATTTAGCCATCCATAATGGCATGTCATCAGGCATTTTTCCCGAACCGCCTCGCCTTTCGGCAATCATTTCATCTGATATATCTAGTTTACCTGGTTCGTCTGCCATAAAATTCTAGTATAAAAAGTTAGAGCGGACTGTAAAAGTCCGCTCTAATTAAATCAAGATTAATTACTGATTACTTTAATGTTGCTGCGTGAGCCATTCCTAGCTTAGCATTAGACATTTGAGCACCACTCCAGAATGGAACAGCTATA
>NYSO01000071.1 GCA_002683015.1 Rhodobiaceae bacterium
ACCGAGTAGATAATGCACATGGCGATCGTAATCTTATTTGTGTTTGCCCTCCTATGTCCAATTATGCTGAGGCTGCAGAATAGCTAGATGTGAGAACAATTTATTGAAGTGCTAAAATTGCAGTTTCAAGACTTTTGCGCTTAATGTGACCGTATCCTTTTACTTCCAGGGCAATGTCCAATTGGGCCTCAAAAGTCTCAGGACGCTCTCTAAGTTTTTTTGGATCTGAGAGCTTTGTAATTAATGCGTTTTTAAACTTAACTTCTAACTTCCTCTCTTGGCTATAAGAAAATGGATCAAAACTAGTTTCACGCAAACCTTTAAATTTGGTCAGCGCCAAAAATATGAAACGCATCCATGATCCAAATCGGATTTTTTTAGGTAGACCATTCACATCTTTCAAAAAACTCAGAAGAGGCGGCGCTAGATAATAGCCAGATGGGCGAGCCGTCCCAAATTTTGAGATCAGACTTTCCGTAAAAGTTGTAGAAAGCATAAGGCGAGCGACTTCGTATTCATCTTTAATAGCCATTCCCCTGAATAATGCCTTCGCAGTTTTTTGAGAAACAGCAGTATCGCCAAACTGAGACTTAACAGCATCCATAATTTTTTTGTAACGTTCTGCATAATTTTTATTTTGATAGGAAGTTAACTTTTCAGAAAAGGTTTTTATCAAGGCGTCTAATTCTACATCTTCTGGTTTGTACTCCAAAAAGCGATTTTTACCATATCCTGAAACGTTCAAAACATATTGTGGATCATGCGCTAGCCATCTTCCCCATTGCAGTGCTTTTAAATTTTCACTGACTGACGCGCCATTTAAAGTTAATGCCTTTTCTACTGATCGGACTGAAATTGGGATCATACCCTTCTGTAATGCAATACCAAGCATCATAACATTCGCAGTGATCTTATTTCCCATCAAAGTCTCACTGATTTTCTGTATATTGTAGGTTGAGCAATTTTTAACATCTAGAAATTTGCGCAGCCTTGAGAATACTGTTTTTTCTGAGACAGTTATTCCATTTCCAAAACCAACCACGCCTACAGGATCAATATCAATATTGATAATTGCCTGAGACTTACGCTTATTCAAAACCTTTAGAGAATTGTCAGCCACTCCAACAACTGAGTCACAGGCTAACAATAAGTCGGCCTCACCATCCGGGATTCGCGACATTCTTAACCTAAGACTTTCTGATTTCGAAATTCTGATTTGACTAGTAACAGCACCATTTTTTTGCGATAAGCCAGTCTGGCTTACTGCTTGCGCGTATATGTCATCAAGACGCGCAGCCATCACTAATACCGCCGAGAGTGTAGACACACCCGTACCTCCAATACCGGCCAAATAAATATTGGTAATTTTCTTATTTATAATAACCGGATCGGGAAGTATTTTAGAAACCGGTAATTGAATCTCTGGCCTCTCTTTAACTTTTGGAACTACTGCAACAAAACTTGGGCAGAAGCCGTTCAAGCATGAATAATCATCATTACAAACTGAATGATCAATAACACGCTTATCTGCCTCACCATCAAATTTGGGTTTGAGAGCAACACAATTTGAACTTTTTGCACAATCGCCGCAGCCTTCGCAAACCGCCGGATTTATATATATCTTCTCCGCCCGTTTTGGTAGAATTTTGCGCTTTCGGCGGCGTCTAAGCTCAGTAGCGCAGGTTTGTACATGTAATAACGCAGTGACGCCTTTTATGTTTGACAAATCGTCCTGAACTTTAAGTATTTTATCTCTATGAAAGAAATCTACGCTGGTGGGCCAAGAACCAGTTGAAGATATTTCATCTGGCTTATCAGAGACAATTACTACTTTTTTAACCCCTTCCGCCAGTAATTGTTTACTCATTAAAGAGGGGCTTGACCCACCTTGTGCACTTTGTCCGCCAGTCATCGCCACAGCATCATTAACTAACATTTTAAATGTAATGTTCACTCCTGAAGCAACTGCAGCTCTAACACCCAAGTACCCGGAATGGGCGTATGTTCCATCTCCCATATTCTGAAAAGAGTGAGAGCGTTCTGAAAATGGTGCTCGACCAATCCAAAATGCTCCCTCGCCGCCCATTTGAGTAAAATTAGTAATTGTATCAGGGTTGATGAATCCAGATATGGAATGACAACCAATACCCATTCCAACAATTTCACCGTTAGGTAATTTTGTGCTGCTGTTATGGGGACACCCAGCGCAATAATATGGTTGTCGAGTTGGTATCTCACTTAAACCATTCAATTCTGAAGGTTTTTCTTTCTTATTTAGTGATACTAAATGCTGAGATGCTCGGGAAACAATAGCATTTATAACACTTTCAAGCGATAGCTCACCAAACGCAGGTAATAAATTTACACCATCCGGAGTAGTTTTTCCCGAAAGTAAAATATTAAGACCTTGTTTTACACTTAATTTTGCAACTTGTTCCTCAACAAAAGAACGTTTTTCCTCAATTACTAAAACTTCGTCGACAACCGCTAACATCTCTAATAATTTCTGCTCAGGTAGCGGCCAGGGCATATTTAAGGCAGTAAATGCTATTTTGTTTTTTTCACCACTGCCCGGCAGAAGAATGCCTAATGCTTCATTGACCTCATTAGCAATTTTTCCAACACCAATTATCCCTAGTCGCGTTTTCCCCTTTTTTACGGGTAAGTAAATTTGTGCTACATTATCGCTCTGCTTACACCAAGTTTGAACTGCGGGTAATCTTACTTCATGCAATTTACTTTCTCTTAAACCAGCTGGATCATGCTTTGTTACGTGAACAAGATTATTCGACTTTAATATTGGTAAACTTGGACGCAACTTTGACATGTCTACGACCGCATTACTGTCAGCAACATCAACAACGATTTTCAAACCAACACAACATCCAGAATAACGAGATAATGCAAAAGCTTCTAACCCCATGGAAATAATATCCGAAACATTCTTCGGAAAAAAATACGGAATACCGAGAGAATGAAAATTTTGATCCGATTGATAAGCTAGTGTAGATGATTTCCCAGTTGGATCATCACCGACAGCTATAACCATGCCACCATGCGGGGCGACCCCTCCCTGGTTTGCATGCCTAAGCGCATCCATTGCCCTGTCCAGACCCGGTCCCTTACCATACCACATCGAAAAAACGCCTTGGATATCAGGATTATCATATAAATCTATATGCTGACTTCCCCATAAAGCAGTCGCAGCAAGTTCTTCGTTAACCGCAGGTTGGAAATGAATCCCTTCTTCATCCAAAAAAGCTTTTGCTTTGCCCAACGCAATATCCAGCCCACCCAATGGAGAGCCAGGATAACCACTTACCAACCCTTCAGTTTTAAGCCCGTTTAAACGATCAATTCTAGATTGCTCAAGAAGTAATCTTACCAAAGCCTCAGTACCAGACATCAGAGCCTTGCCTTCACTCATTGTATAACAATCTGTTAACTTTGCTTCCAAAAAAACCTCTTTACTTAATTTTTAGCCAACATGACCTTATTTTAAATAAAACTTAATTATCGAATTTTAGTATCCTAGATGGCTAATCATGTATTTCTTATGCCCAAGTTTCAACTGATTTATAATGCATGTTGTGAGTAATCCTTCGTCAAAGCTAAACGGCAAAAAATAAATGATTTCTGTAGCAAAAAAATTTGACTTTTAGGTCAAAGTTCCCTTCACTAAAAACTTAATAATACCACAAGAAATCGAAATAGAGGTGACTTCAATGACAAAATTTATAAAGAATTTTATGGCAGCTGCTGCCTGTACAATTGCATCCTCAGCGATGCTGAAGGCAGGAGATGATTTTTTTGTTTATGTTTCTCCTGATCCAATTGGAGTAAACGCATTTTTGGAGATGGGTAAAATTGGTATCGAAGCCGCCGCAGAAAAGTATGGCGCCGATGTGCAAACATATGAGAGTACTACTGCCGCTGCCAGAAGAGAAAATGTTGAAGCTGCATTAAATGAAGGTGCCAGTCTAATCGTGGTTCTTGGATTTGAATTTAACGATATCATATCGGAGTTAGCCCCAACAGCTCCCGAAGTAAACTTTCTAATCGTTGATCAATGTATATCTGACCTGCCAGAAAATGTTCATTGTGCAGTTTTTAGGGAATATGAGGCCAGCTATCTCACAGGAGTAGCAGCAGGAATGATGACCAATACCGATAAAATTGGGGTTGTAGGGGCTCTGGATATTCCCTTTTTACATAGATATACAGATGCCTATCGAGATGGTGCTAAAGCAGTAAACTCAAAGGTTGAGGTAGAGATAAGATGGGTTGGAGGAGATAATCCGTTTGGTGACCCGGTGAGAGCAAAAGAACAAGCCTTGGCAATGAATGCTTCTGGTGCTGACATAATTTTCACAGCAACTGCTGGTGGTGATTTTGGAGTTTTTGAAGGGGCGCAGGAAGAAAATTTCAGAGTTCTTTCTGTTGACGTAAATCGTTGCGTGAACGCCCCCGGATATGTAATCGATAACACTTTAAAAGGAGTAGATGCAGCGCTCCTAAATTCTGTTGATGCAATAATGTCTGGAGCCAAGTCGTCGATTTCAGCTGTTGGTTTGAAAGAGGGAGGTATGTCAGTGATGGCGCTTGATAAGGATCGCTTATCTTCAAGCCAATGCCTGGTATCAGAAGAACCTGAAGTAGTTGCGAAAATACAAGAAATCGCTGATCAGATAATCGATGGGTCGTTAGTGCTACCTGACCCAATGTTCGCTCAATGAGAATTCTGGTAAATGAAAGCAGAGCTGCATGAAATTTCCGTAAAATTTGGGACTTTTTGTGCTGTAAACAATGTTTCATTGAGTTTTGCACCAGGCGAAATTCATGCATTGGTAGGTGAAAACGGAGCAGGAAAGAGCACAGCTATGTCTGTGCTCTTTGGTCTGAATACAGATTACCAAGGCAATATTCTTATAAACGATCAGCTTAGAAGATGGAAATCCCCAGCAGATGCAATTTCAGCTGGTCTTGGAATGGTACATCAACATTTCATGCTGCAAGAGACCATGTCAGTCCTTGAAAATGTAATTTTATGTTCAGAGCCAGTAAATAAGCTTGGCTTTGTAAGTTTTGCTGCCGCAGCTAAAAGTGTTCAAAATCTAATTGATAGTTATGATTTACAAATTGATCAAACACAGAAAGTTGGAGAGCTTTCTGTTGGTCAACGTCAGGCAGTTGAAATTCTTAAACTATTATATCGTAGATCAGAGTTTCTAATCTTGGATGAACCTACGGCAGTTCTAACTCCTAATGAGAAAGAAGAGTTATTTCAGTCGCTTTCAAATTTTAAAGCATCGGGCAAATCCATAATTTTAATCACTCATAAAATTGATGAAGTTATGATGATTGCGGACAAAGTTAGTGTGATGAGATCAGGAAATCTTATATCAAGTAAGCTGCTAAAAAATACTTCAAAAAATGAAATACAGCAAAATATAATTGGAGGTTCACTACCAAAGCCTATCAAGCGAAAACAAATGCA
Organism: Rhodobiaceae bacterium; assembly: GCA_002683015.1. Taxonomy (GTDB): domain Bacteria; phylum Pseudomonadota; class Alphaproteobacteria; order MED-G09; family MED-G09; genus MED-G09. The sequence goes on from NYSO01000071.1 coordinate 5,498, forward strand.
CCCAAAAGATATAAGTTTTGAGATGCAAAAGGTTATTATACCGGGACTAGCTACTAGAAGAAAACCTATTTCCTTAAAAGTATACCTCGGAGAAATAGTGGGAATAGCTGGAGTTTCAGGAAATGGGCAGGGCCCGTTAGTAGAAGCTATTGTTGGACTTCGAAATATTCTCTCAGGAAATATGCTACTCAGTAATGAAAATATCTCAGATCAAGATGTTTCGGCACGCCGCAAAATAGGACTTTCTTACATTCCGGAGGACCGTCAGAGGGTTGGTCTAGCCTTAGATGCCAGTGTTCTTGAAAATTCTTGTGTTTCACAGATGCGAAATAAACAATTCTCAAATGGATATTTTTTTAATTTGCAGCATCTGTGCAAATTTTCTGAACAACTAGTAAGTGAGTACGACATCCGTGTTGGCAGCGTCAAATCAAAAGTAAGAACAATGTCTGGCGGTAATAAACAGAAATTGGTTGTAGCTCGAGAATTGGAACAAAAAAAACAATTGGTTATTGCCGAGAACCCGACTTGGGGCGTTGACATTGGCGCAATCAATAAAATTCATCAAGAATTAATAAAAATGCGCGATATGGGCCATGCGATCTTATTAGTTTCAAATGAAATCGAGGAAATAATGGGGCTATCGGACCGTATTCACGTGATGGCCAACGGACAATTATCTGAGTCGTTGAATTCGGACCAGGTAACAGCGAACAAACTAGGGGAGTTAATGCTGTCTCGCAATGAGCCTGCTCTTTCAGAAAAATTAGAAATGATGCAGCCATAATGAGTAAGGATTATTGAATGACGCACAGACTTTACTCTTTATTAGCAGCATCAATTTTATTACTGATAATTTTTGCATTGCTTATATGGCTTGCATTTCTTGGCATATAGCTTGCATTGCTTGGCATAGCTTGCAT
>NYSO01000072.1:0-5000 GCA_002683015.1 Rhodobiaceae bacterium
AGGAAAAAGTAGAATCAAAACTTAGTTTTTATCAAGTTAAGAATGAATGTATAAAGTCAATTAAAAAAAGTAATTGGATGTTTGAAAATAAGCAGATAAATAGTTTTCCTGTGAAAAAATCACTCTTTTCAACTCCACTCTCATACATGGGCTTCTCTGGATATATTAATCCATTTACACTTGAGGCAAATATCAATTATAATATACCTGATATTTCAATTCCAGTTACTATTTCTCACGAAATCGCACATCAAATAGGATATGCATTTGAAGATGAAGCAAACTACATAGCTATAGAAACTCTATCAAAAAGCGAAAATAATTATTTAAGATATTCTGGAAACTTAATGGCTGTTCAGTATTTGCTAGCTGAAATAAGAAAGATAGACCCTAAATTACACAAACTATACATCAAAGATTTAAATGTTGGTGTAATTAAAAACATACAACAGAAAAATGAATACTATTTAAAATACCAAAATAAATACGAAAGTTTTTTCAAAAAAAATTATGATATTTTCTTAAAAATCAACAACCAAAAAGCGGGTATAAAAACATACAGTTTGGTTGTTGACTTGTTAATTAATAATTATCAATCTAAAATATAAGAATCTAATTCTGATTCTACTTGATTTTTAAGCTTTGTAAATTCTAAACTTAAAGCATCCACCATTTCCCCAAATTTATTAATTAAGGATTTAGCTTTATCTAAACTTGAAATCTGCATACCAGTAGGGCCATATGATGAATTTAATCCTCTAGCTGCCACACCTAGCCTATCTGAGATTGTTTCGATGTCCTTTTCTCTAACATCTTTTTTTGATTTATTTCCAGAGACAAAAACATCAATTTCATTAATACTATTATTTAATTCATTATACAAACTAACATTGTTGCTGTAATTTGTAGATCTTGATATTAAAGACATTAGAGATTTATTATTGTCTTTAATTTTATTGAATTTATTGTTAATTACAGAGTAAATCTTATAAGTATTTTCGATTTCTGTAACATAGTCTTCAATTGAATTGAGATTTGGATTTTCTAAGACACCTGATCTTATCCTTTCAACTTCGAAGAATTTACTTCCAATTTTGTTAACTTGACCATTAAAACTTGTATATACATTAAAAGAATACTTTCCTGGATTAACCCTAATACTACGTGAATAAGATCTTGATGATCCTGAATTAATATTTGAATTTAAGTTTTTAGTTAAATCCCACGAAACCCTATTAAATCCCTTTTTATATGGTCTAGAAAATCTATCAACAAATTCATTATTAGTGTCGTAAATTTCAATTACTATTCGAGGTGAGTCTTGATTCAACTCAGCATCTAACTCATCCCATCCTGGGAACGGTATGTCAGAATCAGATTTTTCAAGATCTTTTTCTCTTTTTTTTCTTTTTTGTTTTTTTGTTGAAATTTCGTCACTTAAATAAAAAGTAAAAATTGCACCATAGTCAGGATTTTTTGCATAATATGTATTACTACCCTGAGAAGACGATCCTGATCTAATTGGGCTGTATTGAAGTGCTTTTCTAGGTGTAAACACTAGATTACTTTTTAATGAATTTGATGATAAAAATCTTAAAGACGAATAATCATCAAGAACATAAAAGCCTCTACCAAATGTTGCAGCAACCAAATCATTTTCTCTTTTTTGTATAGCTAAATCTCTTATTGAAATTGTGGGCAAACCAGATGAAAACTTAACCCATTTATTACCACCGTTAACAGAAACATATATTCCATATTCTGTTCCTAAAAACATTAAATTCCTATCAACATGATCTTGAACTAATCTCCAGCATAAAAAACCATCTGGTATTCCCTCCCCAATATCTTTCCATGATTTACCCCCATCAGTGGATTTATATACATAGGGCTTATAATCTCCAAACTTGTGGTTATCCAATAATACATAAACAGTATTTGCATCAAATAAATCTGCCTTTATATCATTTACAAAAGAACCTTTTGGAACACCTGGTAATTTTTCAACGTTAACTTTAGTCCAAGTCTGACCATAGTCTTGTGTATATTGAATAATACCATCGTCTGTCCCAGCGTAAATGATATTTTCATCAATAGGTGATTGAGATAAAGATGTTATAGTATTATATGTGGACATGGCGTAAACATCCCATGGATTATCCCAACTTTGGACTTTTCCCATTATTGGTAGTGAGAATCTTTCTTGATTAAGAGTTAGATCTCCAGAAATTGCCCTCCAATCATCTCCCCTGTTATTTGAAACCCAAACTCTTTGAGATCCAAAAAATATTGTTTTAGGGTCATGCGAACTAACTAATATTGGTGCATCCCAATTAAATCTTTCATAGTCTTCATTTAAGTCATTTTGTGGTTTAATAAATGTAGCTTCTCCATTAGTTCTGTCAATGCGATGAATATTTCCCTGTTGAGACTGAGCATAAACAATGTCAGGATTACCTGGCTCAGTAGCAGGTTGATGACCATCTCCACCAAGAAGTACAAACCAATCAGAATTTGTAATACCAGATGTTTTAAATGTTCTACTTGGACCTCCCTGTGTATTATTGTCTTGCGTACCACCAAAAATATTGTAAAATGGATATGCATCATCAACAGCAAGTTTATAAAACTGAGTAAGTGGAAGGTTTGCAACAAATTTCCATGATTTAGTATCATCAAAAGATTCATATACACCTCCATCAGTTCCAATCAACAAATAGTTTGGATCACTAAGTTTGAAAGTCAATGAATGATTGTCTACATGTTTATCACTTTCATTCATAATATAAAAATCTTCTCCCCCATTCTCTGATACTTGGACTTTTGTATCCATCAAGTATATTTTATCAAATACATGAGGAGACGCAACAAGCTCCTGATAATAGTGAGGTCCTGTTGCTCCAGAAACAGTATCGGACATTTTTTTCCAACTTCCACCAGAATTAGTTGTCTTATAGACAGCCCCATTTCTTCTGTCAGTTTCGACAGCAGCATATAGTATAGAACTATCAAAAGGAGATATCGCTAAACCAATTTTGCCAAGATTAGAGCTTGGTAAACCATTTTTAATTTCAGTCCATGTAATTCCATGATCTGTAGACTTATATATAGAGGTTCCTGGTCCACCACCCATATATGAAGCTACATTTCTATGTCTTTGCCATGTTGCAGCATATAAAATATTTGGATTATTATGATCAATGGCTATATCAGTAACACCTGTCCACTCATTAACACTTAGAACGTTTTTCCATGTTTTTCCTCCATTATCAGTTCTGTATAACCCTCTTTCACCACCGGAGGACCAAAGAGGACCCTGTGAAGCTACAAATACAATATTTGGATCTTTTGGACTAACAATAATTTTAGATATGTGTTCGGAGGATTTTAATCCCATAGATTTCCAACTCTTTCCTCCATTATCACTTACAAAAACACCATGTCCAATACCGACATGTCTACCTCCAACATTTTCTCCAGTTCCAAGCCATATTTTTGATGAATTATGAGGATCTATGGTAATACAACCTGTAGAATAAAAATCTTGATCATCTGTAATGGCTTTCCATGTTGTTCCAGAGTTAACAGTCTTCCAGACACCACCAGATCCAACAGCAACATACCATTCGTTCTCATTTTCAGGATTTATTGCAATATCTGCAATACGGCCGGACATGAAAGCTGGACCTACAGATCTGAACTTTAGACCTGATAAATCAGAAGATTTTAATCCATCATTGGTATTCTTCTTCTTCTGAGAAAAAGATATAGTTAAAAAGAGTAGAAATAGTGGTAATAAATAATATTTTTTCATGATTCAATATTTGTATTAAATATATTAAATTATGGTATAGAAGCAAATGAAATTGTAATTTTGAAAAAATGAATTTTCACCTTTATTCAAGATTAATTTTAATCTTATTTTTTTTAGTAGCATGTGAGCCAGATGATATTTGTCTTGAATCTAACACTGATACACCCAACCTTATTTTAAAATTTGTTGATAGTTTTTCAGGCGAAACTAAATCAGTTGACAATTTAAGAATAAAAGGGATTAATAATAATGAAGATTTTTTCCTTGGCACTATTGACTCAGTTTCAATTCCGTTGAATAATTATGAGAATACTTCTTCATTTTCATTTACAAAAGAATTTGACTCTAATCAATCTAATGAAGATTTAATTTATTTTAACTATTCAAGAAATAATGTTTACATATCAAGATCATGTGGTTATAAAATGGAATATAAAATTGATAATATCATTATAGAAAATGATAATTATAATTGGATTGAAGATTCAGTTATTGAAATACGAAATGTAAATGATGAAATATCACACCATGTTAAGATATATCATTAAATTTTTTATTGTAATGATTTTTAGTGTTGGATATTCTCAAGAAAATCCTTCACAACCAGATTCTTTGAAAATTAAAGAAAAATATGGAATTAGATTTGGAATTGATTTAAGTAAACAAGTAAGAATGATAACAGAGGACTATAATGGTGTTTCTCTTTATGCGGATTTAAGAATTAAAGAAAGGTTATTCATAGTTGCTGAAGTTGGTAATGATGATAAAAAAATATATAATGAAAATATAGACTCCAACTTCAAAGGAAGCTATATAAAAGCAGGTTTTAATTACAACTTTTATAACAATCCACCAGGTTTAGAGAATGAAATATATTTTGGTTTTAGATTTGCTACAAGCTCATTTAAAAGTGAAGTTTTCGATTATTTAGTTTATGATTTAGATAAATATTGGGAGAATGGTAGGATTGAGGATTACAATGAATACAATAATCTTAGTGCAAATTGGATAGAATTAATACTTGGGTTTAATGCAAAAATTTCAAAAAACATTTTCATGGGTACATCATTAAGACTTAACAGAATGATTAATCAGAAATCACCAGAAAACTTTGGAAACTTATATGTACCTGGATTTAATATTGTAACAGAGGACAATAATTTTGGAACAGGGATAACTTACACAC